>CADEGS010000071.1 GCA_902826945.1 uncultured bacterium | reverse complement strand
GGCGGGGGGGGGCGCGGACGAGAGCGCGCCGCGGGGGCGCGTCCTGGCGCGGGCCCGCCGGGGCGCTAGGCTCGCGGGCCCGGCGCCGCGCGGGCCTCCGCGCGAGCCTCCAGGACGCCGGCCGCCCCGCAGGAGCGAGCGATGGAACGCCCGACCGACCGCCCGAGCGACCCCGACGGCTGGCACGACCTCGGGCCGGTCGAGGAGCTGCGCCGCCACGCCGTGCAGCCCGTCTCGGTCGGCAAGAAGCGCCTCGCGCTCGTCTGCAAGGACGGCGCGTTCCACGCGCTGGCCGGGACCTGCAACCACGTCGGCGGGCCGCTCGGCGAGGGCACGCTGCACGGCGACTACCTCGTCTGCCCCTGGCACGGCTGGAAGTTCCACTGCGCGACCGGCGAGGGCGAGCCGGGCTACGAGGAGGACCGCGTCCCGAGCTACCCGGTCAAGGTCGAGGGCGGGCGCGTGTGGGTGGCCGCCGGGCGCGGCACGAAGCGCTCGCGCAAGCCGCACGCGCCGCACCCGCTGGCGCGGCCGGTCGTGCGCGCCGACGGCCCGGTGCGCGTGGTGGGGATCTCGACCACCGCCATGGACGGCGCGCTGCCGCGCTACAGCACCTCCGACGCGCTGCTCGAGACCGCGCTCGAGCACGCCGCGGCCGCGCGCGGCGCCGAGACGCGCACGATCCGGCTGCGCGAGCTCTCCTTCCGCCACTGCGAGGGCTACTACTCGAAGAGCGCGCGCGCCTGCACCTGGCCCTGCTCGATCACGCAGATGGACCCGGCCGACCAGATGGAGCGGGTCTACGAGGCGATCGTGCACTGGGCCGACGTCGTCCTGATCGCGACGCCGATCCGCTGGGGCGCGGCCAGCAGCCTGTACTACAAGATGGTCGAGCGCATGAACTGCGTGCAGAACCAGGAGACGATCGCCGGCAAGCACCTGCTGGCGCGCAAGGTCGCGGCCTTCGTGATCACCGGGGGGCAGGACAACGTGCAGGGCGTCGCCGGACAGCTCATGGGCTTCTTCGCCGAGGTCGGCTGCCAGTTCCCGCAGTTCCCCTACGTCGCGCACTCGCGCGGCTGGAGCGCCGAGGACATGGAGAACAACGTGCGCCACGTGCAGAGGAGCGAGGCGCTGCGCGCGGGCACGCGCGCGCTGGTGGACCGCTCGCTGGACATGGCCGAGCTCCTGATCGGGGGCGTCGTGCCGGCCCGCGCCCACGTCGGCGGGGGGCGCAAGGCGCACCGGCTCGACGCGGAGCGCGCGCCGAGCGAGGCGCCGGCCGACTGAGGGCCTTGGCGCTGGACTTCGACCGCCGCGGTCGGTGTGCTACCGGGGAGCGCGACGCGCTCCTCCGCGATGCTGCGAGGCACCTGCCACGCCCTGTTCGCCTTCGACGTGGGGCGCGAGATCGCGCTCTCGCGGGCCGAGTCGCGCCTGTCGAGCCCGGTCCACAAGGCGACCTTCCGCCACAAGCACCGCGCCGCGCTCGGGACCGAGCCCATGGTCCGGCCGCTGCGCGTCAGCCTGCCCGAGGCAGAGCGGCCGGTCGGCGCCTTCGCCACCGGCGAGGGCACCGAGGTGACGCTGTGGTCCTTCGGCGCGCTGGGCGTGCAGTGGCGCATCCCGGTGCGCGCGAGCATGGAGGACCTGGTCGGGCTCGCGGCCTGCCTGTACGCGAACGAGGACCTGCGCTCGCGCTCGCGCGAGGTCTGCGGGCGCGTCGTCGAGGCGCTGGGGGACGCGCTGCTCCAGCCCGGCGTGGCGGACGAGGTCGAGGACTACCTGATCTTCCAGGTGCGTCCGGAGGAGGGCGTGGTGCCCTCGCGGCGCGACCTGGCGCGCCTCTTGCGCGCGGAGCCGGGCGAGCTCTCGGCGCAGGAGGTCGAGAACGCGCTCGCGAACGAGGTCTCCTACGCCGAGGGCGACGCCTGCTACGTCGACTGGCTGGGGGCGGTGCTCTTGGGCGAGGACACCGAGGACGAGCGCCGCGTGCTCGAGTTCACGACGATCGAGCTGCTCGAGCTGCGCTTCCTGGAGGCGCAGGTCGGGCGCGGCGTGGACGAGGCCTACGTCTCCCTGCGCCGCATGCGCGGCGGGCTGCGCGGGCTGGTGCCGCAGAGCCGCGAGCTCGAGCGCCTGGCGCGGCTCGAGGCGGACAACGCCGTCCTGCACGACAGCATCGACAACGCCTCCAAGTTCCTGGGGGACGACTACCTGGCGCGGCTGTACCGCACGGCGTCCGAGCGCTTCTACTTCGCGGAGTGGGACGCCTCGATCCAGCGCAAGCTCCAGGTCCTGCACGGGATCTACTCGCGCCTCGAGGAGGTCGCCAGCCGCCGGCGCTCCGAGATCCTGGAGTGGGTCATCATCGTCCTGATCGCCGCCGACATCGTGATCTCCCTCCTCCCGCACCGCTGAGCCACGGAGCCCGACCCGCCTTGAGCGAGCCGATCGCGATCGACATGCGTCCGCAGCCCGACGACAGGACCTGCGGGCCGACCTGCCTGGACGCGGTGTACCGCTTCTTCGGCGACGACGTCGGCATGGAGCGCCTGCTGTCCGAGGTGCCGCGCGTCGAGACCGGCGGCACGCTGGGCGTGCACCTCGCGAACCACGCGCTGGCGCGCGGCTACGACGCGCGCATCATCACCTGGAACCTGCAGGTGTTCGACCCGACCTGGTTCCTGCCCGGCGCGCGGCCGCTGCGCGACCTCCTGGCGGCGCAGATGGCGGCGCGCGCGGGCTCGCGCGTGGCCGAGGCGAGCGGCGCGTACGCCGAGCTGCTCGAGCGGGGCGGGCGCATCGACTACGACGACCTGCGCCCGTCCTTGCTGCGCGACATCCTGAAGAGGCGCCTGCCCGTGATCACCGGGCTGAGCGCGACGTTCCTCTACCGCGCCATGCGCGAGCGCCCGCACGACGAGGTCGAGGACGACGTGCGCGGCGAGCCCGTCGGCCACTTCGTCGTGCTGTCGGGCTACGACAGCGCCGCCCGGGAGATCTTCGTGAGCGACCCGCAGCAACCCAACCCCCTGTCCCAGACGCACACCTACCGCGTCCGCATCGACCGCGTGATCGGCGCCATCTACCTGGGCGTCTTGACCTTCGACGCCAACCTGCTCTTGCTCGCGCCGCGGCGGGCGGCCTGACGCGATGGAGACGATCGTCGTCGTCAGCAAGTCCTCGGACTGGCCGATGGAGATCGAGGGCGTGGAGGTCGTCCAGTCGGACGACTACCTGACGGGCGCGCGCTGGAGCAAGGCGCGCGGCGCGCGCGTCTTCAACCTGTGCCGCTCGTACCGCTACCAGAGCGCCGGCTACTACGTCTCGCTGCTCGCCACGGCGCGCCGCCAGCGCGCGTTCCCGAGCCTGATGACGCTGCTGGACATGAAGAGCCGGGCGCTGATCCGCGACGTGGACGACGACCTGGACGACCTGATCCAGAAGGCGCTGGCGCAGATCCGCTCGGGGCGCTTCACGCTCAGCATCTACTTCGGCCGCAACCTGGCGGCGCGCTACGAGCGCCTGGCGCAGCGCCTGTTCGGCGCCTTCCAGGCGCCGCTCCTGCGCGCCCAGTTCGTGCGCAACGGGCGCTGGCGCCTGGCCTCGGTCTCGCCGATCTCGGCGCGCGACGTGCCCGAGGAGCACGTGCCCTTCGTGCTCGACACCGCCCGCGAGTACTTCTCGCGCCGCCACCTGCGCGTGCGCACGGCGCGCAAGCAGCGCTTCGCCCTGGCGATCCTGTACGACGAGAAGGCCGAGCCGAACCCCTCGAACAAGCGCGCGATCAAGAGCTTCGCCGCCGCCGGCGAGCGCGTCGGCTTCGAGGTCGAGGTCATCGACCGCGACGACTACAGCCGCCTGCCCGAGTTCGACGCGCTCTTCATCCGCGAGACGACCGCGATCAACCACCACACCTTCCGCTTCGCCCAGCGCGCCGCCTCGGAGGGGCTGGTCGTGATCGACGACCCCGAGTCGATCCTGCGCTGCTCGAACAAGGTCTACCAGGCGGTGGCCTTCGCCGAGCGCGACGTCCCGACGCCGGTGACCTTCGTGGGCAGCGAGATCGACCCCGACGCGATCGTGCGCGAGGTCGGGCTGCCGTGCGTGCTCAAGGTGCCCGACAGCTCCTTCTCGCGCGGCGTGGTGAAGTGCGAGACGCGCGAGGAGCTTGTCGAGGAGGGGCGCAAGGTGCTCGAGGAGTCGGACCTCGTGCTGGTGCAGGAGTTCGTGCCCTCCGAGTTCGACTGGCGCGTCGGCATCCTGGCCGGCGAGCCGCTGTACGCCTGCCGCTACCACATGGCGCCCGGGCACTGGCAGATCGTCAGCCGCGGCAGCGGCACCACGACCTACGGCCGCGTCGAGACCTGGCCGATGGAGGCCGTGCCCAAGCGCGTGCTGTCGGCCGCGCTGCGCGCCGCGTCCACGATCGGCGACGGCCTGTACGGCGTCGACCTCAAGCAGTTCGGCAAGAAGGTGGTCGTGGTCGAGGTGAACGACAACCCGAACCTCGACGCCGGCTACGAGGACGCGATCCTCAAGGGCGAGCTCTACACCCGCATCATGCGCGTCTTCCTGGCGCGGGTCGAGGCGCGCAAGGGCTCGGAGGGGGACGAGTGAGCGCGCTCTCCCTGTTCTCGGCCTACGGCGTCGAGATCGAGCTGATGCTGGTGGACGCGCGCACGCTCGACGTGCGCCCGATCGCCGACCGGCTGCTGGAAGCCGTCGAGGGCCCCGGCGCGGGCGACCACGAGGAGGGCCCCATCGCCTGGTCGAACGAGCTCGTGCGGCACGTGATCGAGCTCAAGACGAACGGGCCCGCGCCCGCGCTCGACGGCCTGGCGGCGGCCTTTCAGGCCAGCGTGGGGCGCATCGAGGGGCTGCTGGCGCCGCTCGGCGCGCGCCTGCTGCCGGGCGGCATGCACCCCTGGATGGACCCCGCGCGCGAGACCGAGCTGTGGCCGCACGAGTACGCCGAGGTCTACCGCGCCTACGACCGCGTCTTCGACTGTCGCCGCCACGGCTGGGCCAACGTGCAGAGCGTGCACCTCAACCTGCCCTTCGCCGACGACGACGAGTTCGGGCGCCTGATGGCGGCGGCGCGCATCGCGCTGCCGCTCGTGCCGGCCCTGGCCGCGGCCTCGCCGGTCGAGCGCGGCGCGCCCAGCGGCCGCCTCGACGGGCGCCTGGAGCACTACAAGAAGAACGCCGAGCGCGTGCCGAGCATGGCGGGGGAGGTGATCCCCGAGCCGATCTTCACCGAGGAGGCCTACCGCGCGCGCGTGCTGGCGCCGATCCAGGAGGCGCTGGCGCGCTTCCCCGAGGGCGAGGTGTTCGGCGGCCGCGAGTGGATCAACGCGCGCGGCGCGATCGCGCGCTTCGACCGCGGCGCGATCGAGCTGCGCCTGCAGGACCAGCAGGAGTGCCCGGCGGCCGACCTGGCGACGGTGGCCGCGGTGGCCGCGCTCGTGCGCGCCCTCGTCGAGGAGCGCTGGAGCGACGGCGCCGCGCAGCGCGCGCTGCCGAGCGCCCCGCTGGTCGCGCTGCTCGCGGCGACGGGCGAGCGCGGGCCGGCGGCGCCGGTCTCCGACCCCGCGCTGCTCGCGCTCCTCGGGCGGCGCGCGCCGCTCGCCGCGGGCGCGCTGTGGCGCGCGCTGCTCGACGAGCTGCCGCCGCCGCCGGCGGAGCTCGGCCCGCCGCTCGAGACGATCCTCGCGCGCGGCCCGCTCGCGACGCGCCTGCTCGCGGCGCTCGGCCCGCGCCCCGCGCGCGAGCGGCTGCACGCGGTCTACGCCGAGCTGGCCGACTGCCTGGCGGCGGGCCGGCTGTTCCATGGGCAAGCCCCTCGCGCTCGTCCTTAGCTGCGAGCACGCGGGCGCGCTCGTGCCGCCGGGCTACGCCGCGCTCCTGCGCGGCGCGCGCGCGGCGCTCGCGACGCACCGCGGCTCGGACCCGGGCGCGCTCGTGCTGGCGCGCGCGCTCGCGCGCGCGCTCGGCGCGCCGCTCGCGGCCACGCGCGTGACGCGCCTCCTGGTGGACACGAACCGCTCGCGCCACCATCCGCGCGTCCTCTCGCGCTGGTCGGCCGCGCTCCCGCCCGAGGAGCGCGAGGCGCTGCTCGAGCGCTGGTGGGCGCCGCACCGCGCGCGCGTCGAGGCGCTCGTGCGCGCGGCCCTGGAGCGCCACGGCCGCGTGCTGCACGTCGGCGTGCACTCGTTCACGCCGGTCCTGGCCGGCCGGGACCGGCGCACGGACGTGGCGCTGCTCTACGACCCCGCGCGAGCGCGCGAGCGCGCCCTGGCGCAGGCCTGGCTGGCGCGCCTGCGCGCGCTCGACCCGGCGCTGCGCCTGCGGCGCAACCATCCTTACCGGGGCGACGCCGACGGCCTGACGACCGCGCTGCGCGCGCGGCTCGGCCCGCGCTACCTGGGCCTGGAGCTCGAGGTCTCGCAGCGCTTCCCGCGCGGCCCGAGCGGCCCGTGGCGCGCGCTCCGCGCCGCGCTCGCGCGCTCGCTCGCCGCGGCCCTCGACTAGCGCCGGGGCGGATCCCAGACTGGCGGGCATGAGCGCAGAGCCGCCCGTCCTGCTGGAGATCGAGGCGCGCCTCCTCGGCGTCCTGGTCGAGAAGGCCCTGACGACGCCCGAGCAGTACCCGCTGTCCTTCAACGCCGCCACGAACGGCTGCAACCAGCGCTCGAACCGCGACCCGGTGACGAGCTTCACCCAGCCCGAGGTCGAGGTCGCGATGGGCGGCCTGGTGCAGAAGCACCTGGCCGGGCGCGTGATGGCGGCGGGCAGCCGCGTCGAGAAGTTCCGCCACACCGCGGGCGAGGCGCTGGGCCTCGCCGACGGGCCGCTGGCGGTGCTCTCCGAGCTCCTGCTGCGCGGTCCGCAGTCGGCGGGCGAGCTGCGCGCGCGCGTCAGCCGCATGGTCCCCGTGGAGAGCTTGCCGGACCTCCTGGCGCTGCTCTCGCCCCTGCTCGCGCGCGGCTTCGCGGAGCGCCTCGAGCCCGCGCCGGGCTCGCGCGCGGAGCGCTACGCGCAGCGGCTCTGCCCGCAGGCGCGCGCGGCGGCGGCCGCCGGCCGCCCGAGCGCGCCGGCGACGCCGAGCCTGGGGCCGCCCGCCGCCGCGCCGGCCGGGACCTCGCTCGAGGCCCGCGTCGCCGCGCTGGAGCGCGCGTTCGAGACGCTCCAGGCGCGGCTGGACGAGCTCTCCGGCGCGAGCTGAGGCGCGGGCCTCAGAGCGGCCCGCCGGTGCCGATCACCGGCTGCGGCGTCGCCTGGCCGCACAGGACGACCAGCAGGTTCCCGACCAGCGCCGCGCGCCGCTCGGGGTCGAGCTGCACGACGCCGCGCGCGCCGAGCTCGGCCAGCGCCTGCTCGACCATGCCGACGGCGCCCTCGACGATCTTCTGGCGCGCGGCGATGATCGCCTGCGCCTGCTGGCGCTGGAGCATGGCCGAGGCGATCTCGGGCGCGTAGGCGAGGTGCGAGAGGCGCGCCTCGACCACGCCGATGCCGGCGCGCTCCAGGCGCTCGCCCAGCGCGGACTGCAGCTCGGCCGAGACCTGGTCGCTGTCGCCGCGCAGCGACACGACGTCGTCGTGCCCCTGGTTCTCGTCGTAGGGGTGGCGGCTCGCGAGCTGGCGCACCGCCGTCTCGATCTGGATGTCCACGTAGCTCCCGTAGTCCTCGACGTCGAACAGCGCCTGCGCCGTGTCCACGACCTGCCACACGACCACGGCGCCGATCTCGATCGGATTGCCCGACAGGTCGTTCACCTTGATCGTCTCGCTGGCGACGTTGTGCGCCTTGAGCGACACGCGCTTCTTGAGCGTGAAGGGGTTCGTCCACCAGAAGCCCTCCTGGCGCACCGTCCCGCGGTAGCGGCCGAAGAGCACCATCGCGCGCCCCGTGTTGGGGGTCACGACGTAGTAGCCGGGCAGCGGGAGGAAGAAGGCGAGCGCCGCCAGGATGCCCAGCACGGCCTGCAGGCCGTCGGGCGTGGCGCGCTGGACGAGGACCGTCACCAGGAGCGCCTCGACGACGAGCCAGGCGCCGAGCACGGCCCAGCCGGACAGGGGGGAGAGCGGGATCTCGCGCGAGCGTTCGCGTTGCTTCATGGGTGGCTTCTGGGGTGGGGTCGTCCGCGCGGGCCGATGGCCGTCGCTCCTACGCGGCCCGCAGGCCTCCATTCGAGCGTCGTCCGGCCCCGCGGGCGAGGCTCCGCGCCAGCCTGCCCCGAGCGGATTGCGGGCCCGGCCCCTCGACCGTACCGTGCCGCCGATGCGCTCCGACGCCGGGCGTCCGCGCTTCGCCGAGCTCGAGGAGGCGCTGGGGGAGCTCTTCCCCGCCGCGCGCGCGGCGACGGGCGGCCTTGTCTCGCGCCAGATCCCGCGCCTGGCGCTGGTCGACCCGGAGCTCTTCGGCGTCGCCGCCTGCGGCCTGGACGGCCGCCGCTTCGCGCTGGGCGACGCGCGCGTGCCCTTCTGCGTGCAGTCGTGCTGGAAGCCGGTCGGCTACGCGCTGGCGCTCGAGGAGCACGGCGCGGCGGCGGTGCACCGCCACGTCGGCTGGGAGCCGAGCGGCCACGGCTTCAACGCGATCACGCTCGACGACCGCGGGCTGCCCTTCAACCCGATGATCAACGCCGGCGCGCTGGTGTGCTGCTCGCTCCTGCGCGCCGACCTCGGGAGCGCCGAGCGCTTCGAGCACGCCAGCGCGGGCTGGTCGCGGCTGTGCGGCGGCGAGCGGCCGGGCTTCGACAACGCGGTGTTCCTCTCCGAGCGCGAGCACTCCGACCGCAACCGCGCGATCGCGCACTTCCTGCGCGAGCACGGCGCCTTCCCGCGCGGCACGGACCTGGCGGCGACGCTCGAGCTCTACTTCCAGTGCTGCTCGATCCAGAGCACGGCCGAGCAGCTCGCGCTGGTGGCCGCCACGCTGGCGCGCGGCGGCGTGTGCCCGCAGGGCGGCGAGCGCGTGCTGCGCGCCGACACGGTGCGCCACGTGCTCTCGCTGATGAGCTCGTGCGGCATGTACGACTTCTCCGGGGAGTGGGCCTTCGCCGTCGGCCTGCCGGCGAAGAGCGGCATCGCGGGCGCGATCCTGGTCGTCGTCCCCGGCCTGGGCGGGCTCGCGAGCTACGCCCCGCGCCTCGACGAGCACGGCAACAGCGTGCGCGGCATCGCGCTCTTCCGCGCCCTGGTCGAGCGCCTGCGGCTGCACGCGTACGACCGGCTGGCCGAGGCCTGAGCGGCCGGGGCCGGGACCCTCGCGGGCGCGAGGATTCCCGGCCCGCCGCGCGACCTACCGCGGCTGCTTGCCGCCGCGCAGGCCGACGTCGAACACGTCGCAGACGAAGCCCTGGCTGCCGAGCAGGTACACCTCGTCCACCGCCCACCACCACTCGTAGACCGCGTCGTAGTAGTGGAAGCGCACCTGCACGTCGGCCGCGCCGGCGGCCTGCGCGCTCACGTCGAGCGTGACGACGCCGCTGGCGTCGGCGCCCGCGTAGCCGGCCACGGTCGTCCAGGCGCCGCCGGTCAGGGAGGAGCGCACCTGCACGTCGCCCTTCTCGTTCTGCCCGCCCGAGTACCAGTGGAAGTCGTGGCGGTACTGGAGGCGCACGCTGGCCTGGCCGGTGCAGTCCACCGCGGGCGAGACGAGCTCCTCGTCCATCGAGAGGCCGGTGCCGAGCTCGTCGGAGTCGGCGATGAACATCGGCGCCACGAGGCCGAGCGAGCGTCCGCCGGGGTTCGTGGTCGTCCAGGTGCTGGCGGGTCCGCTGCCGGTGCCGCCGTTCACGATCGTCCAGGCGCCGCCGCCGCCGCTGAAGTCGTCGAGGAAGACCGTCGCGAAGGGCTCCAGGCCGACGGAGTGCGAGACCACGGCCGGGGCGTCGGGGAAGAGGCCGACGCCCATCGACTCGACCTCGACCAGGTCGAGCACGACGGTCGCGCCGCAGGGGCTGCCGCGCGCGATCTGGAAGCGCACCGGGGAGGCGCCCGCGCTGGAGGAGGGGCCGACGTCGCCGAAGGCGACGGCGCGCTGGAGCAGGTGCACCGACGCGGTCGAGGCCGGGTTGACGCGCACGCGCGCGCGCACGTCGTAGGCCACGTCCGAGCAGGCCAGGTTGCGCACCGCGGGGACGAAGCTCCAGGTCTCGCCCGGGTCCATCACCGCGTCGCCGTTGCCCAGCACCTCGACCGGCGCGGCCGAGGCCTGCGCCTGCACCTCGACGGCGGTCGTGCACAGGAAGTCGGCGATCAGCGGGTAGATGTCGGCCATCAGCATGCCGCGGTTCCCCACGCCGAGCGTCTCGCAGCCGCCGCAGTGGTGCAGGGCGACCATGCGGTCGTCCGACTCGCGGAAGATCGGGGAGCCGGAGCTGCCGCCCTCGGTGTCGAGCGTGTCGTAATAGCGCAGCGTCGTGCCGGCGACGTCCACGTCCGGGCCGCTGCCGTGCGCGATCTCGTGCGGGCGCCCGTCGGGGTGCTGGACGATGTAGATCGCCTCGCCGTCGGTCAGGCGCACCGGGTCGGGACGCACGTAGCCGAAGGTCGCGGCCGGGTCGCCGATCACGCTCGTCAGCGCGAAGTCCAGCGCCGAGAGCGTCGGGTCGCAGTCGCCGATCGGGCTGAAGGCCACGAGCTCGTCGCAGCGGAAGCCCTGCCAGTTCGTCGTCGCCGGCGCGCCGGTGTTGCAGGCCTGGCGCCAGTAGCGGAACACGTACTCGGTCGAGTCGCAGTCGAGCTGCGAGCCCAGGCAGTGCGCGTTCGTCAGCACGTAGTTCGACGGCGACACGTTCGAGCCGGAGCAGAAGAGCGCCGTGGCGGGGTTGCCGCCGACGCTCATCACGCCCACCGAGGCCATCACGTTCTGCCACTTGCCCGCGTCGGACTGGTAGCAGATCACGTCGTCGTAGTCCTCCGGCGCGCAGATGCTCTCGGGCGACTGTGCCGGGTCGAAGATCGAGTCGTCGCCGACCAGCACCTGATCGACGCGGAAGGGCGCCTCGTCGTAGGGGCGTGCGAAGGAGAGCTCGAGCAGGAGCTCCTCGCCGAAGGCCGAGAGCGCCCAGAAGCTGCCCTCGCCCTTCGGCCCGCGGCCGCGGATCGTGTCCACGAGCGCGCCCGAGCCCGTGCGCAGCGTGAGGACGTCGCCGGCGCGCAGGTTGACGTCGACCAGGTGCGCCTTCAGGAAGCTCGCCTTCGGCACGAGCAGTCGGTCGCCCCACACGAGGCCGGCCGCGCTCTGGCCGGCGCGCGCGAGGTCCGGCTCGAGCGCCAGGGGCAGCGCGACGCCGACCACGCGCGGCCCGGGCTCCGCCTGCGGCCGGGCCTTCTGGGCGAGGGAGGGAGCGCACAGCGAGGCGACGAGGAGCGCGGCGCGGAGTCCGGCGGGGAGCGTGGGCATGCGGGGACCTCGGCCGGACGGTGCCGGCGGCGGGGGTGGTGGCTCGGGGACGCGCTCCGGAGCCTAGAGGAGGCCCGCGGAACGCGCAACGGAGGCGGGCCGGGTCAGGTGCCGGCGCCCGCCGGCGGGGCGGACTTCGACCAGCTCTTCGCGCGCTGGTAGGCGTGCAGGTCGCGCGGCGGCGGCGCGCCGCCCAGCCAGCGGTGGAACCAGTCGAGGTGCGCGGCGTAGTAGAACGCCATCTCGCGCCAGCTCGGCCAGTGCCCCGCCTCGGGGAAGACGACCAGGCGCGAGGGCACGCCGCGCTTCTGCAGCGCGGTGAAGTACGCCAGGCTCTGCGTGTACGGGCAGCGGTAGTCGAGCTCGCCCGTCAGCACGAGCGCGGGCGTCTGGAAGCGCTCGACGTAGCTCGAGGGCGACCAGCGCGCGAAGGCCTCGGGGTCCTCCCACGGGATGCCGAGGTCGTGCTCGGGGAACCACAGCTCCTCGGTGGCGCCGTAGAAGGCGGCCGTGTCGAAGATGCCCATCATCGCCGCCTGGCAGCGGAAGCGGTCGGTGTGGCCCTGCATCCACATCATCATGTAGCCGCCGTACGACCAGCCCATCGCGCCCATGCGCTCGGGGTCCACGTAGGGGAGCTCCTCGAGCGCGTCCGTGACGCGCATCAGGTCGCGGTAGACGCGCCCGCCGTAGTCGCCGGCGATCGCGTCGCAGAAGGGCTGACCGTAGCCGTTCGAGCCGGTCGGGTTGGCGAAGGCGACGATGTAGCCGGCGCCGGGGTAGACCTGCCAGTCGCCGCGGAAGGCGTCGGTCCACTGGGACTGCGGGCCGCCGTGCACGTTCAGGATCAGCGGGTACTGCTTCGCGGGGTCGAAGCCGTGGGGCTTGACCAGGAACACGTGCAGCCGGTTCCCGTCCTCGCCCTCGACCCACAGCTCCTCGGCCGGCCGGATGTCGACCTCCGCCTCGAGCGCGTCGTTGAAGCGCGTGAGCTGCGTCGCGCGGCCGCCCTCCAGCGCCGCGCTCCAGAGCTCGTGCGGGTCGCCGACCGAGCGCGCGGCGAAGAGCACGCGCCCGCCCGGCGCGAGCTCCCAGGCGTCGATCTGCCCGTGCACGAAGAGCTGGCGCGGCTCGCCGCCGGCGAGCGGCAGGCGGAAGAGCGGGTTGCGCGCCTGGCGGTCGGCGCTGAAGACCAGCGCGTCGTTCCCGTCCCAGGCGATCTCGCCCACCCAGTCGTCGAAGCCGTCGCGCTCGGTCAAGTAGCGCACCTCGCCCGTGGCGCGCTCGAGCAGCGCCAGGCGGCGCAGGTCCGACTCGTAGCCCGGGGTGGCCTGGCTGACGTAGGCGATCCAGCGGCCGTCGGGCGACCAGGCCGGCGCGCCGTCCCAGCCGTCGTTCGCGTCGGTGAGGTTGCGCGCGCTCTGCTCGGTGACCTCGCCCTCGACCGGCACGACCCACAGGTCGGCGTTGGTGGACTCCGCGGGGTCGGGGTCGCGGTTCGAGACGAAGCAGAGCTCCTTGCCGTCGGGCGAGAAGGCGTAGCCGTGCCCGCCGCCGAGCGAGAAGGTCGGCGCGTCCCAGGGGCCGGGCGTGAGGTCCTTCAGCACGTCGCCCGTCTGCGCGTCGACGAGCAGGACGTGCGTCGCGCGCCCGTCGCGCCAGCTCGTCCAGTGCCGGTAGAGCAGCGCGTCGGCGACGTGCACCGAGAGCTTGCCCTCGGGCTCCTCGTTCTTCTGCGCGTCGATGCCGGCCTCGGGGTACACCTCGGCGCTGACCGCCACGAAGCGCCCGTCGGGCGAGAGCACCGGGTCCGACACGCCGGTCGGGAAGCGCGTGAGCTGGCGCGGCTCGCCGCCGTCCACGGGCATGACGAAGAGCTGCGAGGCTCCGGCGCGGTTCGAGGTGAACAGGATCGAGCGCCCGTCGGGCGTGAAGCGCGGGCCCGAGTCCTGGTGCTCGCCCTGCGTCATCTGCCGCAGGCCGCTGCCGTCGACCTGCATGCGCCACAGGTCGGTCCAGCTCTTGTCCGCCTCGAGGTCGTAGTGGCGCACCTGGAACACGACCAGCGCGCCGTCGGGGCTCAGCGCCGGCGCGCCGACCTGCTGCACGCGGTAGTAGTCGGGGATCGTGAAGGCGCGCTTCTCGGCGGGCGCGAGCGCCTCGCCCGCGCCGGGCGCGCCGGGTCGCGGCACCGCGAGCGAGCCGGCGGTCTCCGGCGCGGCGCACGCGACGAGCGCGAGGAGGACGGCGGAGAGCGAGAGGACGGTCGGCGCGGGCTTCATGCGGGGAACCTCCGGGGCGGCAGGGTAGCACGCGCGGGCGCCGCGCTCCCGCGGCCGCGGCGCTCCCGAACGGAGCTCTTGCAAGGGCGGCCCGGCCGGCCGGCTCAGGCCGCGCGCTTCACGGCGGCGGCGCGCAAGAGCGCGAGCAAGAGCAGCAGCGTCGCGAGCGCCAGCGCCTCCTGCCAGGGCTCGCTCAGCGCGGGCGCGAACCCCGTGATGCGCCGGCCGCCCGAGAGCGCCACCCACAGCGCCAGCACGACCCCCGCCAGGCCGCCGCCGCCGACCAGCCCGGAGCCGAACAGGACGCCCTGCTCGCGGCGGCGCTCGGCCTCCGCGCGCGGCACGCCGCGCGTCACGAGGTGGCGCACGAGCGCGCCCAGGAAGACCGCGCCCATCGTGGACAGCGGCAGGTAGACGCCGACCGCGAAGGCCAGGACCGGCTGGCGCAGCGCGAGCGCCACGAGCACGATGCCCGCGCCGATCCCGATCAGCGTCCAGGGCAGGTCCTGGTCGAGCACGCCGTCGATCACGAGCTTCATCAGCGCCGACTGCGGCGCCGGGAGCTGCGGGCCGCCGAGGCCGCCCTCGACGCTCTGGTGCAGGAGCATCACGACCAGGCACACCACGCCGGCCGAGGTCACCACGCCGATCAGCTCGCCGATCTGCTGCTGGCGCGGCGTGGCGCCGAGCAGGAAGCCGGTCTTCAGGTCCTGCGAGGTGTCGCCCGCGATCGAGGCCGCGACGCACACGACCGTGCCGACCATCAGCGCGCTGGCCTTGCCCAGCGTGTCGGTCCAGCCCAGCGCCAGGAACACCGTGCTCGTGCCCAGCAGGGTCGCGATCGTCATGCCCGAGGTCGGGTTCGACGTCACGCCGACCAGCCCCACGATGCGCGCGCTGACCGTGACGAAGAAGAAGGCGAAGACGGCCACGAGCAGCGCCGCCACCAGCCGCGCCGGCACCGAGTCGAGGTAGCCGAGCACGCCCGGCACGAGCGTCAGGAGCGCCACGACCGCGCCCACGCCCAGGCCGACGGTGCCGAGCGAGAGGTCGCGGTCGGTGCGCTCCTCCGCCGCGCCCGCCGCCGGGCTCGCGCGCAGCCGGCCGAGCGCCAGCCGGAACGACACGATCATCGTCGGGATCGAGCGCACGAGCGTCAGCAGGCCCGCCGTCGCGACCGCGCCGGCGCCGATGTAGCGCACGTAGCGGTCCCAGATCTGTCCGGCCGACATGTCGCGGATCAGCAGCGTCTCCTCGGGGAAGGTCGGCGCCGTGCGCCCCGCGCCCCACCAGGCGATGGCCGGGATCAGGACGAGCGACGACAGGAGCCCGCCCGCGACCATGACGCTCGCGACGCGGATCCCGAGCACGTAGCCCACGCCCACGAGCGGCGGCGAGACGCTCGCCTCCAGCGCCGCCTTGCCCGGCAGCGCGAGCGAGAACGTGCCGCGCACGACCCTCAGCCCGTCCACGACCAGCTTGAAGAGCACGCCCGCCGCCAGCCCCTGGAAGACCGGCCGCGCCTGCTCCGCGCGCGCCTGCGAGGCGACCAGCACCTCGGCGCAGGCCAGGCCCTCGGGGTAGGGCAGCCGCCCGTGCTCCTCGCGGATCAGGTAGCGCCGCAGGGGGACCATCGCCAGCACGCCGATCAGGCCGCCCGCCATCGACAGCAGCGTGAGCTGGTGCCAGGAGGGCGAGAGCTGCCACAGGAAGAGCGCCGGCACCGTGAACAGGACGCCGCTCGCGACCGACGAGCTGGCCGAGCCGATCGTCTGCGACAGGTTCGCCTCGAGCAGCGTGTGCCCGACGCCGAAGCGCGCCAGCACGCGGAAGAGCACGACCGTCAGCACCGCGACGGGGATCGACGTGCTGATCGTCAGCCCGGCCTTCAGCCCGAGGTAGGTGTTGGCCGCCCCGAAGAGCATCCCGAGCAGCACGCCCGCGAGCACGACCTTGAGCGTCAGCTCGGCCGGCCGCGCCTCTGCCGCCTCGGCGAAGGGCGGCTCGTAGCGCTCGCCGGGGGCGAGCTCGTAGGCGGTGGGCGGCAGGCGGGCGCCGGACGCCTCGCCCCCCGCGCGCGGCCCTGCGCGCTCTCCCCCGTCCGCGGCCATCGCGGGCGGAGGCTACGTCCCGGCGGCGCGAGGCGCCACGCTTTCCGGCGGAAGGCCCCTGCGCCGGGCGCGAGCGCCCGCGCCGGCGGCGGGCTGGACCGGCGCGCCCGTGGCGTGCTCGAATGGCGCCGCGCGCCTGCGCGAGCCCCGTGGCCGAGCGCCGTCCCTCGACCGACAACCGCCACGGCGTGCCGTTCCCCGGGCGCAAGCTGCCGCGCGAGCGCTGGACGCGCACGCGCGCCGCGCTCGGCCCGCCCGGCGCTGCGTTCGACTGGCGCGCGACCTTCGGGCGCGACGCGCCGCGCGTGCTCGACCTGGGCTGCGGCAACGGGCGCTTCCTGATCGCCTCGGCGCTGGCGCGCCCGGAGCGCGACCACCTGGGCCTCGAGCTCGTGCCGCAGGCGGTGCGCTTCGGCAGCCTGCGCGCCGGCCAGCGCGGGCTCACGAACTGCAAGCTCGCCTGGGGCGACGCGAGCGCCTTCGTGCTCGAGCGCTGCGCGCCGCGCTCGCTCGACGAGGTGCACCTGTACCACCCGCGCCCGCCCGAGGCGGGCATGCGCGCCGGGCGCCGGCAGCTCGGCCCGGAGGTCTTGCTCGCGGTCTGGCGCGCGCTCGGGCCGGACGGCCTCTTCGTGTTCCAGACCGACAACGCGCGCCAGGCGGGCTACGCGCGCGCCGCGGCGGGCGCGCTCTTCGCGTGGCGCGAGCTCCCCGGCCCGTGGCCCGACGCGCCGCGCGGCCGCACGCTGCGCGAGATCGTCGCGCTGGCGCGCGGCCTGGCCGTCGTGCGCGCCGAGGCGCGGCCGCTCGCGCTCGCGGACGCCGAGGCCGCGGCGCGCGCCGCCCTCCTGCCCGAGCCGCCCGCGTGACGGGTCAGAAGCGCGGCGCCGCGTCGACCGCGTAGCCGGTCAGCTCGGCGTAGCCGCGCCCGCTCGCCGAGCCCGCCACGGACACCGGCCCCTCCCAGTACACGACGCCGCTCGAGGCGCGCGCGTCGAGCTCGGCGTCGGCGAGGAGCGGCTCGATCGAGAGCGCGATCCCCTCCGCGGGCACGGCGAGCGTCCAGCCCGCCGGGTAGACCGCGCCCGTGCGCGGGCTCGTCCAGCGCCCGCGCGCGCGCAGCGCGAAGGCGTCCGCGCCGAGCGCGCGCGCGCTCCCGTCGCGCGCGACGAGCGTCGCGGCCGAGGCCGCGCTCGCGCCGCCGCCCTCGGCGCGCAGCACGAAGGCCATCAGCTCGCGCCCGTCGTCGAGCTGCAGCCCGAGCCAGTCCCAGCCGGCGACGCCCGGCGGCAGCACGCTCGAGCCGAACTCGTGGTCGAACCAGGCCGAGCCCGTGACCGCGAGCGGCGCCGCGCCCGGCCCGCTCGCGAGCGTGCCGCGCGCCGCGAGCCGCGTCCACGAGGCGTAGACCGAGGCGTTGCCCGGCTCGGGGCCCTTGGCCGAGACGCCGCCCGCGCCGTGCAAGACGAGCGGCTTCGCGGGCGCGAGCTCCAGCGCGAGCTCGAGTCCCTGCGCCGGATCCGCCGCGCGCGCGACGAGCCGCCCCTGCGGCGTGCGCTCGAGGCTCCAGTCCTCGAGCACGAGCCGCAGGTCGTCCGTCGCCGCGCTCGCGAGCGGCGAGCCGGCGCGCCGCAGCCGCTCCGCGAAGCGCATGCGCCCCGCGGCGAGATCGGCCAGCGCCAGGTGGCCGGCGAGCACCTGGCGCGCGCGCAGCGGCGCGTCCCCCGGCGCCGGCGGGCGCGCGTCCAGGCCGCGCCGGAAGAAGGTGAGCTGCGCGCCGTAGCGCCGGCCCGCCGCGTCCTCGAGCTGCGCGGTCAGGTACCACCACTCGCTCTGGAAGGCGGGGTGCGCGCCGTGGTCGGCGGGCCAGGCGAGCGCGCGGCCGGGGAGCACGCGCTCCCACGCGGCGTCGGGGGCGGCGGCCTCCTGCGCGCGCGGCGCCGTGAGGAGCGCGAGCACGGCGAGGAGCGTCCAGGGCCGGCGCACTACAGCTCCTCCCGCAGGTCGCTCGCCCGCGCGCGACCGATCGCCGCGAGCGCCGGCAGGAGCGCGGCCGCCAGGCAGGCCGGCAGCACCCACGCGACCGTCCCGAGGAGCGCGCCCCAGGGCGGCGCGAAGCGCAGGCTCCAGCCGAACGACTGCACGTTCACGACCGCGACCAGCACCCAGCCGACGGCGAGGCCGGTCGCGAGCCCGCCGAGGGCGCCGATCGCGCCCAGCGCGAGCGCCTGGC
>CADEGS010000070.1 GCA_902826945.1 uncultured bacterium | reverse complement strand
TGCTCTTCACGGTCCCGGTGTAGCGGGTGCCGATCTTGGGCGTCTCGCACATGGCGCGGATCGTGTCGATGGCCTCCGACACGCGCTTGCGGTCCTGGCCGGAGACCGACACGTCGCCCTCCTCGGAGGCGACCGAGATCTTGACCTTGAACTGGTCCTGCAGGCCCTTGATCGTGCGGCCGCCGGGCCCGATCAGGTAGCCGATGCGGTCGGAGGGCACCTTGATGACCTCCATCGCGGGAGCGTGATCGGGGACGGTCGCGCGCGGCTGCGGCACGGCGCGCAGCATCTCCTTCAGGATGTGCACGCGGCCCTCGCGCGCCTGCGACAGGGCGCGCTCGAGCAGCGCGCGCGTCACGCCCTTGACCTTGATGTCCATCTGCAGGGCGGTGATGCCCAGGCCGGAGCCGGCGACCTTGAAGTCCATGTCGCCGTGGTGGTCCTCGGAGCCCAGGATGTCCGAGAGGATCACGACCCGCTCGCCCTCCTGGATCAGGCCCATCGCGATGCCGGCCACCGGCTGCGAGATCGGCACGCCGGCGAGCATCATCGACAGGCAGCCGCCGCACACGGTCGCCATCGAGGACGAGCCGTTGGACTCGAGGATCTCGGAGACCACGCGCACGGTGTAGGGGAAGCGCTCGACGCCCGGCAGCACCGCCGCCAGCGCGCGCTCCGCCAGCATCCCGTGCCCGATCTCGCGCCGGCCGGGGCCCATGATGCGGCGCGTCTCGCCGACGCTGAACGGCGGGAAGGTGTAGTGCAGGTAGAAGCGCTTCTTGTACTCCTCCTCGATGCCGTCGATGATCTGCTCGTCCTCGGGCGTGCCGAGGGTAGTCGAGACCAGCGCCTGCGTCTCGCCGCGCGTGAACAGCGCCGAGCCGTGGTGGCGCTTGATGAAGCCCGGCACGATCGTGATCGGGCGGATCTCGTCGAAGCTGCGGCCGTCCACGCGCCGGCCCTCGACGATCAGCTCGCGCTCGAGCTTGCTGGAGAGCTTGTCGAACAGGCCGCCGGCCTCCTTCGTGCGCTTGGCGAGCTCCTTCTCGTCCGCGACGCCCCGCGTCAGCGACTCGATGCAGGCGGCCTTCAGCTCGTCCACCGCGGCGTGGCGCTCGTGCTTGCCGCTCGTGGCGAGCGCGTCCTTGATGCGCGCGCCGTAGCGCGCCACCTCGGCCTCGGCGACCGGGTCGGCCTTGGGCGCGACGAACTCGAGCTTCGGCTGCCCGACCCGCTCGCGCAGCTCCTCGACCAGCGCGACGATCTTCCGGATCTCGGCGTGCGCGCGCTCGAGCGCGTCGATCATCTCCGCCTCGGGCAGCTCCCGGGCCGAGGCCTCCACCATCACGACCGCGTCCGCGTGGCCGGCCACGACCAGATCGAGGCGCGAGCGCTCGCGCCGGTCGAGGTCGGTCGGCATGCCGGCCAGCTGCCCGTCGAGGTGCCCGATGCGCACCGCGCCGAGGGCGCGCTCGAAGGGGATGTTGCTGACGTGCAGCGCGGCGAACGAGGCGATCATCGCCAGCACGTCGGCCGACTGCTCGCCGTCGTAGCCGAACACGCGGCTCATGACCTGCACCTCCGCCTTCATCCCCTTCGGGAAGAGCGGGCGGATGGAGCGGTCGATCAACCGCATGGTCAGGATCTCCTTGGTCGTCGGGCGCCCCTCGCGCTTGAAGAAGCCGCCGGGGATCTTGCCCGCGGCGTCGGTCTTCTCGCGGTAGTCGACGGTCAGCGGGAAGAAGTCGATGTCCTCGCGCGCCGGGCCGATGCAGGCCGCCGCGAAGCACTGCGTCTCGCCGTAGGTCACCAGCGCGCTGCCCTGGGCCTGGCGCGCGATCTGGCCCGTCTCGATCGTGATCGTCCGCCCCGCGAACTCGCCTTCCACGCGGGCGTAGCTGTCGTTCGTCATCTCGTTCGCGGACCGCTCGGGGCCCGCCCTCTTCGTCTTCCTCGTTCGTTCACCCGTTCGTCGTTCGTCCTTCGGGCGCGTCGATGCGACGACGCGCCGCGGCCGGGCTCCCGTGGAGCCGGACCGTGGACCCCCGCGGCCGCAGGCCGCCGCCCCGGGCGCACGCCCCGGGCGTGCGCCGGCCGCGCTCCGGCGGCGGGCGATGGGAGTCCGGGAGCGCCCTGGACCTCACGTCTCAGCGGCGCAGCCCGAGGCGCTGCACGATCCCCTGGTAGCGGCTCGTGTCGCGCTGGCGCAGGTAGCGCAGCAGCCGGCTGCGCTGGCCCACCATCATCAGGAGCCCCCGCCGCGAGGTGAAGTCCTTGCGGTGCACCTTGAGGTGCTCGGTCAGGTTGCGGATGTGCTCGCTGAGCACCGCGATCTGGACCTCGGGGGAGCCGGTGTCGCCCTCTTTCTGGGCGTATTCGCGGATCAGTTCCTTCTTGCGCTCGGCGGTGATGGCCATGGCTCTTCCTCGTCTGGCAGCCGGAGGCCGGTCGACTTGCCCGCGCTCCAGGGGAAGGGGCTCCGGAGCGGGGTGCGCCCCCACCGTCCGGCGCCACCGGGGCGCCGCGGGAAACGGTGCGGGCTCGGATCCGGGGAGTGCCCGGGTCCGGACCGAGGCAGCAGTCTAGCGAGCGAGCCCCGCGGGGCAAGCGGCACGGCTCGGCACCCCCCGCGCGGGGGCCGCATGGCGCGGCCGCGCCCCCGGATCAGGAGTGGGCCGCGACCGGGTCGCGCGCGGGCAGCTCCTCGAGCGCCTCGCGGCAGAAGATCTCGACCGCGCGGCTCTCGGCCGTCCGCAGCATCCCCGGCGGGAGCGAGCGCCCGTCGCCGAGCTCCAGCTTGCGCTGCACCGCCACCGCCCACAGCGCTTCGCCCTCGGCCCGGCCGCCCTCGAACAGGCGCACGTCGGCCGAGGCCACCAGCGTCCCGGTCGAGTACAGCCGGGAAGTGTCCCAGCGCGTGATCGTGACCTGCAGGAGCGCGTCGGGCGGCACCTCGCCCAGGAAGGCCGACTCGCTCCAGGCGCCGTCCACGTACTCGAGGTCGAGCGGCGTGTAGAGCCGGTCGACGAGCGCCTCGCACAGCGCCTGGCGCAGGAGGTCGCGCGGCGCCCCGCCCTCGGTCTGGTCCAGCACCGGGGCGACGGCGATGTCGGCGGGGTGACGGTTCCCGAGCCCCCCGGCGGGGAGCGCACGGGTCGCGTCGAAACCCCGCGCGCGCGAGCCCTGGGTGGTGCAGGCGGCGAGGGTCAGGAGCGTCAGGGCGGCGAGCGAGCGGATCATGGAGTCCATCCTCGTGCGGCGTTCGGGCGGGGGGCGGATTCTAGCCGGCGCGCTCGGCCACCCGGAGAGCGGATTCGCCGTTGCCGCGCGCGGGCGGAGCGGTCGCGCTACGGCAGGGTCGCGACCACGGCCTCGGCCGAGGCGGCGAACGCGTCGTGCTCGCGCGCGAGGTCGCTCCACAGGAAAGCCGCCGGGTCGAGGTCGGGCCAGGCCCACACCTGCGCGCTCGCCTGGAGGTCGCCCGAGGCGAGCCGCCCGCCCCCGCCGCCGGTCAGGTCGGGCACGTGCACGGGCAGGGTCGCGGCTCCGTCGGGCGCGTCGACGCGCCACAGGTGCCACACGGCCCCCGCGCTGTCGCGCAGCCGCAGCTCGACCAGGCCGGGCTCGCCGAGCGCGTCGGGAAGCACGTCGTCGACCGCGAGGTCGAGGCTGGCGTCCGTCCCGAGCGGCCCGCCCACGGCCACCAGCGCCACCGCGGGCACGTCGAGCGGCTCGAGCGCGGGCACCGCCGGCGAGCCCCCCACGGGCAGCCCGCCCAGGGCGGAGAGCCGCGGCCGGCGCGACGTCGCGTTGCCGCCGGCGTCGCGCAGCGCGGCGCGCAGGAACAGGTCGGGATCGACGACGCCCTGCGTCGCGAAGAAGCCCGTGCCGACCGAGCCGGGGTAGGCCGCGCGCACGTCCCACACTCCCGCC
Source organism: uncultured bacterium (assembly GCA_902826945.1). The sequence continues at coordinate 14,226 of CADEGS010000070.1, read as the reverse complement.
GACGAGGGGAAGGCGAGGCCCAGCCCGACGGCCAGCGCGCCGTCGATGCCGGGCAGGATCGTCTCGACCGTGACCTCGGGCTCGCCGGTCGTGGCGGGGTCGTCCACCAGCGCGCCGAGGTCGATGCCCGCCGTCGCGGTCGCGTCGAGCCGCGTGGCCGGGTAGGCGACGGGCAGCTCGGAGGCGTCCACGCCCTGGTCGATGAAGAGGAACGGCACCACCAGCGCGACCGTGTCGGTGTCGCCGGGATCGGTCGCCGCCTGCGGCACGGAGAGCTCGAAGCCCTGCAGCAGGTCGTCGGCCGCGAAGGCCCCCGGGGTCGCGATCTGGAAGTCGCCGGCGAGGACGCTCGTCGCGCCCGGCCGGTCGGGCCGGATGGCCTGGTCGGGGAAGGGGCAGGACGGATCGCCGAAGGGGTCCTGGCAGGCCGACGCGTCGAAGGTGCGCAGCGCGTCGGTGGGACGGCGCGTGTCGGCGAGCTTCTTGTCGAGGAACGCGAAGACGTTGGCGAACAAGCTGTCGGTGCGCACGCTCCCCTCGAGCGTGGCCGCGGCGCGCGCCGGCGCGCGCGCCAGGCCGACCGAGACGCGCGCGCTCGTCACGCCCTGGAAGGTGAAGCGGTCGTAGCCGGCGGCCTCGACGGTGACGAGCGCGTCGAAGCCCGCCTCGGTCCCGATCGCGGCCGTCCCGGCGCTGCCCGTCATGGCGGTCTGCCACAGCGGGAAGTCCGTCCCGTTGCCGCGGTCGCTGTGGGTGAACACGCGCGCCCCCGCGATCGCCTGGAGCGTGCGCGCGTCGAACACGTCCACCGCCAGGTCGTCTCCCGGCGCGAAGGTCGTCGGCCCGAGCGCGCCGTGCTGCGAGAAGTTGCCGCCGACCGACGGCGAGGCGTTGCCCGCGAGGTCGAACACGACGACCGTGCAGGCGATCGTGCCGGGCTCGAGCAAGGCCGCCCCCACCGGCGCGGCCAGGAAGCGCCCGTCGTCGGCGCTGCCGACGACCGGCGGCACCTCGCCCGAGACCAGGTTGTCGCCGACGTCGGTCACGACCGAGGCCGCGCCGACGCGCTCGCTCGCGCGCCCCGCGAGCACCACGCCGCGCTGGTCCGAGCGCAGCGTCCCGCCGAGGAAGAGCTCGACCACGCTCGGCGCGACCGTGTCGAGCAGCGGGTCCTGGATCCCGGGCAGCAGCGCATCGACGTCGAGCAGCCGCAGCGGGCTCACGACGCCCCCGCGGCGCAGGCGGAAGGCGAACGTGAGCGGGCCGTCGGCGACGCGCGCCGTGGACACCGCCGAGCCCTCGAGCAGGTCCACGTCGGAGCGGTCGAAGGTCGCCACGGTCGGGCTGGCGCTCGCGACCTGCACCGTGCGCTGGAAGGCGAAGAGCGGCGGGTTCGTCGGCTGATCGGGGTCGCTGCCGAAGAGGATCAGGTCCACCGAGTCGCCGGCCTGCGCGTCCTCGAGCTCGACCTGCACGCTGAGCTCCGAGGCACCGGGCGTGAGGTTCGCGATCCCGATCGCGTCGGGCGGCGAGGAGAGCAGGCTGGCCCCGACCGGCGCGGGGAAGGGCGCCGTCTCGAAGGTCACGGTGGTCGTCGGCACCTGCGCCCCGCCCACGGCCAGGAGGCGCGCGCCGCTCGGCGAGAGCGTCAGGCGCACCTCGCGGTCGCTGCCGAGCGCCACCGGCACGCCGTCGCCGTCGAGCGAGCGCCACAGGAGCACGCGCCGCTCCTCGGAGCCGCTCACGAGCGGGGGCTCGGGCAAGGGGTCGGGGCTCGGATCGGCGCCGGCTACCTTCACGTCGAACGACGCCTGGCTCAGCGAGTCGAGGTCGAGCGCCCGGTCGAACACCACGACCAGCTCCCCCGTCTGGCTCGCGTCGGCGACCATCGCCCGCGGGTAGGTCGCGACGACGCGCGGCGACGCCGGCGCGGGATCGACGACGCGGAAGGTCGCGAGGTCGCCGGTCGCGATCAGCCTCTGCCCGGTGAGATCGATCGGGTCGGCGCTGGCCGCGACGCGCACGGCGTAGTCGTCGGCGTCCAGGGCGGCCTGCGGCAGGAGCACGAGCACGCGGCCGTCGCCGACGAGCAGGGAGGCGGCGAGCGGGGCCGCCATCCCGCCCGAGTCCACGACCTGGAACGCGCCGTCCAGGCTGTCCTCGTTCATCGTCTCGGAGAACACCAGCACGACCGGCGTGCTGCCCGCCACGTCGCCGCTCGGGGAGCCCTGCTCGACGCGCGGCGGGCCGGTCTGGATCCACTCGCCGTCCACGGGCCGCCGGGCGCTCTCCTCGCCCACCGGCCCCGGGGGATTCGTGACGTCCTGGCAGCCGGTGGTGAAGACGCAGGAGATGTTGTCGCAGCCGGGCAGGAGCGCCGCGAGCGGCCCCAGGGCGAGCGCGAGGGCGACGCGCGCGTGGCGCGTGGAAGGCTGCAGGAGGGACAAGGCCGGGTCCGTGCTCGAAGCGTCGTGCCGTCGAAGCGGTGCAGACGCCACGCCGGGGCGGTTCTTCCCGGCGGCGGGCGGGCCAGGGTAGCGGGGAGCGCGGGCGATCGCACGCGGGCCGCGCCGGGGCCTGCACGCTGCGCGAGGAGCGCATAGAATCCTCCGCCCGCGCGCGAGGCGGCGGCGCGCCGCGCGCGCCCCGCCGGCCGAGACGGCGCGCCCGCCGCCGATCCCCTCCATGCCGCGACCCCTCCGTACCGAGAGCGCCGCCCTGGCGCTCGCGTGCCTGGCGCTCGCCTGCCGCGCCACGCACGAGGTCGAGGGCGGGCCGAGCTACCGCGAGGCGCGCCGCGCCGACGAGGCCGCGCGCGCGCCGGCGCCGGACGAGGGAGCGCGCGGAGCGGCGCTGGCCGAGGTCGTGCGCCTGCTCGAGGCCGGCGCGCTCGAGGACGCGCACGCGGCGCTCGGGACGCTCCTGGTCGAGCGCTCGTGCGCCGCCGCCCGCACGGCGCTGGCGGGCGGCCGTCCCGAGGACGCGCTGAACGCGATCGACCGCGCGCTGTCCCTCGCGCCGCGAGACGAGGGCGCGCTCCTGCTCAAGGCGCGCGGCAGCCTGGCGCTGGCCGAGAAGGCGATCGCCGCCGGCGGCCCGGGCTCGCTCGTCAGCGGCTCGCTCGACGACGCGCGCGCCTACTTCGCGCGCGCGCCGCGCACGCCGCTGGCGCTCTTCGGCGCGAGCCGCGCGGCGAGCCTGTCGGGCGACGCGCGCGCGGCGCTGGAGCTCGCGCGCGAGGCGGACGCGGCGCTCGCGCGCGAGCCGCTGCCCGGCGAGCTGCCCTGGATCCCCGAGCGCGTGCTCGCCGAGAGCGCCTTCGCGGCCTACGTCGAGGCCAAGCGGGCGGCCGACCCGACCGCTCCCGAGCTCGCCGCCACCGCGGAGGACGCGCTCGAGCGGCTGCTCGGACGCACGCCCGCCGACCCGTGGGCCTGGAGCACGCTGTCCGACCTGGCGGAGTGGGAGGAGCGGCTGGACGACGCGCGCGCCGCCCTGGAGCGCGGCCTCGACCGCGAGCCCGCCGACGCCGGGCTGCTCGAGCGCCTGGCGCGCGTGTGCCGCAAGGCGGGCGGACCGGCGGCGGCGGTGGCGGCGCTCGACGCGCGCGCGGCGCGCGACCCCGGGTCGGGCCTGGTGCGCTGGTACGACGCGCTCGAGCGCTTCGAGCTCGCGACGGCCGGGCTGCTGGAGCGCTTCGCCGAGGGCGGCGCGTCCGCGGGGTCGAACGCGGACCTGGCCGCGGGCTACGCCCGCGCCGAGGAGGAGTTCCGCCGTGCGCGCGAGGCCGAGCCGGCCTACGAGGAGGCCTGCCGCGGCTACGAGGTCATGTGCCGCGCCGGCGCGGGCTGGGCCGCCTACCAGGACGATCGCCTGGAGGAGGCCGAGGCGGCCTTCCTCTCCATGGACGCCGTCGTGCCGCGCGGGCTCGAGTGGAAGATCGAGGGCCGCATCCTCTCCGGCATCGACGGGCTGCACCTGGTCGGCACGCGCTACAACGACCGCGAGGACTGGGCCTCGGCGGCGCGCGTCTACGACGAGCTGCACGCCTACCAGCCCGAGGTCGCGGTGTGGGCCAACAACGCCGGCTTCTTCCACCGCGACGCCGCGGTCGCGCTCGAGCAGCGCGCCCGGCGCCTGTGCGCCGCGGCGCACGGCGAGCCGGCCGACGCGGAGCTCCTCGCGCAGGGCGGCCTGGCGCCCGACGCCTCGCCCGAGGCGCTCGCCGCGCGCGCCGACGCGCTCGCCGAAGCCGCGCGCGAGGGGATGCAGGAGAGCTGGCGCGCCTACCGCGACGCGGCGCGCCTCGCGCCCGACGACGTGCGCATCGTGAACGACGCCGCGCTCGTGCTCGTCCACTACCTGCGCGCCGACGTCGACGAGGCCGAGCGCATGCTGCGCCGCTGCGTCGCGCTGGGCGAAGCGCAGCTCGCCGACCCCGGGCTCGAGGACGACGCGCGCTGGGAGCTGAAGAACGCCTGGGGCGACGCCTGGCAGAACCTGGGCCTCCTGTGCGCGGTGTACCGCGACGACCCCGAGCAGGCGCGCGCGTGCTTCGAGCGCTCCGCCGCGATCGGCCCCGAGCCGCGGCCCGTGCTCTCGAACTTCTGGATCCCGTTCCTGCGCGGCGAGCTCGCCGACGACGGGTCCGCCTACGACCTGTACGCGCCCCGCACGTGGGCGCTCCCCTGCCGTCCCTGACTCCACTCCATGCCGCACCAGCGTCCGCCCCTCGCGCTGCTCCTCGTCCTGGCCGGCTGCGCCTCCGGCCCCGACCGCTCGCCCGCGCCGGGGCGCGCCGCGGAGCTCCTGGGCGAGGGACGCCAGCTCCTGCGCGAGGGCCGACCGGAGGAGGCCCAGGCCGCCTTCGAGCGCGCCTCCGCGCTCGACGGCGGGTCGCTCGAGAGCCGCACCTGGATCCTGCGCGCGTGGCTCGAGCAAGGGCGCAACAACGACGCGCTCGACGCCGTGGACGCGCTCGTGCGCGGCGGCGAGCAGGGGCCGGAGACCGACTACCTCTACGGCATGGCCTTCGAGCGTCGCGCGCGCGACAAGGTGCTCGAGGGTACGGCCGACGCCAGCGTGCGCATGAACTTCGAGGACGCCGTGTCCTCGCTCTCGAAGGCGCTCGAGTCGGCCCCGGAGCGCTTCGACGACGCCTGGCCGGCGCTGGCCAACGCGGCCTGGATGACGCTCGACCTGGCGCGCGCGCGCGAGGCCGCCGAGGTGGCCGTGCAGCGCCACCCCGAGGGCGCGGACGAGCAGCTCCTGCTCGGGCGCATCGCCTTCTCGCAGTTCCGCGAGGCCTACGACGCGGGCGGCGGCTGGAGCCCGGCCTCCGAGGCCGCCTGGCAGCGCGCGCAGGCCGCCTTCCGCGCGGCGGGCGAGCGCTACGACGCGGCGCGCGCGGGGCAGGACGTGGCGCTCGCCGACGCGCGCCTGCAGCTCGCGCACGCGCTGCTCTGGAAGGAGGACGCCGCGGGGGCGCGCGAGGCGCTGAGCGCGGCGATCGCGGCCGCGCCCGACGCGATCGACTTCGCGGCCGAGCAGCCCCTCTTCGACGCCGCGACCTTCCACGCCGCCCTGCGGGACGGGCTCGCGCGCTGGCGCGCGCGGCCGGACGCCGACCCCGCGCGCGAGGCGGTCGCGTGCTGGTGGCTGGGCTGGGCGAGCTGGGCCGTGGGCGAGAACGAGCAGGCCGAGCGCGAGCTCCTGGCCGCGCTCGAGCGCGAGCCCGCGTACACGAGCGCCTGGTTCTACGTCGCGCTGGCGCGCTACGCCCGTGAGGACTGGCCGGGCACGATCGAGGCGCTGCGCGCCGCGTGGCAGGCCGACCCGGCCGCCGTCGTGGCCGAGGTGCAGGCGGACCTCGAGCAGAACCTGGCGCGGCTCTCCTTCGTCGTCGGGTGGTGCGCGCGCGAGGAGCGGCCCGCCGACGCCGCGACGGTCGCGCGCATCGTGGCCGAGGCGGCGCCCCAGGCGCCTGGGAGCTGGAACGACCTGGGCCTGTTCCTGCGCGACCAGGGCGAGAAGCTCGGCGGCGGCGCCCAGGCGACGGCCCTGTACGAGGAGTCGCTGGCGGCCTACGAGCGCGCGCTGGAGCTCGCTCCCGACGACCCGCAGATCCTGAACGACACCGGCGTGATCCTGCACTACTACCTCGAGCGCGACCTCGAGCGCGCGCTCGCGCTCTACGCGCGCGCGCAGGAGCTCGCGCGCGTCCAGCTCGAGGGCGGCGCGGTCGATCCCGAGCTGCGCCCGGTCATCGAGACGGCGCTGCGCGACGCGACGGACAACCACCGGCGGCTGGCGCAGGAGCTGGCCGAGAAGCGCGGTTGAACCTGCCCGCGCGCATCGTGCGCCAGGCGCCGGCGGAGCCCGTCGTCGCCGTCGACGGCGCCTTCGGCGCGCGCGGCTTGAACCTCTCGCACTGGCCCGGGAACGCGACGCCCGCGGCGCTGCGCCACGAGCTCTCGACCGGCTCCGCGCTGCTCTTCGCGCGCCTGGCGCAGGCCGAGCGCGAGCGCCTGGCCGCGGGCGCCGCGCTGATCGCGAACAACCATTACGACACCGACGGCGTGTGCTCGGCCTTCGCCGTGCGCTGGCCGGCGCGGGCGCTCGAGCGCGAGCGCGAGCTCCTCGACGCGGCGCGCGCCGGCGACTTCTTCGAGGCCCCCTCGCGCGCCGCGCTGGCGCTCGACGCGCTCGTGCACGCCTGGGCCGACCCGGCGCGCTCGCCGCTCGGCGCCGCGCTGGAGGGCCTGGCGGACCACGAGCGCTGGACGCGCGCGCAGGACGACCTGCTCGAGCGGCTGCCGGCGCTCCTCGACGGCGGCTGGCGCGACGTGCGCGCGCTGTGGGAGCCCGAGGTGTGCGCGATCGAGGACGACCAGGCCGACCTGGCCGCGGCGCGCCGCGAGGAGCTCCCCGCGCTCGGGCTGTGCGTGTGGACGGCGCGCGCGGGCGAGGGCTCGCGGCGCGAGGCGAGCGTCGGGCTCTTCGACCCCGGCCGCCACGCGCTCTTCGGCGCGAGCGAGGCCGACCGCGCGCTCGCGGTCGGGCCGCTGGAGGGCGGCGCGACCTACCGGCTGGTCGTCTCGACGCGCTCGTGGTTCGAGCGGCCGGGGCACGCGCGCCGGCCGCGACCCGACCTGGAAGGCCTGGCGCGGCGGCTGGACGCGCTCGAGGGCACGCGTCCCGAGGACGAGCTCGCCTGGCGCGCGCAGCAGCGCGAGGGCCCGGCGCCGGAGCTCTGGTTCGGCGCGCGCGAGCTCGAGGCCTTCGCCGAGCACAACGGCGCGCTGCAGCCGAGCGAGCTCGAGCCGGAGCGCGTGCGGGAGCTCGTGGAGCGGGCGCTCGCGGGGTGAAGGGACGCGCGGCGGGGTCGGAGAGGGCCGCGCGAGCGGGATCCTCGCGACGCGCGAGGACCCCCGGGCTCGCGCCTCAGCGCTTCTCGTGGCGCACGAGCTGGATCTCCCAGGTCGTCTGGCCGCTCGGGTCGTAGGTGATGCTCTCCAGCGGGATGGCCAGGTCGGGGTGCACCGTGCACTCGAACTGCAGCGGCTCGTTCTGCTGCTTGGGCCCGAAGAACTTGCACACGAAGCCCTCGTAGCCGGCGATCTCCTTCTTGCCGGTGACCTCGATGCGCCCCGCGCCGAAGAGCGCCATCTTCTCGCCGACCTTCAGCTCGACCTGGTCCATGAACCCGACCATCATCGGGTTCATGAGCAGCATCGCGGGTCCCAGGCCGATGCCGGCGAAGGCGCCGCCGAAGGCGGTCTGCGGGCCGAGCTCGGAGGCCGGCATCTGCACGCGGGTCGTGTAGCTGACCGAGACCTGCTCCAGGCCGTCCTTGGCGGCCTCGGGACGGATGTCGAGCACGAGCCCGACCGGCGTCGCGGCGGCGTCGGAGCGATCGACCATGCGCAGCTCGTAGAGCTCGTTCGTCCCGAACTGCCAGGGCTTCCAGCCCTCGTCGCGGACGGTCGGAGCGCGGCCCGCGGAGAGCGAGCCGGCGAGCGCGCAGGTGACCAGGAGGAGCGTGGTGCGGGTGGCTTTCATGGCAGGGTGGCTCGCGGACCGGGGGCGGAGGAGGCCGAGCGCCGTCCGCGCAGGCGCAGGGCCAGGATGGCCACGGCGATCGTCACCGAGGCGGCGGCGAAGAGCCTACGCACCCCCACGGCGGAGGCCAACGCCCCGCCGCAGAGCGAGCCGAGCGAGAGCGCGAGCGCGCGCGCGCTGAACATGGCGCCGAAGGCGCCGCCGCGGCGCTCGGGCGCCGTCTCGGTCGCGGCCACGCCGCTCGAGGCCGCCGTCGTCCCGGTCGCCGTGAGCCCTTGCAGCAGGCGCGCGCCGAGCACCACCGCGTAGGCCGCCGCCGCCGCGTGCACCGCCAGCGCGAGGGCCGCCCCCGCGGCCGCCGCGAGCATCGTCCGCAGGTGGCCGTAGCGGTCGCCCGCGCGCCCCCACAGGGGCGTCGCGAAGAGCCCCGCCGCGGCCGTGGCGGTGAAGAGCCACGCGGTCAGCGTGCGGCGCGCCTCGCCCTCGTGGCCGAGCGAGCCGACCAGGAGCTCGAGCAGCGGGTTCGTCGCGCCGCAGCCGAACTGCACGCAGAAGAGCACGAGCAGCGCCCGGCGCACGCGCGGGTTCTCGAGCAGGAGCCGCAGGTCGGCCAGCACGCCGGCCAAGAGCGAGCCGGCCGAGAAGCGCTCGAGCGTCTCGCGCAGGCCCTCGTCCTCGCTCGCCAGCAGGAAGACGAGCAGCGCGCCGACCAGGGACAGCGCCGAGACGACGAAGAAGATGCTGCGGATGCCCCACAGCCCCTGCACCCACGCGCCGAGCAACGGCCCCACGATGCTGCCCGCGGCGAGCGACGCCTGCAGCGTGCCGGAGACGCGCCCCTGCACCTCGCGCGGCGCGGCGATCGAGACCAGCGTCATCGAGGGCGGCACGAAGCCGGAGAACACGCCCTGGCACAGCCGCAGGCACAGGAGCTGGAGCGGCGTGCGCACGAAGCCGATGCAGCCGACGAAGAAGCTGATCGCGAGCAGCGCGCGCAGCACCATCGCCTTGCGCCCCAGGCGGTCGCCGATCGAGCCCCACACCGGCCCCATCACCGCCGCCGCCAGCGGCGCCGCGCCGAACACCGCGCCGGTCCAGGCGGCGATCGCGCCCGGGTCGCGCAGGCCGAGCTCCTCGAGCAGCGAGGGGAAGAAGGGCAGGAAGCTCATCATCCCCACCGCCGTCACGAGGTTGGCGGCGAAGACGGCCCAGTAGGTCCGCTTCCAGCTCTGCACCGGCGCGACACTGTGCGGCGGCGAGCGGGCGCGCGCAACGGACGCGGGAGCGCGCGGAGAGGGCGGGGGCTTGCGGTGCCGCGGGGCGGGCGGGCGGGACGCGTGTCTTGGGGAGCGTGCTGCGGGACGCGTGCCGGGGGGGCGCGGACGGTGGATGCCGGTCCCCTGGCGCGTGCTTCCGTCGCTGCGCGACGATGGGGTCGCGCCTGCGGCGCGACGAGGCCTACGGCGTTGCGGCGCTGGCGCGCCGGCCGCGGCCATGCGGCCGCGGGCCTGAGCGACGAGGCCCCGGGCCGCTCGCGTCGCGAGCGGCCCGGGGCCTCGTCGCTCAGGCGGACGAGCCGGCGCGCGCCGGCTCGTCTGCCAGGCAGCGGCGCACGCGGTCGGCCTCGAGCTCGCGCGCGAGGAAGGCCGCGACGACGTGCGGGTCGAACTGCGTGCCGCCGTGCGTGCGGATGTAGTCGACCGCCTTCTCGTGCGGCCAGGGGTCCTTGTACGGACGCCAGGTCGTCAGCGCGTCGTAGCAGTCGGCGACCGACATGATGCGCGCGGAGAGCGGGATCTCGAGCCCCGCCAGCCCGCGCGGGTAGCCGGCGCCGTCCCAGCGCTCGTGGTGGCACCAGGCGATCTCGTGCCCCATGCGCAGGAAGCCGCGCTCGCCGCTCGTCTCGAGCGCGCTGAGCAGCGTCTCCGCCCCGATCGTCGTGTGCTTGCGCATGATCTCCCACTCGTCCTCGTCGAGCCGGCCGGGCTTGAACAGGATCGAGTCGGGGATGCCGACCTTGCCGATGTCGTGCAGCGGCGCCGAGAGCACGAGGTCGTCCAGGAACGTCTCGGTGATCTGGTCGAGGTAGTGCCCGTCGATGCGCAGCCCGATCGCGATCAGGCGGCAGTACTCGGCCACGCGCTCGAGGTGGCGGCCGGTCTCGTCGTCGCGGTACTCGGCCAGCCCGGCCAGGGCGAAGATCGTGGCGTGCTGCGCGTCGTCGCGCTCGCGGCGGTGGATCTGGTTGCGCGCGGCGATGGCGGCGGCCGCGGCGATCGAGGCCAGGAACTCGAGGTCGGCGTCGCGCAGCTCCACGCCGCCGGGCACGTGGCGGTCGATCTCGATCGCCCCGATCGGGCCGTCGCTGGCCGTGATCGGCTGCACGTGGCGGTCGCGCGAGAGCTCCGGCCCGTGGCTGGCGCGCACCGAGAGCGAGCCCGAGGTGTCGAGCTCGACCAGCACGCCGCGCCCGCCGAGCAGGCGCGAGGTGCTCTCCGCCGCCAGCCGCGCCACGTCGCCGAGCGAGTGCGTCTGGTTCAGGCGGAACGAGAACTCCTGCAGGCCCTGCACGCGCGCGACCTGCTCCGAGAGGCGTCGCTCGAGCGTCTCGGTCAGCGTCAGGAGCGCCTCGCGCGAGAACTGGAGCTGCTCGGTGAACAGCCGCTCGGCCTGCGCCTGGCGGAAGCGCAGGAGGCCCGCCTCGAGCGCGTCGCACAGCAGTCGCTCGTCGAGCGGCCGGCGCAGGAAGCGGAAGATCGCGCCCTCGTGCAGCGCCTGGATCGCCTCCTCGAGCGTGCCCGAGTCGGCCACCAGGACGCGCACGGTGTCGGGGAACGAGCGCTTCAGGCCGCTCAGGAGCGCGACGCCGCGCATGTCCTCGAGCGCCTCGCCGGCCAGCACGGCGGCGAACGGACCCTGGGCGTGGCAGGCCGAGAGGGCGTCCGCGCCGCTCGCCACCGAGCGCACGTCGTAGGACGCGCCGAGCATGCGCACGAGGTCGCCGGATCCGCCGGCGCGCTCCGCCACGAGCACCTTGCGATTCATGTGGAGGCTGGGCCGGTCCGCTGGCGGGAAGGGCTTTCCCGGCTCCCTCCTTCGAACCTCCGGGGAGCGGGCCTTGAGCGGGTTCCGCTCCGGTCTCCGGAAGGGGCTCCGGGCGCGCAGGACGCGGGAAGGAAGGGCCGGGCGGCCGCGACACCGCGCGCGGTCGCGAGCCGGCTCAGCCTCGGTCCGTTGGAGCGTCCCGCCCTCCGGGCGCGCAGGCCGCCCGCGGACCGGAGGCGAGGAAGAGCGCCTCGAGGGCGCGCCGCACGCGCGCCGCGGTGCGCCGGTCCGGCGCTGGCGTGCGTCCGGTGACGACGCACGCGAAGAATGCCTCGCGCGACTCGCGCGCGAGCGCGTTGAAGGCGAGCGCGGCGGCGCGCGCGCGCTCCGGCGGGATTCCGAAGGCCTGCACCAGGAGGGCGTGAGCGCCTCCGAGCGCGTCGGAGCGCGCGGCGCGTCGCTCGGCGGAGCGATCCTCCGCCTCGAGCCGCCGCAGCGCCGCGTCGAGGCCGGCGACCAGCGCGGCCCCGACCGCGGAGGGTCCACCGCCGCGAGCGCCGTGCCGGGGGCGCCGGAGGCGCGCCGCCACGCGCTCGGGATCGAGCAGCAGCGCCCGCTCGCGCAGCGCCGCCGCGCACAGCGCCACGAGCCGGTCGTGCTCCGGAGAGGCTGCGTCGCGTTCGCCGGAGGCGTCCGACGCTTCCCGCGCGACGGAGGAGCGTCCCGCTCGCGCGCCGCCCGAGGCAGCCCGGAGGGAGGCATGGCTCGCCGCCCCGCCCGCCGCACCGTGCGTCCCCGAGCCGCGCGTCGCAGCGGGTGCGGGCAGGCCGTGCTGCCGGCTCGAGCGCGAGGCCATCGCTCTCAGCCCCTCGCGCTCGCGCCCCGCACCGGCGCGCGAGGGGACCCGCCACGCCTTGCGGTGCGCTCGAATCGGCGAGCCGGCCCTGCGCGACGGACACGAAGACGCCGCGGCCCGTCACCACCGGCCGAGGCCGATCGCGGCAGACCGATCCTCACCGAGACCGGAGGCGAGCCGCTGCGCGCGCAGCGACCCGTCGCGAGCCCGACTCGGCGCCGGTGCGGAGGGAGGAGGGACAACCCCGCCGTGGAAGGTCGATCCGCGCTGCAACCGGGCGCGAAATCGACTGTCTCTCTTCGCGCCATCGCCTCGGCCGCGCGCTCCTCGTGCGCTCCGCGCCGCGGCGTGCAACTCGCGGTGATTCCTCGCCCGCTCCATGCCCGGATCGACCTCTCCACGGTGCGGCCGCGCCCGACGCGCCCCGCACAGGGAACGCGGTTGGACGGCCTCTCGGACGAACTAGGCCCCCCTGGTGGCGCTCGCGAGGGGGCGCTGCCGCAGGCGGAGGAGGCGGAGCGATGGCGCTCCGCTCTCCTCCGCCGCATCCGCCATCGAATGGGTCCGCGCCTGACGGCGCTCCACGATCCCGAGGACGTGCTGCAGGACGTCCTCGTGCAAGCGCTCGAGCACGCCCGGCCGCCCGACCTGCGGACCTCTCCCCAGGCATGGCTCGGCAGCCTGGCCGACCACCGCATCCTCTCGCTCGCCGCGCAGGCTCGTCCGCGCACGCGACCGCGGCGCGAGACGACCTTGCCGGCGAGCCAGGTCGCGCTCGACCTCGAGCAGCTCCGCGCCACTCCCGCGCCAGCCGACCCGGGCGCGCGGCGCGAGGCGCGCGAGCTCGCTGCCGAGCGGCTGCGCGCCCTGGCCCGCCTTTCCTTCGAGCAGCGCGCGAGCCTGGTCCTGCGCGGCTTCTGCGGTCTCTCGTGGAGGACGATCGGCGCGATCCTGGACCGCTCCGACGAGGCCGCGCGCCGCCTCCACTCACGCGCCCGGCGCGCGCTGCGGCAGGAGATCGGCGAGTCGGACGACGAGCGCTGAAGGCCGATGGCCAGGCGGCGTTCGTGGGTGCCCCGGCGACGGGACCGCGGAGAGGGAGACGCGCACGCCGTCGCGTGAACGGCGCTTCAACGGTCTCTCGCCTGCATGGCGGCACGAGCTCGCTCGCGGACCCTCGGCGAGGGGTCGTGATCGGAGAGCTTCCACAGGACGTCTCCGGCGGCCGGCCCCGGCATGGCCGCGATGCGGCTCACGATCGCGACGCGCTGCGCCTCGGACAGACCGCTCTTTCCCAGGATGCGCACGAGGAGGCGCAGGGCCAGATCCGGATCGCTGGCGCCGATGGCCCGCGCGCCATCGGCGAGGAGGAACAGGAGATCGGCGTCCTGGGCGCCGTCCAGCGCGGCGAGCAGGACCTCGGCGGGCGGCGGCGCACCGCTCGCGACCAGCGACGAGAGCAGCCCGTAGCGCAGCAGCGAGTCGCGCGTCGGATCGGCGAACAGGCTCTGCGCGAGCGAGGTCGCGGCCTCGCGCGCGCTCGGGTCGGACGAGCGCAGGAGATCCTCCAGGAGATCCGTCGCGAGGAGGCGGTCGGCCTCGACGGAGGGCTCGCCGTCTCTTCCTTCCAGGAAGAACGCCGACAGCGGCCCGACGACCGCGCCCTCGCGGCCGCCTTGTCGGCACAGGCACTCGAGGAGACGGAGCCGCCGCGTCCCCGACGCGCGCAGGGCGACGTCGAGCAGATCGGCCGCGATGGCGTCCGAGACCGCCGCCGCGAGGCCGAGCGCGTGCGCCGCCGCGCGCTCGAGAAAGGCCTCCTCCATGCTCCGCGGATCGAGCCAGGCGAGCAGGGTCGCCGCCTCCTCGGCGCCCACGAGAGCCCCGGGCCCGAAGACGACCAGGACCAAGAGCTCTCGCGTGAAGACCTCGTCCTTGACCGCGGGCGACTTCCAGCCGAGGTCCCCGTAGGCGTCGGGAGGAAGGGGCTCGCGCAGCCTGCGTCGCGCGAGGGCGAGCGTTCCGGCGTCCGCGCGACGATCGACGACGGCCGGGTACGTCGCTCCCTTGGAGGGGCTCTCGAAGCGCGCGAGCTCGATCGCGCTGCCCTTCTCCGCGTCGCGCCGCAGCGCGAGCGCGAGCCAGGTCGAGCGCTCCACCTCCGGCGGCTCGCCCTTGTCGAGGGGGAAGCGCGTCTCGCACCATCCGGGCGGCGCAGCGCGGCCGAGCGCGATGCGACACGCGCCCCGGACCAGGACGCTCTC
>CADEGS010000069.1 GCA_902826945.1 uncultured bacterium | reverse complement strand
GCGAGCAGGTCGCCCGCCACGAGGAGGCCCCGGCGCTCTCCAAGGACGGCGCGGCAGGGCCGTACTCCGCCCGGGAGAAGGAAGCGCAAGGCGCCGAGGAGCGTGCGGCGCAGCGGCCGGACGAGCAGGCGCTCGCCGACGCGGCCCGCAAGTCGGTCGCGCAGAGCGGCGACGAACGCATCGATCGCCAGACGGCCGAGGAGCTGCAGGGGCTCGGCTACGTCGGATCCTCCGCGCCGGAGATCGTCGGTGCCGCCAAGACGGCCGCCGACTCCGGCTCGTACCGCGGGCCGGGCGACACCGTTGCGCCCGAGGGCGGACGCACCGCGCCCGCGGCCATCGCGCGCGGCGCGAGCCAGCCGGTGCCGACCGACACACCACGCCGCGAGATGCCGGCCGAGACGCAGGGTCTGACCGCTCTCGGCTACTCCGACGCCGGAGCCGCGAGCCCTGCGACCCCGCCGGCTCCGTCCAGCGAGGCGATCGGCCTCGCCGGCTCGAGCGGGATGAAGTCGAGCGTGCCGTTGCGCGGAGCCACCGGCGGACAGGAAGCCCCCGCCACGCGAGGATTCCTCTCGTCCGGTTTCTCGGGCGGGAGCCTCTTGCCGGCGGCGCCGGGCGATGCGTCCCTACCTCCCGGAGCCGGGCCGGCTTCCGCCGATCCCTCCGCCGGGGCGCCGCTCGAGACGCTGGAGCGCCTCGAGGGCGCGGATCAGCCGCCGATCACCGGCTCTGAAGGCTGGTTCCTCGGCCAGGGCCAGCGCGCTCCGGAGCGCCGGCCGTGGAGCGACCAGGAGCTCGACGACGCCTGCCGCCGCCTGCTCGACGGCTGCCGTCCGCGGCCGCGCGAGACGCCCGGCGCGATGTTCTTCCGCTGCTGGGGCGACAATCCCTTCGAGTACGCGGCGCTCGACCCGCTCTCGACCTTCTCGGTCGACGTCGACACCGCGAGCTACACGCTGGCGCGCCGCTACCTCGACGACGGCTTTCTCCCGACCAAGGCGCAGGTGCGCACCGAGGAGTTCGTCAACGCCTTCGACGCCGACGTGGCGCCGCCCGAGCGCGGCGAGACCTTCGCGGTCGCGCTCGAGCTCGCGCCGAGCCTCTTCGGCGGCGATCCCGACGCCTGGATGCTGCGCGTCGCGCTGCGCGGCGAGGACGTCGACCGCACGGAGCGCCGGCCGCTCGCGCTGACCTTCGTCGTGGACGTGTCGGGCTCGATGAAGGGCGAGCGCATCGGGCTCGTCAAGCAGGCGATCGCGCTGTGCGTGCGCGAGCTCTCGACGACCGACTCGGTCGCGCTGGTCGCCTTCGAGAACCAGGCGCGCATCGTCTCGCCGATGGTCTCGGCCGCCAGCCGCACCGCGCTCGAGAGCGCGCTGGTCGGGCTCACGACCGGCGGCGGCACGAACGTCGCCGCGGGCCTCGAGCTCGGCTACCAGCTCGCCTCCGCCGCGCGCACGCCGGGCGCGGTGAACCGCGTGCTCCTGCTCTCCGACGGCGTCGGCAACATCGGCGAGACCGACGCGCAGGCGCTGCTCGCGCGCGTGAAGGGCTACCGCGCGCAGGGCATCTACCTGAACGCGGTCGGCGTCGGCATGGGCAACCACAACGACGCCTTCCTCGAGCAGCTCGCCGACAAGGGCGACGGCCTGTGCCAGTACGTCGACCGGCTCGACGAGGCGCGGCGCGTGTTCGTCGACGAGCTCACGCAGACGCTCCAGCCGATCGCGCGCGACGTGAAGATCCAGGTCGCCTTCGACCCCGAGCAGGTCGAGCGCTACCGGCTGCTCGGCTACGAGAACCGCGCCGTGGCGGACGCCGACTTCCGGAACGACGCCGTGGACGCCGGCGAGGTGAACGCCGGCCACCGGGTCGTGGCGCTGTACGAGCTCGTGCGCCGGCCGTCCGCCTCGGAGGCGCCTCTGGCCGAGGTGCGCGTGCGCTGGAAGCCGCCCTTCCCGCTCGACGCCGGCCGCGACGACGCCGAGGCGCGCGCCGCCGCCGAGCGCGCGACGGAGCGGAGCGTGGCGCTGCGCGCCGAGGGGGTCGTCCCGCAGTGGGCGAGCGCCAGCTACGGCTATCGCCTCGGCGCGCTCGTGGCCCAGTTCGCCGAGCTCCTGCGGCGCAGCGTGCACGCGCGCGACGACTCGTGGGACGAGCTCACGGCGCGCCTGGACGCGCTCGCGGCCGAGCGTCCCGCCGACGCCGTGGCCGAGCTGCGCCGGCTGGTGCGCGCGGCGCGCGGCCCGCTCGAGCGCGAGCGCGCCCAGCAGGACGACGAGCTGCGCCGCCGCCTCGACGACCTGTGCCACCTGCACTACGAGGAGGCCTGCCGCGAGCGCATCGGCGGCGCGCGCGAGGACGACGAGCTCTCGCGCCGGAGCGACGAGCTGCGCCGCGAGCTCGAGGAGCGCATCCGCGAGCTCCTGCGCCGGCGCGTGCAGGAAGGTCGCTGACGCGCGGCGGTCGAGCCGGTCGCGGCGCGCGCTCTCCCACGCGCGCCGCGGCCCGCCGCGCTCGGGCGGCCTACTGGAAGCTGGCGCCGCCGCCGGTCACGAAGTCGAACAGCGTGCCGAAGTCCTGCGTGGCGCACTTGAAGTAGCCGACGTGCTCGGCGGCGAAGTCCGCGTTCTCGAAGTTGCGGATGCCGAGCACGTAGTAGCGCGTCGTGCCCACGCAGCCGAACTGGCCGGCGGCGTAGGTGCGGTAGCGGTACTGGTAGGTGTTGTCGTTGATCGGGTCGCGCACCGGCTCGCGGATGTAGCCCTCGTCGACGAGCACCGAGATGAACCCGGCGTCGGTCGAGCGGTTCCAGCCGTTCGTGTCGGCGGCGGGGAACTGGCCCTTGTCCAGGTAGTACTGCTCGATCGCTTCCTGGAGGCCCTTGACGTCGGCCAGGCGCCGCGCATCGCGCGCGAGCATCTGGCGCTCCATCACGCGCGGCACGACCACGCCTGCGAGCACGGTCATGATGAGGACGACCACCACGAGCTCGATCAGCGAGAAGCCGGCCCGTGAGCCCGGGCGATGTCGTTGGATCTTCATGGAGCAGGGAGGTTGGGGAGGGGAGAGGAGGAGGGCGTAGCCCTCGGGTTCCAGTTGTCGGACGCGACCGGCCGGGGCCTGTAGAGCGCGGAAAAGTCCTTCAGCCCGGGCCGGGGCCGTCCGACGGATCGCTCGGCAATCCCATCCGTGGGCCGCGGGGCCGGCGGGCGGGACGCCTTCCCCATGCGCTTCTCCCTCCCCCTCCCGGCCCGCGCCCCCGCGGCGAGCCGCCCGCTGCTCGCGCTCGGCCACGACGGGCTGGCGTGGCTCGACGCCGAGGACCGCCTGCACCTCCCAGGCGAGCCGGCCGTGGAGGAGGACGCGCGCGCGCTTGCGCGGCGCGCCGGCCTGCTGGCGCGCTCCGCCGGACATGCCAAGGGCGCCTGCGACCTCGTCCTGGGGGCCGGCTTCGGCGAGCAGCGCTCGCTCGCGCTGCCCGCGCTCGCGGGCGCGGACCTGCGCGAGGTGCTCGCGCGCAAGGCCGCGCAGATCCTCGGCTGCGAGCCCTCCGACGCGCTCTTCGCCGCCTTCCTGCTGCGCGGCGAGGCGGGCGCGGCCGGGGCCGCGGAGCGGCGCTGGCTGGTGCGCGCCGTCCGGCGCTCGCACCTGCGCACGCTGCTCCTCGCGCTGCGCGCCCAGGGCCTGCGGACCGCGCGCGTGGCCTGGGAGCGCGGCGCGGCGCTCTCCGGGCTGCCCGCGCTGCTCGCGGAGGGCGAGCCGCGCGGCGCCATGCTCGTCCTGTGCGTCGAGCCGCACGCGAGCGTCGCGAGCCTCGTGCACGGGGACGAGCTCGTCCACCAGAGCGTGATCGAGGGCGACGTCGCCGCGCAGCCCTCGGTCGGCGCCGCGCTGCTGCAGGCGGCGAAGAGCCTGGACGCGTTCTGGCGCAAGGAGAGCCACGGCCAGCAGGTCGAGCGCGTCGTGCTGCTCGGCGCCGACGGCGCGACCGAGCGCCACCTCTCCCCGGCGCTGCACGCGGCCTTCCCGCAGGTCGAGCTGCAAGCCCTGCCCGCGGCCGACGCCTCCGGCGCGGACGCGCGCCGCGCGGTCCTGCGCGCCGCGCGCGCGGGCCTCGCGCGCGAGGCCTGCCTGAGCGTGGGCCTGCCGCCGCTCCCGAGCACGGTCTTGGCCGGTGCGTTGGCCTGCGCGCTGGCGCTGGCGCTGCCCGCCCTGGCGCGCGCCCGGATGGCGCGCACGCGCGAGGCGTCCTGGCGCGAGGAGGCGCGCGCGCTCGAGGCGCGCGTCGCCGACCTGCCCGCGCTGCGCGCCGAGCACGCGGCGACCGAGGAGCTCGTCGCGCGCCTGCGGCGCGAGGGCGAGCGCGTCAGCGCCGTCGGCTTGCGCGGCCTGCCGCTGGCCGAGCTGCTCCAGGAGACGCTCGGCGCCTTCCAGGGCAGGGGCGCGCTGCTCGCGTGCTCGTACGCGCCCGGCGCGGGCCTGCGCATCGAAGGCCAGACCTCGTCCTATCCCGGCGAGTCGCGCCGCGCCCTGCAGGGGATCGAGGATCGCCTCGAGCAGAGCGCGCTCCTGCGCGACGTCGAGGTGCGCCTGCCGAGCGGCCTGCCCGCGCACGGCGCGCCGGCCTCCGTGCTCGACTTCGCGCTCACGGCGCAGGGGGTCTGGCCGTGAAGCCGGCGGTCCTTGTCCTGCGCGACGGGCGCCTGCGCGGGGCGCTCCTGCCGACGCTCGCGAGCGGGCTCGCCGCGGCCGGGCTCCTGGGCGTGACCGCGCGCGGCGTGGCCTCGAGCGCGGCGGCGCTGGAGCTGGAGCGCGCGCGCGAGCTGGTCGAGGAGCGCGAGGAGCGCGAGCTGGCGCTGGCCGCGCTCGCGCCCGCGTGGCGGCCGCAGGACGTCGAGGCGCTGACCGCGAGCCTGCGCGGGCTGATCCCCGACGCGCTCGACCGCGTGGAGGCCTTCGACCTCGTGCGCCAGGCGGCCTCGCGCGCCGGCGTGCGCCTGTCCGCGCTCGAGGTGGAGGACGAGCTCGACCTCGGCCTCGTGCTGGAAGAGCGCACCGTCGTCGAGCTGCGGCTGCACGTCGTCGGCGAGGGGTCGCTCGAGGCCTTCGTGCGGCTCGTGGACGGCCTGCGCGCGGCCGGCGCTCCCACGGCCGTGGAGGAGTTCCGCGTGTCGCGCGGCGACGCGCGCGCGACGGACTTCCGCATCGACGCCCGCCTCGGCGTCTTCCACTACGCCGCACCCGCGGCGGCCGCGGAGCCCGCGGACGACGAGGGGACGTGACGAACATGACGCTCCAGAAGAAGCACCTCGTGGGCCTCCTGACGCTCGGCGCGGTCGGCGTCTGGGTGCCCGCCCTCGCCAACCTGCCGCAGCCGACCGCGCGCCACACCGGCGCCGAGGACGAGGGCGACCCCGAGGGGCATCCGACGCAGCGCGCGGGCTTCCTCGCCGGGCTCGGCGGAGCGGCGCCGCCGCCGGCGGCCCCGGCCGAGCCGGAGCACGCGGCCGACGCGGGCGTGGACTCGGTCCTGCAAGCGCTGCGCAACTTCCGCTCGCAGCCGGCCGTGCTGCCGCTCGACCGCATGGCCTCCTCGTGGGCACCCGGCGAGCGCGTGGCGGACGCGGCGCCGAGCGCGCCGTCCGCGTCCGCCGCGCCGTCCGCGCCGAGCGTCGACGAGGCCGAGGTCCAGCGCTTCCTCGACGCGCACCCGCTGGCGGCGGTGCTGCAGGCGCGCGATCGCTCGCTCGCGCTGCTCGGGCCGCGCGTCGTGCGCGAGGGCGAGGCGCTGCTCGGCGACGCGCTCGTCGTGCAGGAGATCGAGGAGCGGCGCGTCGTGCTCCTGCGCGGCGGACGGCCGCTCGTGCTCGAGCTGCCGCCGATCCAGAACCGACCCGCTCCGGGGCTGCGCGACGACGAGCGCGAGCCCGAGACCGCTCCCTCCGGCGGCTCCTGAGCCCATGAAGCACCTCTCCCTCCTGCTCGTCCTCGGCCTCGCGGCCTGCAACGCCGGGCGTCCCGCGCCGCCGAGCGGACCCGACGCGCTGCGCCGCGTGCTGGCCTCGCCGCTGCTCGCGCCGCTGCCCGATCCGGCGCCGCTCCCGGCCTCCGACGCGCAGTCCGCGCTGCCGGCGCGCCCGGCCTGGCCGCGCATCGCGGGCGAGGAGCCCGTGACGCTCAGCTTCCGGCGCACGCCGCTGCCCGAGGCGATCCAGCTCATCGCCGAGTCGGCCGGCGTGAACGTCTACGTGGACGCGACGCTGGCGGGCGTGGTGGACGCGACCTTCCCGAGCGTGCGCCTCGACGACGCGCTGCGCGCCATCCTGGAGCGCAACGGCCTGGCGCTGGTCGAGGACCCGCCGGGCATCTTCTGGGTGCAGACGGCCGACGGCAGCGAGGTGCGCACGGCGCGCTTCTTCCTGCGCTCGATCCACGCCACCGACGTCGCCGAGAAGGTCGCGGCGCTGGCCTCGTCGGGCTCGCGCGTCGTCGTGGACGAGAATCAGAACCTGGTCGTCGTGCGCGGGCCGCGCGCGGACCTCGACCTGATCGCCGACTACCTGAGCGCGGCCGACCGCCTCAAGCCGCAGGTCCTGATCGAGGTCAGCCTGTTCGAGGTCGGCGTGGACGACGAGTTCACCTTCGGCGTCAGCCACGAGATCCGCGGCACGATCGACGGCGACCAGTTCCAGATCCTGCAGACGCTCCTGACGGCCAACGACGACTTCCAGGCCACCTACGAGACCTCCGACGGCGACATCTCGTCCCTGGTGGAGCTCCTGCAGCAGTACGTGAGCCTGGAGCTGATCAGCACGCCGCGCGTGATGGCGGTCACGAACACCGAGGCGCTGATCGAGATCGTCGAGGAGGTCCCCTACGTCAACGTGACCAGCACGAACGACGCGGGCGGCGGCTCGAGCGTGGTGCAGGAGGTCGTCTTCAAGGACGCCGGCGTGCGCCTGCGCGTCCTGCCCACCGTTCAGGAGGGCGGGGTGCTGCAGGTGCTGGTGGACCAGGAGCTCTCCGAGGTGGTGGACTTCTTCCAGGGCGTGCCCGTGATCGACTCGCGGCACCTGACCTCGAAGTTCCTCGTCGCCGACCGCCAGACGATCGTGCTCGGCGGCCTGATCCAGGACCAGCGCGCCAGCACCGACCGCGGCGTGCCGCTGCTCATGCGCCTGCCCCTGATCGGGCGCCTGTTCCGCAGCGAGCGCGACACGACCGAGAAGCGCGAGCTCCTGATCTTCCTCACGCCGCGCATCCTCGACCCCGAGCAGGCCGCGCGCCTGGCGCCGGCGTTCCAGGACGAGTACCGCGAGATCCGGCGCGCGAACGACCTGCCCGGCGGGCCGGCCGGGACGCGATGAGCGGCACGACCTCGCGCCTGCGCATCGGCGACGCGCTGCTCGCGCGCGGCACGATCGACGAGCAGGAGCTCGCGATCGCGCTGGCCGAGCAGCGTCGCGCGCACCGCCCGCTGGGCGAGATCCTGGTCGGCCTCGGCTTCGCGCGCCCCGAGCACGTGGCCGAGGTCGTCGCGCAGGACCTGCACCTGCCGTTCGTGCGCGCGCGCGCCGTGCAGCCCGACCCGGTGCTCGTCGCCGGGCTGGACCCGGACTTCGCGCGCCAGACGGGCGCCTTCCCGATCGCCCTCGAGGAGGGCGCGCTGCGCGTGGCGATGACCGCGCCCGACGACCCCGAGCGCGTCTCGCTCGTGCGCCAGCGCTTTCCCTACCCCTTGCAGCTCATGGTCGTCACCGCCGACGACCTCGAGCTGCTCGTGCGCAAGCACCTGCAGGCGAGCGAGGGCACGCTGGCGCAGCTCCTGCGCCCCTCCGCGGGCGGGCTGGGCGCGTCGGCCGTGGCCTCGGCCGAGCGCCTGACCGACGCCCTGATCCAGGACGGCGTGCGCCTGGGCGCGACCGACATCCACATCGAACCGCAGGAGCAGGTCACGCGCGTGCGCTTCCGCGTGGACGGCCTGCTGCGCCAGGGCGAGAACCTGCCGCGCGACGTGACCGACGCCGTGCTCTCGCGCATCAAGGTCGTCTCGGACCTCGACATCGCCGAGCGGCGGCTGCCGCAGGACGGCCGCGTGCGGCTGCGCGTGGACGGCCGGCGCATCGACCTGCGCGTCTCGTTCATGCCCGGCCTGCACGGCGAGAACGTCGTGCTGCGCATCCTGGACCGCTCGGGCGACGTGCAGAGCCTGAGCCGGCTCGGCCTGCCGGCGCGCGCGTTCCGCGCGCTGACGCGCGTCGCGGCGCATCCGCACGGGCTGTTCCTGGTCGCCGGGCCGACGGGCTCGGGCAAGACGACGACGCTCTACTCGCTCCTCGGCGAGGTGGACTCGATCCAGCGCAACGTGGCCACGATCGAGGATCCCGTCGAGTCGGAGCTGCCGCTCGTGCGCCAGAGCCAGGTCGACTTCGCCGCCGGCTTCGACTTCGCGCGCGGCATGCGCGCGCTCCTGCGCCAGGACCCCGACGTGATCCTGGTGGGGGAGATCCGCGACGCCGAGACGGTGGACATCGCGGTCAAGGCCTCGATGACCGGCCACCTGGTGCTGGCCACGCTGCACACGAACACGGCCATCGGCGCCATCGCGCGCCTGCTCGACCTGGGCGTCGCGCCCTACCTGATCGGCGAGTCGCTGGTCGGCGCGCTCGGGCAGCGGCTCGTGCGGCGCGTGTGCGAGGCCTGCGCGCAGGAGCGCGAGCCGAGCGCGCGCGAGCGCGAGGTCCTGGGCCAGGACTGCCCGCTCCTGCGCGAGGGAGCGGGCTGCGCGCACTGCGGCGGCACGGGCTACGCCGGGCGCATCGTGATCGGCGAGGTCTTCCTGGCCGACGCCGAGATCGCCGAGGCGATCGGGCGCGGCGCCACCTCGGGCGAGCTGCGCGCGCTGGCCGACGCGCGCGGCTTCGAGCCGCTGCACGCCGACGGCCTGCGCAAGGTCAAGGCCGGCATCACGACGCTGGAGGAGGTCGAGCGCGTCGGACGCGACCACCGCATCCGCGCGCGCGAGCTTGAAGACCTATAGGTACGTCGCGGCCGGCCCCGGCGGGGCGGCCCTCGAGGGCGAGGCGACCTGCGCCAGCGAGCAGGAGCTCGACCGCGAGCTGGAGAAGGACGGCCTGGTCCTGATCCGCGCGCGCGCCGTGGCGCGCCCGCGGCCGGTCGGCGCGGCGCGCCTCTCGCCGCGCGAGCTCTCGTTCTTCGCCAACCAGCTCGCCACGCTGCTCGCGGCCGGCATCCCGATCGTGCGCGCGATCGCGAGCGCCGCCCCGCGCATGCGCACGCGCGGCGGGCGCGCGGTGCTCGAGCACCTCGTGCGCGACCTGCGCGGCGGGCATCCCCTCTCGGAGGCGTTCGAGCGCCAGCGCGCGTCCTTCCCGCCGCTCCTGCTCGCCTCGGTGCGCGCGGGCGAGCTCTCCGGCCAGCTCCCGCGCATCCTGCGGCGCGTCGCCGCGCACCTCGAGTGGACGCGCTCGATCCGCGCCACCACGGTCCAGGCGCTGGTCTATCCCGCGATCCTGTGCCTCGCGATCGTGGCGCTGATCGTGGTGCTCCTGACCTACCTCCTGCCGCGCATCGTCGGCCTCTTCCCCGGCGGCCGCGCCGACCTGCCGCTGCAGACGCGCGTCGTGGTCGCGGCCTCGGACTTCCTGACCGGGCACTGGCCGGCGCTCCTGTGCGGCCTGGCGCTGGTGGCGGGCGGGTCGTGGCTCGCGCTGCGCCGCGAGCCGACGCGGCTGGCGCTCTCGCGCGCGCTCCTCCGCGTGCCGCGCCTGGGCGAGCTCGTGCGCATGCTCGCCAGCGCGCGCTTCGCCGCCACCGCGGGCACGCTGCACGCGGCCGGCGCGGACGTCTTCCGCGTCTTCGAGAACGGCGCGGAGACCTGCGGCAACGCCTGGCTGCGCTCGCGCTTCCTGGCCGCGCGCGAGCGCATCCTGGGCGGCGCGACGATCGCCGAGAGCCTCGAGCGCCAGCCCGAGATGGACCCGCTCCTGATCCAGCTCGCGAGCGTCGGCGAGCAGTCGGGCGACCTCGGCAACGCGCTCGAGCGCCTCTCCGAGCACTACGACCAGGAGATCCCGCGCACGGTCAAGCTGTTCCTGTCGCTGCTCGAGCCGATGATCCTGCTCGTGGCGGGCGGCGTGGTGGCCTTCATCCTGCTGGCGGCGCTCTTGCCGGTGCTGACCCTCTACGACAACCTGCATTGACCATGCGAGCCCGACCCCGGTCCGCGCGCGAGCGCGGCTTCACGCTGCTCGAGATCGTCGTCGCCGTCGCGATCCTGGCGCTGCTCGCCGGCGCGGTCGTGCCGGTCACGAGCAAGGCCTTGACCTACAAGGCGCGCAACGCGACGAACGACGAGCTGCAGGCGCTCTCCGAGGCCTCGGCGGCCTTCTTCCACGACGTCCGGCGCCTGCCGGCGAGCGTGGCCGAGCTGCTCGTCGCGCCGGCCGACGCGGGCTGGAGCGGGCCCTACCTGCCGGGCGTCGTCACCGACCAGCTCAGCGGGCTGAGCGGCTACCAGGTGGACGCCTGGTCGCGGCCGTATGTGCTCGCCGCGGCGGGCGACGTGCTCTCGATCCGCAGCCAGGGTCCCGACGCCAAGACGAGCACGGCCGACGACCTCCTGATCCAGCTCGACGTGACCTCGATCCGGCGCGCGGAGACGCTCGCGCGCCTGGAGCGCATCAACCGCGCGATCGACCACTACAACGCGCAGTACCTCTCGACGAGCCCGCTGCCCGCGAACTACGCCACCGTCGTCTCGCGCCTGGTCTCGAACGGCTTCCTGCCGAGCTCGCCCGACTACGACGCCGACGCCTGGGGCAACGCGTTCGTCGAGGACCCGCTGGGCGGGACGCCGGTGGTCGAGGTCACGTCGACCGCGTTCTGAGCCGGCCGGCGCGCTATCCTTGGCGCGCGATGGGACGCTGGATCGCGTGGGGCGCGCTCCTCGGCGGGAGCGGCGTGGCGCTGGGCGCCTTCGGCGCGCACGCGCTGAAGGAGCGGCTCGCGGCGGGCGACATGCTCCCGGTCTGGGAGACCGCGGTGCGCTATCAGGTCTGGCACGCGCTGGCGCTCCTCGCGCTGGCGGCGCTCGCCGAGCGCCGCGCGCCGCCCGCCTTCGTCGGCTGGGGCTTCGTGCTGGGCAGCGCGCTCTTCAGCGGCTCGCTCTACCTGCTCGCGCTCGGGATCGGCAAGCCCTGGATCGGCCCGGTCACGCCGCTCGGCGGCAGCCTCCTGATCGGCGCGTGGTGCACGCTCGGCGTGTGGGCGCTGCGCTCGCGCAGGAGCTGAGCGGCGCTTCGAGCCGTCCGGCGCGCGGCGCCGCCGGTGGCCGTCGCCGGAGCGCTCCCGGCCGCCTCAGCCGGCCGGCTCGATCGGCTTCCCCGGCTTCACGCTCTTGAACGAGCGCGGCTTCACGCCCAGCTCGAGGTGCGCGACGCCCTCGTGCACGATGCGGCAGAGGACGATGTCCACGAGCACCGTCTCGTCGCAGCGCAGCACGGTCTCGTGCAGCGCGCGGCTGGCGCGCAGCGCGGCGGGGGCGTAGTGCACGAAGCCCTCGAGCGGGCGCGGCTCGACGCGCAGGCCGAGCACGTCGATGCCCGGCGAGGCGGGGCGCACGACGTCGTCCCCGTCGCGCAGCTCCGCGCAGCCGGCGAGGATCGCGTGGTTCAGGAAGTACGTGACCGTGTTCGGGCGCAGCCGGTTCCTCTGGCGGTCGAGGAAGAAGCCCTTGGGGAGCTGGTAGGGGTCGTCGTCCTTGCCGGTCAGGAGCAGGTCGAAGTCGGTGACCGCGTTGCCGTCGGAGTCGAGCACCCGGAACACGACCTGCGTCGTCGGGTCGTGGGGGAAGGCGCGGTCGCGCAGCAGCAGGCGGTCCTCGACCTCGACGCGCTCGGCCGCGCGCACGGCGTCGCTCTCCGCCTGGAAGGCGTCGCACAGCGCGTCGTACTGCTTCTCGGTCGTGACGGCGAGCGCGCGCAGGACGGCGTCTGCGACCTCGGCGCCGCGCCCGCCCGGCGCGCGCGAGACCGAGCGCAGGATGCCCATCTTCGAGCCCGAGTGCGACGCGCCCGCGATCAGCCGCAGCGCGCTGCGCGGCGCGCGCTCCGGCGCTTCGGGCTCGAGCGCGCTCCCCCGCTGCACCAGGCGCACCGCGCTGGCGTTCAGGTTGGCCGACGCGACGCGGACGACGCCGTCCGAGCCCATCTCGCCCGTGTAGCTGTTCAGCGCGTCGTACAGGCTGCGGTCGATCGACTGCCCGGTCAGCACGAAGGGGAACACGCCGCGCGGGCCGGGGGGACCGAAGTCGCCCGCGATCCAGGCGCGGTTCAGCGCCTGCGAGCCGGCGCTGCCGAGCTCGAGCCAGTCGAGGATGCCCTGGCCCGGCTCGACGCCCTGGAACCAGGCCTTGATGCGCGAGAGCCGGCCCTTGCCGAGCTGCGCCAGCGCGCTGCCGAAGTTGGCCGGCGCGAGCATCACGAGGTGGCTCATCGGGCACGCCCCGCCGCCCGCGCCCGGGTGGTAGAACCGCCATTGCCAGTCGCGCATCACCGGCCCGCCGGTCGAGTGCGTGATCGCGGCGAAGCGCTCGCCCTTCGCGATCAGGTCGCCGAGCTCGCGCCGCACCGCCGCCTCCAGCGCGCGCGAGACGTCCTCGAGCCGCACCTCGTCGTGGAAGCTGACGTACTCCCCGAGCCAGATGCGGCGCACGTCGATCGCGAGGCCGTACGCGTCGGCCTCGGCCGCCAGGCGCTCGGGCAGGTGCCCGTAGGTGTCGGTGTGCGTGACGCTCCAGCCGTGGACGAAGACGACGGGGAGCGGGCGCGGGGCCATGCGGGTCTCGCGGCCGCGAGGCGAGCGCCGCGAAGGGCGGGAGCATAGCAGCGCGCCCAGCGCGCGGCGATTCCTCCGGCCGGCGCGTTCGACTAGAGTCCCACGCGGAAGACGCTCCTCCGTGTCGAGCCCCGCCTCCGTCCTCGCGCGCGGTCGAGCCGCGCTCCCGCCCGCGCGCCTCCCGCGCGAGCGCTGAGGCGACGCGATGCAGCCCCCGCCTCCCGCTCCGCGTCCCGGCGGCCCGCGACGCCTTCCCGGAGCCCTCGAGCGCGCGGCGTGGCTCGGGCTCGCGCTCTTCCTCCTGCTGCCGACGCGCTTCTGGGCCGCGTCCGCCACCGGCCTGGACGCGTCGTGGGCGCTCTCGGTGCACATGGCGCGCGCGCAGGGCCTGGTCTTCGGACGCGACTACGTCTTCCCGTTCGGGCCGCTCCAGGTCGCCTCGACGCGCCTTCCCGTCGGCGACGTGCACGCCGCCATCGCCGGCTGCGACCTCGTGCTGCTGGCGGGGCTCGCGTGGCTGCTCGTCTCGCTGCACGGCGCGCTCGCGCGGCGCGCGGGGCTCGCGTGCGCGCTGCTGTGCGCGCTGTGCCCGCGGCCGTTCTGGTGGTTCAGCGACCTGGCGCTGGTGCAGGGAGCGCTGGTGCTCCTCTTGCTGCTCGACTTCCTGCGCACGCGGCGCGCCGTGCCGCTCGCGCTGGCGGCGGCGCTCGCGATCGTGGTCTTCCTCTGCAAGGGGAACACCGGCGTCGCCTCGGCCCTGGCGGTCGCGCTCGTGCTCGCCTTCGGCGTCCGGGGCGGCCTCCTGCGCCGCCTGGCGTGCCTCGGCGCGTTCGGGCTCGCGCTCGTCGCGACGGCGCACTGGACGCGCGTCGACCTCGCTGGCTACCTGCGCGCCTCCGCGCACCTCGTGCGCAGCTTCGAGGAGGCGATGTTCCTCGAGCCGCAGCCCGGCGCGGGACTCGCCGCGCGGCTGCCTTACCTCGCCTGGCCGGTCGTGGTCGCCGCCTGGGGGATCCTCCTGCTCGCGCAGCGGCGCGCGATCCTCGCGCGGCGCGAGCTCGCGCTCGGCGTGCTGCTCGCCTCCGGCTTCCTGCTGGTGCTCTTCAAGCACGCCTTCGTGCGCGCGGACCTGCTGCACGCCTCGGCTTTCCTGCGCTACGCGCCGTTCGCCTTCGGGGGCGCGGCGCTGCTCGCCGGCGCGGCGCACCGCCGCGCCTTCGGCGCCGCGCTCGCGGTCGCGCTCGCGCCCTCGCTGCTGCTCGCGAGCGCCCACGCCGACCCCGCGCGCCTGGCCGCGCGCCCATCGGGCATCGCGCGCTACGCCGCGGACCTGGCCGGCCTCGGCGAGCGCCCGGCGTACGACGACCCCTGGTCGTCCTTGGCGCCGCTGCGCGAGCTGCGCGAGACGGTCGGCGCGCGCACGGTGGACCTCCTGCCCTACGAGATCTCGATCGTGCACGCGCTCGGCCTCGCCTGGCGCCCGCGCCCGGTCGTGCAGTCCTACCAGGCCTTCGACGCCTACCTCGACGGCCTGAACCGCGCGCGCTACGAGGCGCCGGACGCGCCCGAGCTCCTGCTCTTCACGCTCGGCAGCGTGGACGACCGCTACGCCTTCTTCGACGAGAGCCTGACGAAGCGCGCCATGCGCACGCACTACCGCGTCGCGGGGACGCGCGCGGGCTTCCTGCTCCTCGAGCGGCGCGAACGGCCGCTCGCGCTCGACGAGCCCGTGCTCGCCGCCGGCACGCTGCGCCTGGGCGAGCCGCTCGCGATCCCCGAGGGCGACGCGCCGCGCGTGCTGACGCTGCGCGCGCGCTCCTCGCTCCTCGGCCGCCTGCGCCGGCTCTTCCTGCGCCCGCCCGAGCTGCGCGTCACCTTCGAGCTCGACTCCGGGCCGACGCGCTCCTTCCGCGCCGTCGTGCCGATCCTCGCGACCGGCGTCGTGATCGACCGCTACGTCGCGACGCTCGCCGACTGCGAGCGCTGGTTCGCCGGCGCGCCCGGGGAGCTCGCGCGCGTGCGCCGCGTGACCTTCGACTCGCCGCGGCCCTGGGGCTTCCGGGACGCGTTCGACTACGAGCTGCGCGCGCTCGAGGTCCGCGAGCCGTAGCGGCGCCGGGCGCCGCCGGCGGCCGACCCGGAACGCTCTTCCCGGTCGGGCGCCGCCCGCCGGCCGGCCCGGGCCGCCTCTCCTTCAGAAGGCGGGTCCGCATCAGGTCCGCCGCGCGCCGCGGACGATCCAGCCTGCGCCATGCGCAGGAGCGGATTGCTGGGAGCGGGCGCGCTCGGGGCGGGTCTCCTGCTCCTGCCGGCGCTCGCGCCGCGGCGCGAGGCGCGGCCGGTCGCGCCGGAGCTCGCCGACGCGCGCCCGGCGTCCGCGGCCGGGCGCAGCGAGGTGCAGCCGAAGCACGCGGCGACCTCCGTGCGCGTCGTCGCGCGCGGCGACGTGTCGCTCGCCGGCTGGGAGCTGGCCTGGAGCGCCGCGCAGGGCGCGCGCGCGCGCGTCGTCGTCGGTCCCGACGGCGTCGTCCCGCTCGACCCCACCGCCGGCCCGTTCGAGCTGCGCGCGCCGGGCTTCCACCCCGCGAGCTGGAGCGCGGCGGACGGCGACGAGGTCGTGCTCGCGCCGCTCGACTCCTTCGTGCGCCTCGAGATCACGGGCCTGCCGGCGGACCTGGACGAGGCCGTGCGCGCGACGCTGCGCAGCGAGGGCCGCTTCGTCGGCGACGCGCTGCTCGCGGTCGCCGGGACGCGCGGCACGGTCTCCTTCGCAGCGCCGGCGGGACGTGAGCTCACGCTCGACCTCGACCTGGTCCCCGCGGACGGATCGCTCGGGTGGCCCCTCGGCTCGCTCGCGCGCGCCGACCGCTTCCGCCTGCAGCCCGGCTGGGCGCACCAGCGCTGGGTGGACACGAGCGACGCCTGCGAGCTGCGCGTGCGCGTGAGCGGCGCCGACCCGGAGCTCCTCGAGGGGCGCTCGCTCCTGCTGACGATCGATCCGGTGGCCCTCGCGCCTCTCGACCGCGTGGTGCGCAGCACCGTCCAGGACGGGGAAGGGCGCTTCGTCTGGCTGCCGGACGCGCCGGGCGCGCTCGCGCTGCAGACCGCCTTCGGCGACCCGATCGCGCTGCGCGAGGGAGCGTTCGAGGTCTGGGAGCTGTGCGGCGCCGCCGGCCCGCGTCGCGCGACCCCTGACGAGCGGCTGGTCGCGGTCGCGGCGGTCGAGGCGAGCGGCCGGCCGCTGGCGGGCGACTGGGCCCTCGGGCTCGACGAGGATCCGGGCGAGCCCGTCGCGGGCGCGCCCGCTCCGGTGGGCCTGGTGGGCGGCGAGCGCCAGCTCCTCGCGGCCCGCACGCTCGTCGTCGCCTGCGCGCGCGGCACGCTGCGCGTCCCCGCCGCGCACCTGCGCCGGGTCGCTCCCACGCGCTACGAGCTGCGTCTGCCCGCTTCGGAGGGACGCATCGAGGTCCGCGCGCGCTCCGCTCCCGCGCTCGTCCTCTGCGCCACCCTGCGCGACGGCGGCGACGTCTTCCGCGCCGCGGGTCGCGAGGGGGTCTGGAGCCTCTCCGTTCCCGCGGGGACGTACGACCTGGCCTGGACGTGGGCCGACGGGTTCTGCCGGCGAGCGATCGAGGGCTCGGTCGGCGTCCGGGCCGGCGAGACCGCCGCGCTCGCCCTCGAGGCGCCGTCGCGCCGGCGCCTCCCCGGCCGCATCGAGGGCTGGGAGGCGATCCCCGGGGTGCTGCGCCCGACGCGGCTCTTCGTCGAGTGCGACGACGCCGACGTCGACGAGCAAGGGCGCTTCGAGCTCGACGTCCAGGACCCCCTGCCCGCGAGCGTCGACGCGCTCGAGCTCCCCGGCAACCGCTTCCTGACCGCGGCCGCGCGCCTGCACGCCGAGCGCGGCGGCGGCCTGCGGGTCGCCTTCGACTGGCAGGACTGGTGCGTCGCCACGATGAGCGCGGAGCCGCTGCGCGGCGGCGTCCAGCTGGCCCAGATCTGCGCGCCGGAGCTCGACGAGCACGCGCTCTTCAGCCCCTGGCGCGCGCGCATCCCCGAGGTCGCGCGCACGCGCGGCGCGAGCTTCGAGCTCGTCGGCCGCTGCGGCACGACGCTGCGCGGCTGGATCAGGGAGGCGACCGGCGCCGAGCCGCTCCTGCGCGGCTGGTTCGTCGCGCCGCTCGACGGCAGCCCGCCCCTGGTCGAGACGCAGGGCGCCTGGGCCGAGGTGCGCCTCGAGCCGGGCGCCGCGCGCGCGGCCGAGCTCTACGTGCGCCCCGAGCGCATCGGCACCTGGCGCCCGCCCGCCGTGCTGCTCGCGCAGCTCCGCGCCGGCGAGACGCGCAGCGTGTGGCTCGTCGCCGTGCCGCACGAGCTCCTCGCCCGCACCCCCGAGGGCGCGCCGCTGCGCGTCGCGCAGGAGGGCGGGAGCATCGTGATCGGTGCAACGCGCTGAGCCCGGAGCGGGAGCTCAGCGCACGTCCGCCAGCGCGCGCATCGCGTCCGCGACGGCGCGTGCGTCCGCCTCCCCGGTGCACGCCGGCGGCAGCGCGTAGACGACGTTGCCGAGCGGGCGCAGCAGCACGCCGGCCTCCAGCGCGGCGGCGCGCAGGCGCGGCGTGAGCGAGGAGAGGTAGCCCTCGGGCTCGCCCGCGGGCGGGGCGAGGTCGTAGGCGACGATGCCGCCGAGGCGGCGCAGGTCGTGCACGCGGGGATGCGCGGCGAGGTCGGCGAGGCGCGACTCGATCGAGGCGCCGAGCGCGTCGAGGCGCTCGGGCGTGCGCTCCTCGCGCAGGAGCGCGAGCGAGGCCAGCGCGACGGCGCAGCCGATCGGGTTGGCGGTCATCGAGTGGCCGTGGGGGAGGAAGCGCGAGCGCACGGGGGCGACGAAGGCCTCGAACAGGCGCTCGGTCGCGAGCGTGGCGGCGAGCGGGAGGATGCCGCCGGTCAGGCCCTTCGCCAGGCACAGGAGGTCGGGCGCGATCCCGGCGCGCTCGCAGGCGAAGACGCGGCCGGTGCGGCCGAAGCCGGTCATCACCTCGTCCGCGATCAGGGGCAGCGCGCGCTCGTCGCACAGCGCGCGCGCGGCGCGCAGGAAGGCGGCGTCGTGGAAGCGCATGCCGCCGGCGCCCTGCACGAGCGGCTCGACCAGGAAGGCGCAGGCGCGCGGGCCGAGCTCCTCGAGCGCGGCGGCGAGCGCCTCGGCGCGCGGCGGGACGCGGCGCACCTCGAACGCGAACGGGGCAAAGGGCTCGAAGAACGGCACCGGATCGCCGAGCGCCATCGCGCCGAAGGTGTCGCCGTGGTAGCCGTGCTCGAGCGCGACGAAGA
>CADEGS010000068.1 GCA_902826945.1 uncultured bacterium | reverse complement strand
GGACTGGGTCTTCCGCTCCCTCACCACCAGCGAGCTGCAGGCGGCCGCGTCATGAGGAACGTCCTCCACATCACGAAGCGTGAGCTGGGCGGCTACTTCACGACGCCCGTCGCCTACGTCTTCATCGTCGTCTTCCTGCTCCTGTCGGGGATCCTGACCTTCCTGCTCGGCGAGCTGTACGAGAGCGGCCAGGCCGACCTGCGCGTGTTCTTCTTCTGGCACCCCTGGCTGTACCTGTTCCTCGTGCCGGCGCTCTCGATGCGCCTGTGGGCCGAGGAGCGGCGCTCGGGGACGATCGAGCTCCTGATGACGTTGCCGGTCACGCTGTGCGAGGTCGTGCTCGGCAAGTTCCTGGCCGCCTGGGCGTTCGCCGGCGTCGCGCTGGCGCTGACCTTCCCGGTGTGGATCACGGTCAACGTGCTGGGCAGCCCCGACAACGGCACGATCCTGGCCGGCTACGTCGGCAGCTTCCTGATGGCCGGCGCCTTCCTCTCGATCGGCGCGTTCACCTCGGCCATGACGAAGAACCAGGTGATCGCCTTCGTCGTCGGCATCGTGACCTGCTTCCTGTTCGTGCTGTTCAGCATCGAGCCGGTGATCGACTTCCTGGGCAAGGCGCTGCCCTCGGGCGTGCTGGCGACGGTCACGTCCTTCAGCTTCCCCACGCACTTCCAGTCGATCCTGATGGGCGTCATCGACGTGCGCGACGCGGTCTTCTTCGCCTCCGTGATCGCCTTCTTCCTGTTCGCGAACGCCCTGGCGCTGGACGTCAAGAAAGCCCGCTAGGGGGCCCTCCGATGAGCAAGACGAACCTCGCCCTGTGCGGCGGCCTGCTCGGGCTGATCCTGCTCCTGGCCGTCAACGCGATCGCCAACGCGCAGATGCGCTCGACGCGCCTGGACCTGACCGAGGAGCGGCTGTACACGCTCTCCGACGGCTCGACGCGCATCGTCGAGCGCGTGGACGAGCCGATCCGGCTGACCCTCTACAGCTCGAAGGACATCGCCACGAAGATGGCCTCGGTGCAGCGCTACGCGACGCGCGTGCGCGAGCTGCTGGAGGAGTTCGCGCTGCGCTCCGACGGCAAGATCGCGCTCGAGATCGTGGACCCCGAGCCGTTCTCCGAGGAGGAGGAGCGCGCCGCGTCCGAGGGCGTCCAGGGCGTGCCGCTGCCGTCCGGGGAGTCGCTCTTCCTGGGCCTGTCGGGCACGAACTCGGTCGGCGACACCGAGGTCATCCCCTTCTTCGACCCGGGCAAGGAGGCGTTCCTCGAGTACGACGTCGCCAAGCTCGTGCACTCGCTGACGCACCTCGACAAGGGCGTGGTCGGGATCCTGAGCTCGCTGCCCGTCGAGGGCGGCGCGCCGAGCCCGATGGCGCCGCGCGGCGGGCAGCGCTGGCAGATCGTGGACGAGGTCTCGGAGCTCTTCGAGACGCGCTTCCTGCAGCCGACGGTGGACGAGATCCCCGCCGACGTCGAGGTGCTGGTCCTGATCCACCCCAAGGGGCTCTCCGAGGCGACGCTCTTCGCGATCGACCAGTACGTGCTGCGGGGCGGCAACGCGCTCGTGTTCGTCGATCCGCACTGCGAGGCCGACCAGGCGGGCGCCGACCCCTCCGACCCGCTGGCGGCCATGGAGAGGTCCAAGCGCTCGGACCTGCCGCGCCTGTTCAAGGCCTGGGGCATCGAGCTCGTGCCCGGCAAGTTCGCCGGCGACCGGCAGAACGCGCTGCCGGTCCCGATCGGCTCGGGGCAGCGCCGCCAGCAGATCGACTTCGTGGGCTACGTCGAGCTCGCGCCCGAGTACCTCGACCAGGACGACCCGGTCTCGAGCCAGCTCCAGATGGTGCGCTTCGGCATGCCCGGCGCGCTGCGCCAGGTCCCCGGCGCCACGACGACCTTCACGCCGCTGGCGCACACGAGCGAGGACTCGATGCTGATCGACGTCTCGCAGCTGCAGTACGCGCCCCAGCCCGAGGAGCTCCTGCGCAACTTCGTGCCGGAGATGCAGGAGCTGACGCTCGTGGCGCGCGTGCACGGCGCGGCGCAGAGCGCCTTCCCGGACGGATCGCCGGTCGAGCTGCCTGCGGACGAGGCCGACGCCGCGCCGGAGGCTGCCGAGGGCGAGGCGGCCGGCGCGCAGGACGCCTCGCTCGCCGAGGGTCAGATCAACGTGATCGTCTTCGCCGACTGCGACCTCTTGACCGATCGCTTCTGGGTCTCGAAGCAGAGCTTCGGCGGCGCGACGCTGGTCAGCAAGACCGCCGACAACGGCGACTTCCTGCTCAACTGCGTCGAGAACATGGCCGGCGGCGACGACCTGATCGGGATCCGCGCCGGCGGCAAGTACTCGCGCCCGTTCGAGAAGGTGGACGACCTGCGCCGCGAGGCGGAGACGCGCTACCTGACCGAGAAGCGCGAGCTCGAGGCGAAGCAGCAGCAGATCCAGGGCCAGATCAACGAGATCATCCGCAGCGCCACGCCAGGCAGCGAGCTGATCCTGACGCCCGAGCAGGAAGAGGAGCTGCGCCGCAAGCAGGAGGAGGAGCACGAGATCCGCCGCCGGCTGCGCGACGTCGAGTTCGACCTGCGCAAGGACATCGAGCGCCTGGGCACGCGCGTCAAGCTCGCCAACATCCTGCTCGTCCCGGCCCTGGTCGCGGTCGCGGCGCTGGGGCTGGGCCTGTTCCGCGGCCAGCGCGCGAAGTCGCACAGGAGGCAGTCGTGAAGCCCAGGAGTCTCGCCGTGCTGGCTGCCGTCACGCTGGTGGCCGTGGTCGTCGCCTACCTCTCCTCGCGCCCGGGCGCGGCCCCCGCCGGGCTGAGCCCCGAGGCGCTCGCCGCCTACCCGAGCTTCTCGGAGCGCGTCAACGCCGTGGCCGAGGTCGAGATCGCCGGGCACGACGATCGCTTCCGCGTGAAGAAGGGGCCGGAGGGCTGGGGCCTCTCCGACCGCGCCGGCTACCCGGTGGACTTCGAGAAGGTGAAGGACCTGGTCGTGCGCCTGGCCGAGCTCGAGCCGCTGGCCGTGCTCTCGGCGCGCCCCGACAACTACCCGCGCATGGGCGTGCAAGACCCCGCGCTCGAGGGCTCGCCCGCCAAGCAGGTGATCCTGCGCGACGCGGACGGCGCGACGATCGCCGACCTCTTCGTCGGCAACACCCGCTACCGCGGCCGCACGGCCACGGTCTTCGTGCGCTTCGCGGGCCATCCCGAGACCTGGCAGTGCCGCGGGCGCCTCACCTTCGAGGCCGACCCGATGAGCTGGATCCAGCGCGACGTCGTCAAGCTCGACGCGGGCAAGGTGCGCACGCTCTCGATCGAGCAGCCCGACGGCGAGACCGTGAAGATCGCGCGCGTGGGCGACACGAGGACCTACGAGGTGCTCGACGTGCCCGCCGGCAAGGAACCGCAGTTCGAAGGCGTCGCGAACGGGCCGGCCACCGCGCTCGGCTACCTGCGCCTGGACGACGTGCGGCCGCTCGCCGAGGTGGACTTCACGGCCGCGCCCGAGGTGAAGGCGACCTACGTCTGCGACGACGGCCTGGTCGTCACGGTCGAGATCGCGCGCGTCGAGGACAAGGACTGGGCGCGGCTCACCGCCTCTTACGACGCCGCGGCCGACGCGGGCGCGGCGGACGCGGCGGAGGGCGCCGCGGCCGATCCGCCCCACGCCCAGGTCGAGGCGCGCGCGCTGCAGCGCACGTTCGACCGCTGGGCGTACCAGCTGCCCGAGTTCAAGGTGCAGAGCATCGACAAGACCGCGGGCGACCTCTTGACCGACGTCGCCCCGCCCGAGACGCCGGAGGACCCGGCGGCCCCCGAGACCACGGACGAGCCGGCCGACGCCGGCGAGTGAGCGACCCCGCATGCGCGTTCCCCTGCTGTCCATCGCGGCGAGCGTGCTCGTCGCGGGCGCTCCCGAGGAGATCGTCTACGCCCCCGCGGAGGGCGCCGAGCTCGTGCGCACCTTCGACTCGCGCGCCTCGTACGCGCTGGACTCGCTCGCGATCGAGATCGACGGCGAGGAGATCCCGCACGGCGACGCGCCCGAGCTGGAGATCGAATCGAGCGAGCACATCGTCGTGACGGACACGCTCGTCGACGTCGAAGGCGGCCGGCCGACGCGGCTGAAGCGCCGCTTCGACGAGCTCGGGCGCGACGTGCGCTACAGCGCTCCCGGCGAGGACGACCTCGAGCGCGAGTCGCGCTGCGACCTCGAGGGCGCCACGGTCGTCTTCCAGTGGAAGGAGGACGACGAGGTCTACGAGGCGAGCGCCGACGAGGGCGAGTCGCTGCCCGAGGAGACGCTCGACGACCTGATCGAGGACATGGACCTGCGCCAGCTCCTGCCCGGCCGCGAGGTCGAGCCGGGCGAGGAGTGGGAGGTCGAGGTGGACGCCTACGC
The DNA here is from genome assembly GCA_902826945.1 of uncultured bacterium. Next base: position 13,973 of record CADEGS010000068.1, on the reverse strand, counting down.
GCGCCTGATGTGGCCGGGCGGCTTCCTGCACTTCTACGAGGAGGACGCGGAGGTCGATCCCGACGACGTCGCGGGCGACCGCGAGCTGGTGGACAACCTGGAGGGCACGGCCAAGGTGCGCCTCGACGGCCTGGGCGACGAGGACGGCGTGCGCGTGGCGCGCCTGCACGTCACGATCGAGGCGCGCTCGAGCGCCACGCGCCAGGTCGAGGGCCCCGGCGGCCAGGAGGCCGAGCGCGAGACGACCCTGGAGCGCACGATCGAGGGCACGGTGCTGTGGGCCGTCGAGGAGGGCCGCCTGCACGCGGCCGAGCTCCACGCCGACGCCACGCTCGAGGTCAGCGAGACCGCGACCATGCACGGCCCCGACGGCGAGGAGGCCGAGCTGCGCCAGACGCGCTCGTTCGCCGGCACGATCGAGTACACGCTCGCGGTCGAGGCGCGCGGGTAGCGCCGCGCGCGCGGCGCCTACTCCTTCTTGAACAGGAGCAGGTGGTTGAAGCCGCGCAGGAAGACGTTGTCCTCCGCGGCGACGCGGTGGAAGCGCGGGTTCTCGAGCTTGCGGTTGCCGCGCACGACCGCCACGTGGTCCACCGGCCGGAAGCGGGCGGCGAGCAGCGCGGCGAAGCGCGTCCCGATGCCGACGAAGCCCTTCTTCTTCTTGAACGTGTCCGAGCAGTAGACCGCCAGGTAGCGGCGCGGCGCGAGGCAGCGCTCGACCTCGCCGAAGGCGGCGTCCATGGCCTCGAAGTAGCCCTCCTCGAAGGCGTCCAGCGTCCCGATGCACTCGCCGGCGCCCGAGTAGCGCAGGTGCGTCGAGTACGGCGGGTCGAGGAAGAAGAAGTCGGCGCGGCCGTCCTCGAGCGGCAGGTCGCGCGCGTCGGCGCGCCGGATCTCGTCGCGCTGCGGCGCGACGTCGAAGCCGAGCGCCTCGCGCCCGAGCGAGCGCGCCACGTCCAGCGTCGTGCCCCCGCCGCAGAACGGGTCCACGACCAGGTCGCCCGCGCGCGTGTAGCGCTGGAGCACGTTCCAGATCACGTACGCCGGCGTGCGGCCCGCGAAGCGCGGGTCGCCCATCGGCTGCTCGCCGTACTGCTGCGAGGGGTGGTACCAGAGCGTGGTGGTCTGCAGGCGCAGCGGCTTCTCGCGCATCGTCTGCTACGGTAGCGGCCATGCAGGCCCGGAGCCCGCGGAGCATCGAGATCCCGCTCCCGCGCGGTCCTCTGGCGGCGCTCGGCGGGCTCCTCGACGAGCCCGCGCGGGACGCCGGGCGCGCCGTCCTTCTGCTCGCGAACGGCGCCGGCCTGCCGATGGACGCCCCCTTCCAGGCCGCCCTCGCCGAGGGCCTGGCGCGGCGCGGCTTCCCCGTGCTGCGCTTCGACTACCCCTACCAGGAGCGCGCGCGGGCCGGCGGTCCGCGGCGCGCGCCGGACCGCGCGCCGGTGCTCGAGGAGGCGCACGCCGCCGCCGCCGCGCGGCTGCGCGAGCTCTTCCCCGCGCGGCGCCTGCTGCTCGCCGGCAAGTCGATGGGCGGCCGCATGGCGAGCCACCTGGCCGCCAAGGGCGTCGCCTGCGACGGGCTGCTCTTCTTCGGCTTCCCGCTGCACGCGCCGCGCAGGCCCTCGTCGGCGCGCGCCGAGCACTTCGCCGCGATCGCGCAGCCCGCGCTCTTCCTGCAGGGCACGCGCGACGACCTGTGCGACCTGGACCTCCTGCGCGCGGCGCTCGCGCGCTGGGGCGGCCGCGCCACGCTGGCGGTGTTCGAGGACGCCGACCACTCCTTCCGGGTGCCGCGCCGGAGCGGCCGCTCCGACGACGCCGTGCGCGAGGCCCTGCTCGAGCGCTGCGACGCCTGGGAGCGCGAGACCTGGCCGGATTGAGCCGCGCGCGCCTCAGCCGCCGGATCCCGGCGCGGGCCCGGGCAGGCAGGCGGGCGCCGCGGCGCGCGCGACGAGCGCATGCGCGACCTCGTCGTAGTGCGCGTCCCGCGGGTGGACGCGCAGCTCGGCCGCATCGTGCGCGCGCAGGAGCTCCAGGGCGTCCACGACGCGCACGCCGTGCTGCGCGCCCCAGGCGCGGATCGTCGCGTGCGCCTCGTCCAGCGGGTAGTCCGCCCCCATCGCGAAGAGCTGCGGCAGGACCAGGAGCACGAAGCGACCGCCCCGGGCCTCGACGCCCGCGCGCATGGCGAGGATCCGCGCCGCGCACGCGCGCCACGCGGGAGACTCGGGCCGGAACGCCGCCCGGTAGAGCGAGACGACCAGCGCCGCGTACGCGCGGCGCGCGCGCAGCGACGCGACGAGCGCGAACAGGCCGCGCGCGGGGCTCTCGACGCCGATCCGATCGCCGAAGCGCTCGTGGAACGCGCGCGCCCGCTCGCGGAACTCCGGCAGCTCGAGCAGCGACGCGCCGTCGAGGACGTCGTTCAGGAAGAAGCCGTACACGACCACGTCGGGGTCGTAGGCGAGCAGCCGCTCGCGCAGGTACGCCGCGCAGTCGCGCACGTCGTAGCCGGGGACGCCGCCGTTCAGCACCTCGCAGGCGAGGCCGGCCGGCGCGAGCCGCGCCGCGAGGTCGCGCTCGAGCGCGCGCGCCCAGGTCGCCTCCTCGGGCACGCCGTGGCCGAACGTGTTCGAGTCGCCGACGACCGCCACGCGCCACGTGCGCGCGGGCTTCTCGCGCGCGACGTCCGGCCCGCGCCGGCCGCTGGCGTTCGTGCGCGCCTCGACACCGTTGCCCGCGTCGAGGTAGGGACGACCGCCGGGCGGATACTCGTAGCGCAGGCGGACGTCCGGCCGCAGCTCGTAGACGAGCTCGTCGGACGTGCCGCGCGACTCGCGGTGGCGCAGGTAGGGATCGTGTCCCGTTCCCGACTGCGTCCGGCCGCCGTCGGCGTCCTGCACGAGCAGGCGGTAGCGCCCCGGCGTGCTCGGCGGGCGCAGGCGCAGCACGAGGTCGGCCACCGCGAGCGTCGCGCAAGCGCTCGCCAGCGCGACGGCGAAGGCGCGCGCGAGCCGCGCTCGCCCCGTGGGCACGGCACGCGGCGCGCCGACTGCGGGGAGCCGGTCGTGAGGCATCGGCTCCTATTGGAGAGCCGCCGCGACGAGCCGTCCACGCGCCCGCCTCAGCGCGCCCCGGCCCCGCCCGGTCGCCGTACACTCCGCCCATGAGGATGAAGCCGGAGCCGGAGCCCGCGCGCGCGCGCTGGTCGGCCGTGCGCTCGATCCTCGAGGGCGCGCTGGCGCTCCCCGCAGGCGAGCGGGCGGCCTTCGTGCGCGCGGCGGCGCGCGGCGACGCCCCGCTCGGCGCGGAGGTCCTGGAGCTGCTCGCGGGCGAGGCCGGGATCGACGCGCTCGACGCGCCCGACCCGCCGGGGGGAGCCGAGCCCGGCGAGGTGCTGCCGCGCCGTCTGGGCCCCTACGAGCTCCTGCGCCGCGTGGGCGCGGGCGGCATGGGCAGCGTCTACCTCGCGCTGCGCGCGGACGGGCAGTTCCGCCGGCGCGTGGCGGTGAAGCTGATCAAGCGCGGCATGGACACCGAGGAGGTGCTGCGGCGCTTCGAGCGCGAGCGCCAGGTGCTGGCCGGGCTCGACCACCCGGGCATCGCGCGCCTCCTGGACGGCGGCATGAGCGAGGACGGCCGCCCCTACCTCGTGCTCGAGTTCGTGGAGGGCGAGCCGCTCGACCGCTGGTGCGACGCGCAGGGCTCCAGCGTGCGCGAGCGCATCGAGCTCTTCCTGCAGGTGTGCGACGCGGTCGACGAGGCGCACCGCGCGCTGGTCGTGCACCGCGACCTGAAGCCGGACAACGTGCTGGTGGACGCGAGCGGACGGCCGAAGCTGCTCGACTTCGGCATCGCCAAGGTGCTCGACCCGCAGCGCGGCTTCGCCACCGTGGACCTGACCGCGACGCCGCTGCGCCTCCTGACGCCTGCCTACGCCAGCCCCGAGCAGGTGCGCGGCCTGCCGATCGGCGTGGCGAGCGACGTGTACTCGCTGGGCGCGATCCTCTTCGAGCTGCTGGCCGGCACGCGGCCGCTGGCCTTCGCGACCAACTCCTGGCCGGAGATCGAGCGCGTCGTGTGCGAGGTGCAGCCGCCGCGGCCGAGCCTGGCGCTGGCGCAGGACGGGCGCGCGGCGGAGATCGCGGCGCGGCGCGCGACCACGCCGCGCGCGCTGCGGCGCGCGCTCGAGGGCGACCTCGACACGATCGTGCTCGAGGCGCTGCGCAAGGAGCCGCGCCGGCGCTACGCCTCGGCGGCCGGGCTCGCGGCCGACCTGCGCCGCCACCTCGACGGCGCGCCGGTGGTCGCGCGCCCTCCCACCGTGCGCTACCGCGCGGCGAAGTTCGTGCGCCGCAACCGGCTGGCGGTCGCCTCCTCGGCGCTGGTGCTGGCGGCGCTCGTCGGCGGGCTCGGCCTCAGCCTGTGGCAGTACCGCGCGGCGCGTCGCGCGAACGCGCAGCTCGCCCTGCAGCACGCGGAGGCGCGCGCGCGCGCCGAGGAGCTCGGCCTGCTGGCCGCCGAGCTGCGCGAGCGCAGCGACGAGGCGGAGGCAGCGCGCGGCGAGGCGGAGCGCCAGCGCGCGGCGACCGAGCGCCGCGCCGACGACGTGCGCGAGCTCGCGACGACCCTGATCTTCGACGTGCACCGCGCGCTGGTGCCGCTCGCCGGCGCGCTGCCCGCGCGCGAGCTGGTCGTGCGCCTGGGGCTGCGCTTCCTCGACCGCCTGGCCGAGGAGGGCGCGCGCGACGTCGCGCTGCGCCGCGGGCTCGTCGGCGGCTACCTGCGCATCGCGGAGGTGCAGTGCGACGACCAGGCCGACAACCTCGGGCAGGCGCCCGAGGCCCTGGCGAGCCTCGAGAAGGCGCTCGCGATCGCCGGCGGCCTGGTCGAGGAGAGCCCCGACGACCCCGCGCACGACTTCTGCCTCGGCTCGGCGCTCTTGCAGAAGGGCGACCTGCTGCGGCTGCTCGGGCGCCAGGACGAGGCGCGCGCCTGCTTCGAGAGCGCCGCACGCCGCTGCGGCTGGGAGCAGCCGCCGCGGGCGAGCAACGCGGGCCGCGACCACGTGCTCGCCGCGTCCCTGTTCCGCCTCGGCGACGACCGGCTGGCGTGGGGCGAGCTCGAGCGCGCGGAGGAGCTCCTGACGCAGAGCCGCGCCGCCTTCGCGCGCGTGCCCGGCGCGGCGGGCCGGCGCATGGACCTGGCCGAGGTCTCCCTCTCGCTCGGCGACCTGCGCCGCCAGCGCGGCGACTACGCCGCCGCCGTCCTGGTCTTCCAGGAGGCGCTGGCGCTGCTCGAGGAGGCCCGGCGCGCCGCGCCCGACGACGCGTCCACGCGCCGCACGCTGCAGCACCTGTGGCTCTCGCTGGCGCGCGTGCAGTTGGAGGAGGGCGACGCCGCGGGCGCGCTCGCGCTGGCGCGGCAGCAGCTCGCGGACCTCGACCTCCTGCTGCGCGCCGACCCGGAGGACGAGCTGATGCGCGCGGAGCGGCTGCGCGCGCTCCTGCTCGCCGCCGACGCGAGCCGCGCGGCGGGCGAGGCCGCGGAGGCCGAGCGGCTCGGGCAGGAGGGCGTCGCCCTCGCGCGCGCGCTGCTCGCCCTGCGGCCAGGGGACGCCTTCCTGCGCTACGACCTGGGGCACGCGCTGGTCGGCCTGGCGGAGAGCCAAGAGGCCGGCGAGCGCTGGAGCGAGGCGCGCCGCAGCCTGGAGGCGGCGATCGAGACCTTCGCCGCCACCGCCCCGGCCGGGCGGCCCGAGCCGCGCGGGCTGCGGGCCCTGGCGGGCGCGCGCGGCCGGCTCGGCAGCTTCAGCCGCCGGCGGGCCGCGCAGGTCGCCACGCCGGAGGAGCGCAGGCTCTGGACCGAGCGCGCCTGCGAGGCCTTCGGCGGCGCGCTGGCCGCGCTCGACGCCCTGCCCGACCGCGGCTCCGCCTCGCTCCCGGCCCTGCGCCGCACCCTCGAGGCGGAGGCGGACCGCTGCCGGGACGACGGCTGACGCGCGCGCGCCGCTCGAGGTGCGCGCCGAGCGCCCGGGGGACGGGGCCGGGCGGTCAGGGCGCCGGCAGCTCGCGGCGCAGCCAGAGGCGGGCGACGCGCCAGTCGCGCTCGACGGTGGCGGTCGAGGAGCCCAGCGCGCCCGCCGTCTCCTCGATCGTGAGGCCGGCGAAGTAGCGCAGGTCGACCAGGCGCGCGAGCGCGTCGTCCACCGCCTCCAGGCGCTCGAGCGCCTCGTGCAGCGCCAGGAGGTCGAGCCGCCGCTCCTCGAAGGAGGACAGGAGCTCGTCCAGCGGCACGCGGCGCGCCGAGCCCGCGCGCTTCTGCGCGGCCCGCGCGCGGGCGTGGTCGACGAGCACGTGGCGCATCGCGCGCGCGCACAGGCGCAGGAAGTGCGCGCGGTCCTCGACCGCCGGCGGCGCGCTCGAGGCGACCAGGCGCAGCCAGGCCTCGTTCACGAGCGCGGTCGGCTGCAGCGTGTGGCCCGTGCGCTCGTCCGCCATCGCCCGCGCCGCCAGCTCGCGCAGCTCCGCGTAGACCAGCGGCAGGAGCGCCTCCCCGGCCCCCGCGTCGCCCGCCGCCAGGCGGCGCAGGAGCTGGGTCGTGCGGCCTGCGTCCATGCCGGCCATTGTCGGGCCGGCCGCCGGCCCCGGAAGGGTCGGCCATTTTCCTGATGGAGCCCGGCGGGCGTTCGCGCCCTGGGTCCCGGACGCGCGGCGTGGCCGCGCGCATCGCAGGCTCCCTTTCCGAGGACCCGACCATGCTCCCCTCCCGACGCTCCGCCACCCTCCTGTGCACGACCGCCCTGGCGGGCGTGGCGCTCGCGCAGACGAGCCCCCGCCCCGCCCCGGCCGCTCCCGCGACCCCGACCGCCGCCGACCCCGAGACGGGCGCGCCCCCGCGCCTCGCGGCCGATCCGTCCGGCTCGCTGGCGCGGCTCGTGTGGGGCGAGCTCGACGGCGACGGCGCCCCCGACCTCTTGGTGCTCTCGCCGACCGGCGCGCTCACGCTGCTGCGCAACGCCGGCCCGGCCGGCTTCGAGGACGTGACCGCCGCGAGCGGCCTCGCCGGCGTGCGCGGCGCGAGCGCCGCGCTGTGGACCGACCTCGACCGGGACGCGCACGCCGACCTCCTGGTCGTCGTGCCGCGCGGCGACAGCCGGCTCTTCCTGGCGCAGGACGGCGCCTTCGCCGACGCCGGGCTCGCGAGCGGATTGCCGCTCGCCCCCGGCCTGCTGGCCGCGGAGCTCGCGGCGCTCGACGACGACGGCCTGGCCGACCTGCGCCTGGTGACGGCCGAGCGCGACGCGCTCTGGCGCAACCTGGGCGGCGGCCTCTTCGAGCCGCTGCCGCTCGAGCTGCCGCGCGGCGCCCCGCTCGGTCCGGACGGCGTCCCGCTACCCGTCGGCGCGGGCCAGGAGGGCGCCGCGAGCACGGCCCTCCCCGGCCCGTTCGAGGAGGCCGGCGATCCGCTGCTCCTGTGCGCCGCGACCCTGAACGACGCGCTCCTCGGCGGCTGCATGCAGGCCTCGGCCGTGCCGACCCTGGGCATGCTCTACCCGCTCGGCGCGGACCTGTTCGTCTCGATGACGGGCAACGTCGGCGTCGGCACGACCTCGCCGGGCGAGAAGCTCGACGTCGCGGGCGACGTGCGCGCCAGCGGCCAGCTCGTCTCCACCGCCGCCTCGGGGGCGCCGCTCGTCGTCAGCTCGACGAGCGTGGTCACGAACCTGAACGCCGACCGCCTCGACGGGCTCGACGCCGCGGCCTTCAGCCAGCTCGGCAGCACGATCGGCACGAGCGAGCTCGAGGACGCGAGCGTCACGGCCGCGAAGATCGCCGCCAACGCGGTGAACGCCACGCACATCGCCACGAACGGGGTCGGTTCGTCGGAGATCGTCGATGGCGCGATCGTGAACGCCGACGTCTCGACCCTCGCCTCCATCGCCGGCACGAAGATCGCGCCCGACTTCGGCGCGCAGACGGTGCAGAGCACGGGCCAGGGCTCCTTCGGCAACCCCTCCGCCTTCGGAGGGGGCGTCATCGGCCGCGGCGCCAACGGGCCGACCAGCGGCTTCCTGGGCGTCGCGGCCAGCGGCGACGACTTCGACGGCGTCGCCAGCGCCGACTGGAACGGCTACGAGATCGGCGTCGCGGGCATCTCGACGGGCGCCTCGACGACCGACAACTACGGCGTGATCGGCCACGCCAACCAGGCCGGCGTGCGCGGCGAGAACGCGGGCGCGCCCGCGACCGACTACGCCGAGCTCGGCCTCGTCGGCCTGGGCCTGCGCGCCGCGGGCTCGAGCCTCGCGGGGCACTTCCTGGGCAACGTGGACGTGGACGGCCTGCAGACGATCGAGGGCGGCAACGCGACGCTCACGACCCTGACGGTGGTGAACCCGCTCAACGGCGGCGCGGGCAGCTTCCGCACGATCGACAGCCCGGGCACGTTCACGAACGCGACCCTGATCGCGGCCAGCGAGGGCGAGGGCGGCGCGCTGCTCGCCACGCAGAGCAACGCCGCGGCCACGCAGCCGGCCGCGTTCATCACGTCGAACTCGACCAGCTCCATCAACCGCGCGCTGCACGTCGCGCGCAACAGCGCCTCGGCGGGCGAGGTCGCCTTCCTCGACGCCAACAACACGAGCAACACCGGCACCGTCCTGAGCGTCCGCCAGCGCGGCACCGGCACCGCCGTGCACATCGACAAGACGACCGACTCCGGCACGATCCTCGACGCGGGCAACGGCGCCGACGTGGAGTTCCGCGTCGACAGCACGGGCAACGTCTTCTGCGACGGCGCCTTCACCGGCGGCGGCGCGGACTACGCGGAGTGGCTCGAGCGCCTCGACCCGCGCGAGGCGTTCCGCCCGGGCGACGTCGTCGGCGTGCACGGCGGCCGCATCTCGAAGCGGCTGGCGGGCGCGTCGCAGATCCTCGTGATCAGCTCCAACCCCGCGGTGCTCGCCAACGCGCCCGCGGCCGAGGAGGACGCGCGCGACGGCTTCGAGAAGGTCGCCTTCCTGGGCCAGGTCCCCGCGCTGGTCGTCGGTCCGGTGCGCGCGGGCGACCTGCTCGTGCCCTCGGGCCTGGACGACGGCAGCGCGCGCGCCGTGCCGCCGCACGCGCTCGCCGCCGGCCAGGTCGGGCGCGTGCTCGGCACCGCCTGGGAGAGCTCGCCGGAGGCGGGCGCGCGCCTGGTGCTGGCCGCGGTCGGCATCGACCAGGCGCGCGCCGCCGCCGCCGCGCTGGAGGCCGCGCACGTGCGCCTGGCCGGCGTCGAGGCGCGCCTCGCGCGCCAGGAGGACGCGCTCGCGCGGCTGGCCGCGCGCGTCGAGGCCTCCGCGCGCTGAGGTCCCCGGAACGGCGGGGAGCCGCCCCTCGCGGGGGGGCGCAGGGCCGAGCCCTGCGTCCCCCCGCCTTCGTGCGGGCGGAGCGACCAGCGCCGCCGCGCTAACGCGCCAGCCAGCGCTCGAACGCGCCGAAGGCGTACTCGCGCCCCAGGAAGTCGCGCACGAGGTCGTCCGCGTCGCGCGAGCCGCCCGGCGCCAGCACGCTGGCGCGGTAGGCGTTGGCCGTCGCGCCGTCCATCAGGTCGTCCTCGAAGCGGCTGAAGAGGTCCTTCGCGATCACCAGCGACCACATGTACGTGTAGTAGATCGCCGAGTAGCCGTGCAGGTGCCCGAAGGAGGCGTGGAAGTGCGTGTCGGGCTCGTGTCGCGTCGGCAGGAGCGCCGCCTTGAGCTCGAGCATCGTGCGCGTCAGGTCGAGCCCCGCGGGGTCGCGGTCGTAGTACGAGAGCGAGAGCAAGGCGTAGAACATCTGCTGCAGCACGTGCAGCGACTTTCCGTGCTCCTCGGCGGCGCGCAGCGTGGCCACCAGCTCGGCGGGGATCGGCTCGCCGGTCTCGAAGTGCAGCGCGAAGGTGCGCAGCACGTCGGTGCTCCAGGCCCACTCCTCGTACATCTGGCTCGGCACCTCGACGAAGTCGTGCTCGGTGCTGATGCCCGAGAAGGCCAGGAAGCGCTGGCGGCCCGCGAAGAGGTGGTGCAGCAGGTGGCCGAACTCGTGGAAGAGCGTCGTGACCTGGTCGTGCAGGAGCAGCGCGGGGTCGCCCGGCGCGGGCGCGGGCAGGTTGCACACGAGCGCCGCCTCCGGCAGCGCCACGCCCTCGACGCCGGCCACGACCTGCATCATCGCGGCGTGCTTGAACTTGCCCGCACGCGGGTGCAGGTCGAGGTAGAAGCGCGCGGCGACCGTCCCGCGGTCGAGCACCTCCCAGGCCTCGACCGAGGGGTGCCAGCTCTCGAACGCCTCCAGGCGCCGGAACGCGACGCCGTAGAGCGCCGCGGTCGTGTCGAGCACGCCCTGCTTGACGCGCTCGAAGGGGAACCAGGCGCGCAGCGCGCGCGCGTCGAGGCCGTAGCGGCGCTCCTTCAGCTTCTCGCCCAGGAACAGGCGCTCGGACTCGTCCACCGCCGTCGCGCCGGGCACGCGCTCGCGCTTCAGCTCGAGCAGCTCCAGGACCTCGCGCCGCGCGCGCTCGCGCACGAGGCCGACGACGCGCTCGATGAACTCGCGCGCGCGGGCGGCGCTCTTCGACATCAGCTCGTCGGTGACGTAGTCGGCCCAGTGCGCGTGGCCGAGCAGCGTGGCGAGCTCGTGGCGGCGCGCCAGGAGCCGCGGCAGCACCGCCAGGTTCTCGGGCACGGCGCGGTTCGCGCCGGCGTGGAAGTACGCCTTGCGCACGTCGTCGCGCTCGGCGAAGGAGAGCACCGGGATGCGGTCGGTCGGGTCGGTCGAGAGCAGCACCGTGCCGTCGGCGCGCTCGGGGTGCGCGGCCAGGAAGTCGGGTGGCAGGCCGGCCAGGCCCGCGTGCCCGTCGGCGACGACGTACGAGCGCCCGCCCTGCACGATGTTGCGCTCGAACTCCTGGCCGACGCGCACGAGCTCCTCGCGCAGCGCGCGGATGCGCTCGCGCGCGGGCGCGTCCTGGTCCACGCCGGCGCGGCGGAAGTCGCGCAGCGCGTGCTCGAGCAGGCGCCGCTCGGCGGGGTCGTCCGCGCGCGCGGGGTCGAGCCGCGCCAGGCGGTCGTACAGGCGCCGGTCGAGCGCGATCTCGGTCGCCAGCGCGGCGATCTCCTGCTCGAGGCGCTCGCACGCGTCGCGCACCGCCTCGTCCGGGTGGACGTGCGTGTAGAGCGCGACGCGACCGCTCCAGCCGTTGAGCGGCAGCGTGATGCGGTCGAAGGCCTGCAGCACCTCGTGCAGCCCCGCGCCCGCGTCCAGCGCCAGGAAGGACTCGACCGCGGCGCGGCAGCGCGCGATCGCGTCCCGCACCGAGGCCTCGAGGCGCGCCAGGTCGTTCGTCATGCGTGCGGATCCCCGTCGAGGCAGGCGCGCGCGTACGCCTCGAGCGCGGCGAACTGGCCGTGGAAGTCCTGCGGCCCGCCGCCGAGCGGCGCCTTGAAGAAGCAGCCGGTGTAGCCGAGCACGCCCGCCTCGCCGCGCGCCGCGGCGTGGTCCGCCAGGCGCGCCAGGTCGATCACGAGCGGCGCCGCCAGCGCCGAGTCGCAGCCCATCCAGGTGAGCTGCAGGCTCATGCGCGCGCCCAGGAAGCCCTCGAAGTGCACGAAGTCCCAGGCGGTCTTCCAGTCGTGCAGCGAAGGCACGTAGTCGATGCCGACGCCGGTGTGCACCTGCGGCCCGAGCAGGCGCAGGAGCGCGTCGTCCTTCGAGCGCCGCTTCGTCTCGCGCCGCAGCGGGTCGGCCAGCGTGCGGCCGTCGGCGTTGCCGAGCATGTTGTAGCCCTGCCAGGCGAGCACGCGCAGGCCGCGCGCGGCGAACATCGGCGCCAGCACGGTCTTGAGCAGCGTCTCGCCCGTCTTGCCGTCGTTGCCGCAGTGCGGCACGCCGCGCGCCAGCGCCAGCTCGCGCAGCGCCGGCAGCGACGCGCCCAGGTTGGGCGTGAAGTTGACGAACGCCGCGCCGGCGGAGAGCGCCGCGTACGCGTACAGGCACGAGGCCGGCAGGCTCGCGCCCTCGTCCAGCGCGCGCTCGAAGGCCGCGAGGTCGCGGCCCTCGGGCGGCGGCTCGCGCCACGCCTCCGTGCTGGCGAGGTAGCACACGACGACGCGCTCCAGCTCCTCCTCGGCGCGGAAGGCCTCCAGGTCCGCCTGCAGCGCGCGCACCTGCTCGCGCGGCGCGCTCCCGCTGCGGCGCAGCGCCTCGGGGTGGAGCTCCGCGCCCTCGACGTCGGCCTCGTCGAGGATCCCGGGGCGGATGCGCTCGTCGTAGCGCGCCGCGTCCCGCGCCGCGGCCGCCACGAGCTCGCGCTCGAGGATGCCGTGCGTCGCGAGCTCCGCCACCGAGCGCGAGAGGTCCGCGCGCCCGATCTCGTGCCCGCCGAGCACGATCGCGTCGAAGGCGCGCAGCGGCAGGCGCGCCAGCGCCGGCCCGCACGTCGCGAGGCCGACCGGCTCGAGCAGCCCCTGGCGCAGGCCGGACAGGCCGTAGGCGACGCAGGTCGCGATCGAGCCGCGGGCTCCGATCAGCCACAGGCCGAGACGGCGGGGTCGGTTCGTTGCGTCCACGCGGCGGGCGTCGGGGGGTCAGTCGGCGGGCGCGGCCAGGGCGCGCCGCCGGGACTCGACCCAGCGCTCGACGACGGCGTCGTGCCGCGGCGGCCACCAGCTCCCGAGCGCGGCGCCGGCGGGCTCCTCGCGCCCCGTCGCGCCCTCGGTCGCGCCGCCGGACGGCCCCGGCGAGGGCACCATTGTGCCGGGCGGAGGAGCGTCCGTCACGGCGGAGCCGGAGGCCTCGCCCGCGCCGGCGGCGCCCGCGGCGGCCTCCGGCCCGAGCGCGCGGGCCACGGCCTCGCGCGTGCCGTCGAGCCAGGCCTGCACGGCGGAGAGCTCGCGCCGCGCCGCCGGGCTCGCGCCGAGCGCGCCCGCGCGCTCGGCCAGCGCGCGCTCGAGCGCCAGGGCGCGCTCCAGGCTGCCCGGCGCGGCCCGCCCGCGCTCGAGCTCCGCCTGGAGCTCGCGCGCGCCCGCCTCCAGGACGCGCAGCGCGCGCAGTTGCGCATCGACCGGGCCGTCCGGGCCGCCCGCGGCGGCCTCGCGCAGCCGCTCGAGCCCGCCGAGCAGGCCTCCGGCGAGGAGCGCCGGGTCGCCCGCCGAGCCCGCGACCTCGGCGCCCGCGCGCGCCAGCGCCAGCGCCAGGAGAAGCGCCCCGGCGACCGGCGCCGCGACGGGGGGCAGGAGCGGCGGGGGCAGGGCGGGGGGCGCGTGGCGCGCGCGCAGCCGCGCCAGCACGCGCCGCGCGAGCAGGCGCGCGAGCGGCGTGTCGGCGCGGCGGCGCTGGGCGTCGTGCGCGGCGGCGAGCGCGCCCTGGTGGCGCAGGCGGCGGTCGAGCTCGAGCACCAGCGCGCCGCTCCCGCCGCGCCGCCGCGGCGCGTGCTCGAGCCACCACGCGCCCCCCGCGGCGAGGCCCGCCAGCGCCGCCACGCACCACGCGCCGCGCGCCGCGAGCGGGACGTCGCCCCGCACCGCCGCCGCCAGCGTGACGAGCGTCGCGGAGACGGCGACGAGCGCGCTCTCCGCGCCGCGCAGCGCCGCCAGCGCGCGCCGCACGTGCTCGACGACGGCGACCACGCTCGCAGGCCGCGGCGAGGGCCCGCGCAGGTCGGACTCGCGCCAGCTCGCGCTCGCCACGCGCCCCCCCCTACTCGCCGCGCGCGCCCACGGCGTCGCGGCACTCGGCGGGCAGGGCGCCGAGCGGCGCGCGCGCGAAGACCAGGGTCACCGGCGTGCCGCGCGCGGGCAGGAGCGCGCGGTTGCCGACCCAGATCGTCTGCGACAGGCAGGCCGGCAGCGCCGCGGTGAAGAGCGTGTTGCCCTCGAAGAAGAACGAGATGTTGACCAGGTTGCCCTCGGCCTGCGCCAGGAACTCGGGCTCGCCGCCCTGCTCGGCGCC
>CADEGS010000067.1 GCA_902826945.1 uncultured bacterium | reverse complement strand
GCGCCGGTGAAGGCGCCGCGCTCGTGGCCGAAGAGCTCCGACTCGAGCAGCTGCTCGGACAGCGCCGCGCAGTTGACACGGATGAAGGGCCCGTCGCGGCGCGGGCTCGAGTGGTGGATCAGGTGCGCGATGCGCTCCTTGCCCGTCCCGCTCTCGCCCGTGATCAGCACGGTGCCCTTCGAGCTCGCCACGCGGCCGGCCGTCTGCACCAGGTCGCGCATGTGCTGCGACTCGCCCACGACCTGCGCCCCGCGCTCGGTCAAGACCTCGCGCCGCAGGTACGCGTTCTCCCCCTCGAGCCGGCGCGTGTGGTCCAGCCGGCGCAGGACGAGCTCGAGCCCCTCCGGCGTGACCGGCTTGACCAGGAAGTCCTTGGCGCCCAGCCGCATCGCGTCCACGGCGGTCTCGACCGTCCCGTGCGCGGTGACGAGCACGACCGGCAGGCCGGGCACCTCCTGGCCGAGCTGGCGCACGACGTCGACGCCGCTCATGCCCGGCATGCGCACGTCGGAGACGACCAGGTCGAACTCGCTGCGCTTGGCGCGCTCGAGCGCCTCCTGCCCGCTGGCCACGGACTCGACCTGGAAGCCCTGCGTCTGCAAGGCCTCCGTCAGGAACTCACGCGACAGGGAATCGTCGTCGGCGACCAGGACGCGTTGGATGGGCATCGTTACAGCTCTTCGGGGGTCAGGAGGGGTCAAGCGGCGCGAGGGCCGCCTGGCGCGGGATGCGGAGCACGAACTCGGCGCCGCCCAGCGGGGAAGGGTGGGGAGAGAGCTCGGCGCGGCCGCCGTGCAGCCGCGCGATCGTGGCCACCAGCGCGAGGCCGAGGCCGGTGCCCTCGGCGCGCGTGGTGAAGAACGGGTCGAAGACGCGCGCGCCGACCGCGGTCGGGACGCCCGGGCCGCCGTCGGCGACGCGCAGCAGGACGTCGGCGCCGTCGGCCTCCGCGGCGAGGAGCACGCGCGGCCGGTCGCCCTGGACCTCGAGCGCGTTCTCGACCAGGTTGCGCAGCGCCTGGCGCAGCTTGATGCGGTCGCCGTGGAAGACCGGCGCGCTGCACGCGACGCGCGGCGCGAAGGCGGCCGGAGCGCTCCCGTGCGCGCGCGCGGCGTCGATCGCCTCGCGCAGGAGCGCGGCCGGCTCGATCTCCTCGAGGCGCAGCCGCTCGGGGCTGCCGAAGGTCAGCATGTTCTCGACGATGGCGTCCATCTCGGACGCGCCCGCCACGACGTGCTCGACCCAGGCGCGCCGGCGCGCGTCGAGCTCGTCCTCGGCGAGCGACCGGCGCAGCAGCGAGGCGAAGCCCTTGACCGCGTTCAGCGGGTTGCGGATCTCGTGCGCGACGCCCGCGGTCAGGGTGCCCAGCGCGGCCATCTTGTCGGCGGCGTGCAGGCGCTCGGCCAGCGCGGTGGCCTCGGTGCGGTCGTCGAGGATCTCGAGCGAGCCCACGACCTCTCCGGCGGACGAGCGCACGGTGGCGCAGTGCGAGGCGAGCACCCGGCGCTGGCCGTCGGCGCAGACGAGCGCGCGCGGCTCGCCGTCGGCCGCGGGCGCCGGCAGGGCGGGGTGCTCGCGGCGCTCGAGGAGCGCCCGCGCGGGCACGCCCAGCAGGCGCTGGGCCGCGGCGTTGACGCGCACGACGCGACCGTCCGCGTCGCGCTCCAAGACGCCGCACGGCAGCGACTCGAGCACCGCTTCGAGGTGGCGCTTGAGCGCGTCCTGCTGCGCGACCTCGCGCTCGAGCTCGGCGTTGGCGCGCACGAGCTCGCGCTCGACGCGCTCGGCGCGCGCCTCGAGCGCCGCGTAGCCGGCGCGCAGGCGCTCGAGCACGCCGGGCACGACGCGCAGCGCCTGCTCCAGCGCGAGCGCGCCCTCGGCGTCGTCCAGCACGGAGACCGTCCGCTCGCTCACGGCGCCTCTCCCGTGCGTCCGGGCGCGTCCGCGAGGAACGAGCGGCGCCACTCCAGGAACTCGACCTCGGTCCGCGCGCGCTGCGCGAGCAGCGTGCCCTCGCCGCGCGCGGCCGCCTCGCGCATCGTCGCGACGGCCTCGTCGAGCCGCCCGAGCCGCTCGAGCGCGCGCGCCTTCCAGAACAGCGCCTCCGGATCGTCGGCGCGCTGCTGCGTCAGCTCGAGGCACTTCTGGAAGTGCCCCGCGAGGTAGCAGGCGCGCGCGTGCCCGACCGGGTCGGCGCTGTAGAGCGGACCGTCCGTCGGCGCGGGCGGCGCGGCGCCCGCGCGCGCGCCGGTGGCGGGCGCCGGCCCGGGCGCTCGGCGCGCGGCGAGCCCTTCGAGCACGTGCGGCGCCAGGCCCGAGGTGATCGGCGGCAGCGTCGCGGCCTCCGCGGGCGGGGGCGGCGCGAGCGTGCCCAGCGCGGGCGCGCGCAGCCCGTCGAGCTCCGCCTGCAGCAGGTTGACCTCGTTGCGCAGGTCCACGAGCCGCGCGTCGCGCCGCTCGGGGTCGAGGATGGGGGACTCGGTCGCGCGACGGACCGCGCCGACCGCCGACGCGTCCCCGCCCTCGGCGCTCTTCAGCACGGTGCCGAGCACCTGCAGCGCGCGCTCGGTCTCGCCCAGCGCCTGCTCGAGCGAGCCGATCTCGCCGTCGCCGAGGAAGACCGCCGGCACGAGGACGGCGGCCAGCAAGCTCGTGAGCGCGGTGTGGAAGCGCAGCATGGCCGGATCCCGCTAGTAGCGGCCCTCGTAGGCGTCGACGGCGCGGTCGTAGAGGCCCTCGCGCTCCAGCAGGCGCGCGGCGAAGGCGTCGATGGCGGAGCGCGCGCCGGCCTCGTCGAACGCGGCGCGCTCCTGCGCCAGGAGGCGCAGCGCCTGGTCCACGCCGAAGCGCTGGTGCTGCGCGTCGGCCCAGGCCAGGAGCAGCCGCAGGCCGCTCCTCGGGTCGAGCGCGCCGCGCCCCAGGAACAGCGGCTCGAGCACGACGGCGGCCTGCGCGGCCTCGCCGCGCGCCAGCATCGCCTCGGCGCTCGTCAGGCGCGCGGCGACGTCGCCCTGTCCGCTCTCGGGCGGCTCCAGCCCCAGCCGCGCGCGCGCCTGGTGCCAGTACGGGCCGAGGTCCTCGCTCGCGCCGGAGCGCTCGGCCTCGCGGACCACGAAGAGCACGCCCAGCTCGTCGTCGGCGGCGAGCGACAGGCGCGCGGCCTCGCGCAGGGCGAGCGCGCGCTCCGAGCCGCTCGCGTCGCTGCCGTACAGCAGCCAGGCGCGCGCCGCGTCGGCGTGCAGCCCGATGCCGTCCAGCGCCCGCGCGCGGGCGCGCATGGCTCGCGTGCGCGCCAGCGGCGCGCTGTTCCAGTCGACGGCCTCCAGCGCGCGCAGCGCCTCCATCGGCCGCTGCAGCGCGTTCAGCGCGTCGGCGCGCACGAGCTCGCGCCCGGCGACCTCGGAGGGGTCGAGCGCGGCGCCGTCGCCGTCCAGCGCGGCGAGCATGTGCAGCGCGGTCTGCGGGTCGCCCATCTCGATCGAGCAGCGCGCGAGCTCGATGCGCGCCAGCGGCGCGTACTGTCCGGTGACGTCGGCGCGGGCCAGCGCGCGGAAGCGCAGGCTGGCCTCGGCCCACTGGCCCTGGCGCTCGAGCAGCCGCGCCACGCGCAGCGTGGCCTCGGTCACCTCCTGCGCGTCGGGATACGTCTCGACGAGCGCGTCGTAGTGCTCGCGCGCCGCGGCGCCGTCGCCGCGCAGCTCGGCCAGCTCGCCCTGCGCCAGGCGCGCGCCGGCGGCCAGCGGGTCGGCGGGGAAGCGCGTCGAGGCGCGCACCCAGGCGGCCGAGGCGTCGGCCATGAGCGCCGTGGCGCTGCGCGTCCCCGGCGCGTAGAGCACGAGCGCGTCCGTGCGCAGCTCGACCGCCGCGCCGGCCGTGCCGGCGACGTACTCGAGCACCTGCTCGAGCGGACGGCGGTCCAGCTCGACGGTGACGAGCGTCGCGGGGTCGAGCTGGTCGGTCCCCTCGAGCCGGCGCCCGGAGCGGCGCGCGATCAGGTCGAGGACGCGGCCCACGGGCGCATCCTGCGCGCGCACGGACCACCACGGGCGACCCTCGATGGTCTCGACCGTCACGGTCGGGTCGCCGCTCGGGGCGAGCGCGAGGAGGAGCAGCGCCAGCGCGCTCATCGCGTGGCCTCCAGCCGCTCCACGCTCTCCATGTGCAGCGCGCGCGCCAGCAGGAACGTCGCGCGCGCCTCGACCTGCTCGCGCACCTGCGGGTCGAGCCGGTCCACGATCGCGAGCAGCGCGTAGAGGCGCTTGCGCGCGCGCACGTACTCGCCGGCGCGCAGGTCCTCGAGCACCAGGTCGAAGGTCGGGTGGTCCTGCGCGTCGGCCGGCTTGCCGGGCTCGACGGCGGCGCGCGCCGCGGCGGCGCGCGAGGGCTCCGCGCGCAGCGTCTCGCGCATCAGGTCGTTCGCGGTCTCGGTCACCTGCGCGCCGACGTCCGCGACGGTGCGCCGCAGGTCGCCGGTCGAGCGCAGCGCGACCAGCGCGACGAGCGCGTTCACCCCCGCCATCGCGATCAGGATCCAGACCGCCGCGCGCACGCCCGGCGTCAGGCCCGGGGCGGCGGGCGCGGGCGCGTAGACCGGCACCGCCCAGGCGGGCGGGGCGAAGGCCGTCCCCGGCGCGGGGTAGGCGGCGGCCGCGGGCGCCACGGGCACGACCGAGGGCCGCTGCGCCGCGGGCGGCGGCGCGCCGCGCAGCCCGGCCACCTCCTCGGCGGAGGGCGCGCGCAGGGGCGGCGCCGGGCGCTCCTTCGAGCGCTCGCTCGGGATCGCGGGCGCCGGGTCGGGGGACAGGCCGGCGAACTCCTCGTCGCCCGGCAGCTCGTCCTCCGCGTGCGGTTCCGCCGTCTCGTCCGGCGCGCTCTCCTGCTCCTCGACGCGCCGGGCCTCCTCGGCCTCGAACTGCGCGAAGACCTCGTCGAGGTCCTCCTCCGCGCCGACCGGCTCGACCTCCGCCTGGACGGGGAAGTCGAACAGGTCCTCGTCCAGGTCCGCCGCGGTCGCTGCTCGCTCGCCTGCCATCGGCTACCTTTCGCGCACCGGCTGCGCGGCCGGGCTGCCCGGCGCGCTCTCGAGCAGGCGTCCGAGCGTGGTCGTCAGGGTCGGCGGGAGCGCGACGCGGCCGGTGCGGCGCAGGAGCTGCGCGAGCAGGCGGCGCGTCGCGTCGGGGTGCAGGAAGTCGGTCTCGGCCAGCTCGCTCTCGACCTCGGCGAAGCGCAGCGGGAAGAGCTCGAAGAACAGCCGCACGCGGCTGCCCGAGCCGACGGGGTGCACCTCGAGCTCCTCGCACAGGCGGCGCGCGCGCGAGAGCTCGCTCTCGAGCTGGGGGAAGCCGGGCAGCACCGGCGGCAGGCCGGCGAGCATCGCCGGGTTGCGCCCGTGCGCCTCCACGTCCAGCGCGACGCGCCCTTCGTCGAGGCGCAGGCGCAGGCCGACGCGCCGCGGCGTCTCCTCGCTGCCCGAGGCGTCGCACACGAGGTGCAGCACCTCGGCCAGGGCGGTGGCGACCCGCACGCGGTGCGAGGGCCGCACGCCGCGCTCGAGCAGGAAGGCGCTCGCCGCGCGCGCGCCGAGCGCGACGCCGTCGGGGGTCGCGGGCAGCTCGCGCGCCAGCGCGCAGCGCTCCTCGCCGCGGCGCGCGAGCACGCGCTCGACCGCGGAGGCCAGCGTCTCCAGCCCGAGCGGGCGCGCGAGGAAGTCCTCGACGCCGAGCCGCAGCGCCTGGCGCACGAGGGGGAAGCAGGGCTCGTCGCCGACGAGCAGCGCCGAGGTGCGCTGGCCGCTGGCGCGCAGCGCCTCGACCAGGCCCAGGCCGCTCCACTGGCCGGGGAGCTGCGCGTCCGCGACGACCAGCTCGTAGGGGCCCGTGTTCAGCAGCTCCTCGCCGCTCTCGCGCAGCTCGAAGCGATGGCCGGCCTCGGCCAGCAGCGCGCCGAGCCGCAGGCCCAGCGCCCGGTCCTCGGGCCGCAGCAGCGCCGCCACGATCATGCGCGCGGTCTTGCTCATGCGGCCAGGCCCTCCTCGCCTCCCGCGCGCGGCGCGAGCGGCACGAGCACCTCGGCGCGCACGTCGCCCAGCGCGGACGTCTCGATGCGCAGCCGGCCGCCGAGCGCGCGCACGTCGCGCTCCGCCAGCGTCAGGCCCAGCCCGAGACGGTTGGGCTTGGTCGTGTGGAAGGGCTGCATGGCCCACTGCGGGTCGAGCCAGCCGCGCGAGCGGTTGAGCACGGCGAAGCGCACGCGCTCGGGCTCGCGGCGCGCGACGAGCAGGACGTCGTCCTCGTCGCTGGCCTCGAGCCCGTTCTCGACCAGGCGCTCGAGCGCGCGCGCCAGCAGCGGGCCGTCGGTCACGACGGCGGCGCCGCGCTCGGTCCGCGCCAGCACCAGGCGCGGCCGGCGGAAGGGCACGAAGGCGCGCGACGCGCTGCGCAGGATCTCCTCCAGCCGGCACGAGATCGGCCGGGGCTCCGCGGGCCGCGCGAGCTCGACCAGGCCGGCCACGTTGCGGCCCAGGCGCTCGACCTCCTCGAGCACGCCCGGGATGGCGGCCGGCGACGGGCGCAGGCCGCGCAGCTCGGAGCACAGCCCCTCGACGGAGGCGCGCAGCGCGGCGACGGGGATGCCGAGCCCCGCCTGCAGCGACCGCTCGAGCAGCGCTCGGTCGGTGGCGGGGGCGAGAGCGGAGCGCTCGGGGGACGCGGCGCGTTGGGCGATGGGCATGGAGGGAAACCCGTTCCGGAGCCCGAGCCGCACACGGCGGCCGGTGACGGGAGCCCTTTCGGACGAAACAGCGAAGCGCTTGAACGCCCGCCGCCCGCCGAGCGCACCTTTTTTCGCGGCGCTCCCTTCCCGGTCGGGAAAGGGTGGCCGGATCGGGACCGGCGCACGGAAGCGCTCTCCTGGCTAGGACCCGGCCCGGTCCTCGATCCCGTAGGAGCGCAGCTTGTTGTAGAGGGTGGCGCGGTTGATCCCGAGGACGCGCGCCACGCGGCTGCGGTTGCCCGCCTCCTCGGCCAGGACGCGGCGGATCAGCGCTTCCTCCATCGCGCGCAGGCTGCGGTCCTCGGGCGCGTCGAGCGCGGCCGCCGCGGCCGAGGGCGCTCCGGACGGAGCCGCCGCGTCCGCGAGCCCGAGGTGGGCGGGCTGGATCGGCCCGCCCTGCGCCGCGAGCTGCGCGCGCTCGAGCGCGTGCAGGAGCTCGCGCTCGTTCCCGGGCCAGTCGTGCCGGTCGATGGCGCCGCGCGCCGCCTCCGACAGCCGGCTCGCGGGCCGGCCCGCGCGCGCGGCCTCGCGCAGGACGTGCTCGGCCAGCCGCGCCGCGTCGCCGGGCGCGGCGCGCAGCGGCGGCACGGCCAGGGAGAGCACGTTCAATCGGTAGAAGAGCTCCTCGCGCACGCGGCCGGCGGCGACCTCGGCCTCCAGCGCTCGCTCCGTCGCGGCCAGCAGGCGCGGCAGGCGCCCGCGCGCCGCGTCGCCGGCGGCCTGCTCGGCGAGGTGCGCGGCCAGGCGGTCCTGCGCGCCGAGCGGCAGCGCGGCGACCTCGTCGAGGAGCACGCTGCCCGCGCCTGGACCGAGCGCGCCGTCGGGCAGCCACGCGCCGCCGAAGAGCAGGCCCTCGACGTCGGCCGCGCGGCAGCGCACGCGCAGGAAGGCCGCCTCGCGGCGGCGCGAGCGGCGGTGGATGCGGCGCGCGAGCGCCTCCTTGCCGGAGCCCGGCGGGCCGTGCAGGAGCACGGTCGTGTCGGGCACGGCGGCGACGCGCTCGACCTGCTCGGCCAGGCGGCGCGCGGCGGGGCTGCGACCGACCTCCGCCAGCGCGGGGAGCGGCGCGTCCGCCTCGCGCTCGGCCCGCAGCGCGAGGGCGCGCAACGCCCTCTCCCAGCAGAGATCGAAGAGGTAGGGGGCGGCGGGGAGGGTGAGCGCGTCGTCGGCGGCGCGGCGCAGGGACGGCGCGGGCGCTCGCTCGAGCACGAGCACGACCCAGGCGTGCCGCTCGCCCGCGGCGAGCGCCTGGGCGGCTCCGGGAGCGTCCGCGTCCAGGAAGACCACCGCGGCGGGCTGGCGCGCGAGCGCCTGCGCCAGCGCGGCCGGCCCCTCGAGCCGCGCCAGGCGCGGGGCGGCCTCGGAGGAGCGCGCCAGGAGCTCGAGCGCCGAGGCCCGTGCCGGGTCGGCCTGGGCCAGGAGCGCGGTCGCGGGCATGCGCCCGATTGTGGCGGAGGCCCGGGCGGAAAGGAATGCCCGCGCACCGCACGAGGACGCAGGAAAAAACCCGACGGCGCTCATGCGCGCCCGGCCGCCGTCGAGAACGCCTGGCGACGGACGAGGTTCCTGCCCTCGACCGCCAATCCCAACCAGCGATCGGTACGAAACCTCAGCCGCAGGAAGCAAGGAGCCTTTCATGGGCCTTCGAGTCAACACCAACCTCTATTCGATCTCCGCACAGCGCAACCTGTCGGCGACGACCAATCGCCTGGAGGGCAACTTCCGGCGCTTGGCGACCGGCCTGCGCATCTCCTCGGCGGCCGACGACCCCGCGGGTCTCGGCATCTCCGAGCGCATGCGCGCCCAGCTCAAGTCGTACGCCCAGGCCGCGCGCAACGGCCAGGACGGCGTGAGCCTGGTCCAGACGGCGGAAGGCGCGCTGAACGAGGCGACGGCCAGCCTGGCGCGCATGCGCGAGCTGGCGATCTCCGCCGCGAACGGCACGCTCAACAGCCAGGACCGCAACACGCTCGACTCCGAGTTCCAGGCGCTGATCACCGAGATCGACCGCATCGCCAACACGACCACGTTCAACGGCGTGAGCCTGCTGAACACGGCCACCGGAACGATCGACATCCAGATCGGCACCGAGCAGGGCGAGACGATCATCCTGAACCTGTCCGACACGACCGAGGACGGCCTCGGCCTGACCGTCTCGAGCTTCGACCTGACCACGATCTCGAACGCGACCGCGGCGCTCGCCACGATCGACGACGCGATCAACTCGATCTCGCTCGTGCGCGGCGACCTGGGCGCGGCCCAGAACCGCCTCGACAGCGCCATCCGCAGCGTCCAGCACGCGCAGGAGAACCTGGCGGCCGCCGAGAGCCGCATCCGCGACGTGGACGTGGCGGCCGAGACCGCGGACCTCACGCGGAACAGCATCCTGCAGCAGGCGGCGGTGTCCGTCCTGGCGCAGGCCAACGTCCAGCCCCAGATCGCCCTGACCCTTCTCCAGGGCTAGCAGCGTCCCGCGGCCCCAGGGGGGCCGATCGCTGAGGGAGGGGGGCCGCCCCACGGGGCGGTCCCCCGATTCAGCCGAGACGACGGGCTCCTTGACAACCCGGTTCCGCGACGACGCTCCTCGCGATCGCCCGACAGAACACCCCCGCCCGTGACGAGGCGGGGGCCGACACGCGGGCGCGCACCGGGACGACGTGCCACCTCCGACGGCGTGCCACCGACGGGGGAAGGCGTCCTGGCTCGCGCGCGCGGGCACGGACCCCAGTGGGTCCGTGTCGCGACGATGTGACACCAATCCAAAGGAAGCCGAGAATCAATGGGACTTCGAGTCAACACGAACGTGTTCTCGCTGACGGCGCAACGAAACCTCTCCAACGTTTCGAGCCGTCTGCAAGGGAACTTCGAGCGGCTCTCGTCCGGTCTGCGCATCGCGCGGGCCGCGGACGACGCCGCCGGCCTCGCGATCTCCGAGCGTCTGCGCGCGCAAGTGCGCTCGCTCGACCAGGCCGGCCGCAACGCGTCGGACGGGGTCAGCCTCGTCCAGACGACGGAAGGCGCGACCAGCGAGATCACGGGCAACCTGGCGCGCCTGCGCGAGCTGGCCGTCCAGGCCTCCAACGGCACCCTGAACACGGGTGACCGCGCGGCGCTGGACGCCGAGTTCACCGCCCTCCTGGACGAGATCGACCGCGTCTCGACGCAGACGAGCTTCAACGGGACCAAGGTGCTCGACGGCAGCGCCACCTCGATCGGGATCCAGGTCGGCACCGAGTCCGGCGAGACGATCGACATCGAGCTGGACGACCTGACGATCTCCACGCTGGGCCTGACCGCGTCGGGCTTCGACCTGACGACGGCCAGCAACGCGTCCGACGCGCTCGAGCTGATCGACGACGCGATCGACTCGGTCACCAGCTTCCGGGGCGACCTGGGCGCCATCCAGAACCGCCTCCAGAGCGCGGTGCGCAGCATCGCGAGCACGTCCGAGAACCTCTCGGCCGCCGAGAGCCGCATCCGCGACCTGGACATCGCCAGGGAGACCGCCGTCCTGACGCAGAACTCGATCCTGCAGCAGGCCGCCGTCTCGGTCCTGGCCCAGGCCAACGTCCAGCCGCAGCTGGCCCTGAGCTTGCTCGGCTAGGCCGAGGTCGGGACGACTCCCCGAAAGGAGCCCCGCTCCGCGCGGAGCGGGGCTCCTTCACCGTCTCGGCCCGGTCGCGGGCCGGGCCGGTCGCGCCGCGCCGCGCGGGCTCACGCTCGCGCGGGCCGCGGTCGATAACGACGAGCAGGACACGCACCCGGGTCACGACGGCGCAGGCAAGGACACTCCATGGGCATCCAGTTCGGCGGTCTCGCGAGCGGCCTCGACACGAACGCGATCATCGGCGCGCTCGTGGCGCTGCAGTCGCGCCCGATCACGCTGCTCCAGAACCAGCGCTCCCAGCAGAGCGAGAAGCTGAGCAAGGTCGGCGAGCTCGAGACGCTCCTGAAGAAGCTCGAGGACAAGGCCCAGGAGCTGACCGCGCTGGGCGGGCTCTTCTCCTACGGCGTCGAGACCGCGGACGCGAGCGTGGCCGAGGTCGTCGCCTCGGGGAACGTGGCCACGGGCTCGCACACGATCACCGTCACCTCGCTGGCCTCGGCCGCGCGCTACACGTTCGACACGGCCACGACCGTCACGGACGCCTCGGAGGGCCTGTTCGGCGCCGGGACGCTCAGCTTCGAGTACGACGACCACACCTACGAGGTCACCGTCGAGGACGGCGCCTCGCTCGACGACATCGCGGCCGCGATCACGTCCGAGGCCGGCGAGGCCGTCAGCGCCTCGGTCGTGAACGTCGGGACGTCGAGCTCTCCCGAGTACCACCTCGTCGTGGCCGGTCGCGAAACGGGCGCGGACTTCGACCTGGAGAACCTGACGACGAGCGGCGACCTCGACCTGGGCAGCGTGCGCAACCTCACCGCGGCGAGCGACGCGGTGGCGACGATCGACGGCCTGGAGGTGACGCGCTCGACGAACGTCTTCGACGGCGTCCTCGAAGGGCTCACGATCACGGCGCTGGCCGAGAACGAGACGACCTCGTTCACCGTCTCGCTCGACGCCGAGGAGACGCGCTCGGTCCTGAAGGGCTTCGTCGACGCGTACAACGCCGTCGTCTCGTTCGCCGACAAGCAGAGCTCCTTCAGCGAGGACTCCGGCCCCGGCGGGCCGCTCTTCGGCGACAACCTGCTGAGCCGCGTCACGTCCAGCCTGCGGCGCGCGCTCTTCGACCCCGACCTGGACACCGTCGCGAGCGACACGACCGGCTACTCGACGCTGGGACTGATCGGGATCGAGCTCGGCTCGGACGGCACGCTCTCCATCGACGAGGACGAGCTCGACGCCAAGCTCACCGCCGACCCCGACGCCTTCGAGGCGCTGTTCACGGGCGACGACGAGGGCGTGCTGGTCAAGCTCGGCGAGGAGATCGACGGCCTGCTCGACGGCTTCACGGTCTCGGGCAGCGAGCTGAAGTTCGACAGCCTCTTCACCAGCCGGCGCACGGCGATCAACTCGGTCATCAAGTCGATCGACAGCCAGGTGGAGCAGCTCCAGCGCAACCTGGACCGCTTCGAGGAGAGCCTCGTGCAACGCTTCGCCAACCTCGAGTCGATCATCGGCGGGCTGAACTCGCAGTCCGCCTACCTGGCCTCCAACCCCCTGGCCGGCCTCAATTCGCGATGAAAGCCACGACCGCCGCCTCCACCTACAAGCTGGCCCAGTACGAGAACGCCCCGCCGCTCAAGATCGTGCAGATGATGTACGAGGGAGCGCTGCGCTTCCTGACGCAGGCGGAGAGCATCGACCCGCACGACGCCCCGGCGGCCTTCGGCGAGCGGCTGCGCCGCGCGCACGCCGTCGTCGCCGAGCTGCGGCTGTGCCTCGACCACGAGCGCGCGCGCGAGCTGAGCACGGACCTGAACGCGCTCTACCTGTTCGTCGAGCGCAAGATCCACGACGCCCTGCTCGACCGCACCGTCGAGCCCCTGGCGGATGCGCGCTCGATCCTGGAGATCCTGCTCTCGGCCTGGCGCTCGATCGACGTGCAGCAGACGGCGTCGGCGTGAGCGACCCCCGCCTCGACGCGCTCGACGCGCTCGTGCGGGCGCTCGAGGACCTGCTCGACGCGCTCGGCGGACCGCGCGCCGGCGCACGCCCCTGGGAGCGCTGCCAGGCGGCCTACGAGCGCTTCCGCGCGCTGCAGGAGGCCGACGCCGTGCCGCTCTCCGACGCCGCCCGCGCGCGCCTGCGCGACGCGCAGCGCCTGCACGCCGTCGCGGCCGTCGAGGCGCGCCGCACGCGCGAGGGCCTGGCGGGCGAGCTCGAGCAGGTGCGGCGCGCGCGCGGCGCCCTGCGCGCGGCCTCCGCCGAGCGCGCCCCGGGCCCCGAGCCGCGCGCCTGCGACCTGGCCGGCTGAGCGGCGCGCGCACGGCGCCGTAGGATCTCGCGCCGTGGTCCTCGTCGCCCACCTGGCGCTCCTCGTGCTCGACGTCCTCGCGCTGCGCCTCGTGGCGCGCGACCGGCGGCCGGCGCGCCTGGCGGCGGCGGCGCTCGCGTGGCTCGCGGGCCTGGCGCTGGTCGCGCTGGCGGGGATGGCGCTCGCGAGCGACGACCGCTTCGAGGGATCGTTCTTCACGTTCCTCGGCCTCGTCGCGCACGGCCTGTTCCCGCACGGCATCCCGCTGCTCCTCGCGGCGGCGTGGCTGGTGCGCGCGCGGCACCGCGCGCTCGCCCGCGCCGCGTCCGTCTTGGCGCTCTTCCTGGCGGCCGCCGCGCTGGAAGGCTTCGTGCGCGGGCCGCGCGCGCTGCGCGTCGCGCATCACGTCGTCTCCAGCGCCAAGCTGCGCGCGCCGCTGCGCCTGGTGCTGCTCGCGGACCTGCAGACCGACCGGGTCGGCGCCTTCGAGCGCCGCGTCCTGCGCGCCGCGCTCGCCGAGCGCCCCGACGCCGTGCTCCTCGCGGGCGACTACGTGCAGGCCCGCCCGCCCGAGTACGAGCGCCTGGTCGGCGCGCTCAACGCGCTCCTCTGCGAGGAGGGCCTGCGCGCGCCGCTCGGCGTCTACGCCGTGGAGGGCAACGTGGACCGTCCGGGCTGGCAGGCGATCTTCGCCGGCCTGGAGGCGCGCGCCTTCGCCGAGAGCGCCGCGCTCGACGTCGGCGAGCTGCGCCTGTGCGCGCTCTCCTTCGCCGACTCCTTCGACGCCGCGCTCGAGCTCCCGCCCAGCGAGCGCTTCGTGGTCGCGCTCGGGCACGCCCCGGACTTCGTCCTCGGCGGGGCCTCCTTCGACCTGGCGCTGGCCGGGCACACGCACGGCGGCCAAGTACAAATACCAGGCATCGGGCCGCTCGTGACGCTCTCGGCCGTGCCGCGGGCGTGGGCGAGCGGCCGCACGGAGCTGCCGGGAGGGGGAACGCTGATCGTGTCGCGCGGCGTGGGCATGGAACGCGGGCTCGCTCCGCGCGTGCGCTTCCTCTGCGATCCCGAGATCGTCGTGATCGATCTCGTGCCGGCGCGCTAGGTGCGGCGCGTGCCAATGCGCCATCTCGCTCGTGCCCCAGGAATCCGTCACAGCTCCCGCGGATCCGACGGTAGTCTGCCGAGGTCCGGAGGGGCGCTCGCCTTCCCGCGAGGCTCCCGGGGGACACCATCCATGCTCGCGAGCCGTCCGCTTGTCCACGTCCTCGACGACGACGACGGGGTCCTGAGAGTCGTCCGGGAGCTCCTCGAGCGCTCCGGGTACGAGGTCGCGAGCTACCTCGATCCGCGGAGCTTCCTGACGACGTACCGGCCGCGGCACCCGCAGTGCCTCCTGGCCGACGTGTTTCTCCCCATGATGAGCGGGCTCGAGCTGCAGCGCCGTCTGCAGGCGCTCGATCCCGACCTGCCGGTCGTCATGGTCACCGGGAACGCCACGGCGCCGATGGTCATCCAGGCCCTGCGCCAGGGCGTCCTCGACTTCCTCGAGAAGCCGTGGCGCTCGGAGGAGCTGCTCGACGCGGTCGGCCGGGCCATCGAGGAGGACCGCCGCCGCCAGGCGCGCCGCCAGGAGCTGGCGCAGGCCGACGAGCGGCTGGCGATGCTGACGGCGCGCGAGCGCGAGGTCTTCGACCTCGTCGTGGCGGGCCTCTCGAGCAAGGAGGCCGCGGCGCGCATGTGCCTCTCCAAGCGCACGGTGGACTTCCACCGCGCCAACGTGATGCACAAGCTCGGCGTCGAGTCGGTGACCGACCTGGTGCGGCTCGCGGTGGCCTCGCAAGGTGCGGGAGCGGACGGCCCGTCCCGCCCTCCGGAGACCGGGACGCACTAGGACGCCTTCCCGCCGCCGGCGGGTGCAGCGGCCCCGTCGCGAAAGCGAACGCTGCGGAGGGGAGCGCCGGGTGTCGCATTTCGCGACACCGGCAGGTCGCGGGACAAGGCCCGGCCAGGGCCGGCCGAAGAGGCCGTCGCAGGCCCTCTTCGGGCCCGCGTCCGATGCTCCACGTCCCCTTCCTCGGCGCGCTGGCCGCGCTTCCCGCCGACGCTCCGGCGGGACCGGATCTGACCCGCTACTTCCTCGTATGCGGGGGCCTCCTGCTCCTGATCCTGGGCGTGGCCCACGTCTTCCGGCGGGCCTTCGGGCGAGCGCTGGCGGCGCGCGCGGCGCGGCGCTCGCTGCGCGTCGTCGACGTCCTGCCCCTCGGAGGCGCGAAGCGGCTCGTCGTCGTGAGCTGCTACGAGCGCGTCTTCCTGATCGGGCAGGGGGAGAAGGAGCTGTGCTCGATCGCGGAGCTCGAGGGGGTCGAGGCGAGCGTCGCGCCGGCCGCGCCGACCCCCCCGGCCGCCGGCCGCGAGGGCGCCTTCGAGGAGCACCTCGAGTCGCTCGTGCCCGCCGCGCGCCGCGAGGCCGCCGGGCCGCGGCTCGAGCCCGGGGGGATCCTGGGATGAGCGCTCGCCCGCGCGCGGTCCTGGCCGCGCTCCTCCTGCTCGCCGGCGGCGCCTGGGCGCAGGCCGGCGGACCGCCGGCGGATCCCGAGGCGCCGCTGCGCCTCTCCGCCGCGGTCGAGATCGCCGTCCTCCTGACGGTGCTCTCGCTCCTGCCGGCGATCCTGATCACCGTCACCTGCTTCACGCGCATCCTGATCGTGCTCTCGTTCGTGCGCCGCTCGCTGGCCGTGAACGAGCTGCCGCCGAACCCCGTGCTGATCGGGCTGGCGCTGTTCCTCTCGAGCTTCGTGATGGCGCCGGTGTTCTCGCGCGTCTACGAGCGCGCGTACCGGCCCTACCGCGCGGGCGAGCTCGCGATGGCCGACGCGGGCGAGGCGGCCTGGAGCGAGCTGCGCGGCTTCCTCGTCGCCAACACGCGCGAGAGCGAGGTGCGCCTGTTCGAGGCGCTGGCGCACGACCCCGCGCACGCCGACCAGGATGCGCAGGCGGAGGGGGAGACGCCGCCCGCGCTGCGCGTGATCGTGCCGGCGTTCATCCTGAGCGAGCTCAAGACCTCGTTCCAGATGGGCTTCCTGCTGTTCCTGCCGTTCCTGGTCATCGACCTCGTCGTGGCCAGCATCCTGATCTCGATGGGCATGTTCATGCTGCCGCCCGTGATGATCTCGACGCCGCTCAAGATCCTGCTCTTCGTGCTCGTCGACGGCTGGCACCTGGTGTGCGAGTCGCTCGTGACCTCGTTCGTCAGCACCTGAGGCCCGCGATGGACCTGCAGATCATCGACCTCGCGCGCGACCTGCTCCTGACGGTGCTGATCGTGGCCGGGCCCGTGCTCGTCGTCGGCCTGGTGGTCGGCGTGGCGGTCAGCCTGTTCCAGGCGCTGACGTCGGTCCAGGAGCAGACGCTCAGCCTGGTGCCGAAGATGATCGCGGTCGTCGGCGTCACGTTCCTGCTCCTGGCGCCGACGATCGGGCTCCTGCGCGACTACTGCGAGCGGGTCTTCGCGCAGCTCAAGACCTTCGGGCTGGGCTAGGGACGCCGTGCTGCCCTCGACGGAATCGCTGGCGGGGCTGTGCCTGGTGCTGGTGCGCACCGGGGCGCTGTTCACGGCCGCGCCGATCTTCGGGCAGGGCGCGCAGTTCGGCGGCTACAAGATCGCGCTCGGGTTCTTCGTCGCGCTCGCGATCCACCTGGCGCTGGGCATGCCGGAGGTCGAGGCCGACCCGCTGCTGCTCGGCGTGCTGGCGCTGCGCGAGGCGCTGCTGGGCGCCTTCCTGGGCTTCCTCCTGCACCTGGCGCTCGTCGCCGTGCACGTGGCGGGGGAGATGGTGGGCCACGAGATGGGCTTCCTGGTCGCGCGTCAGGTCGATCCGGTCACCGGCGTGCAGACCGCGCTGACGACGAGCCTGTACGAGAACCTCTTCCTGCTGACGGTGGTCTCGATGAACGGGCACCACTGGCTGCTGCGCGCGCTGGGCGCGTCCTTCGGCCGCGCCCCGGTGGGCGAGCTCCTGCCCGCCGCCGGGATGGCGGGCACGACCACGCAGATGTTCGCGCAGATGTTCGAGTCCGGGATCGTCTTCGCCGCGCCCGTGCTGGTGTTCCTGATGCTGACCTCGATCGGCATCGGCCTGCTCGCGCGCGCGGTGCCGAACCTCAACGTGCTCGAGGTCGGGTTCAGCGTGCGCGTGCTGGTCGCGCTGGGCGCGATGGCGATGTTCGCGCCGCTGCTCGAGCCGGCGATGGGCGGGCTCGAGGAGCGCTTCGTCGACTGGGTGCGCGCCGGGCTGGACGCGCTGGGAGGCTGACCGGTGGCCGAGCAGGACCGCGACCAGAAGACCGAGGAGCCCACGGCGCGCCGGCTGCGCGAGGCGCGCGAGGAGGGGCAGGTGCCGCTCTCGACGGAGCTCGTCGCGGCGCTCTCCCTGTGCGCGGGCATGGCGGTCATGACGCTCGCCGGCGGGCGCGCCTGGGAGCGGGTCGCGCGCGGCGTGGTGCAGACGATCGGCGACCTGCCGACGCGCGGGCGCGCGGAGCTCGACGTCTCGAGCGCGGCCGGCTGGTTGCGCCAGGCGGTGGCCTGGACGGCCGAGCCGATCCTGGTCCTGGTCGTGCCCGTGCTGGCCGTGATGGCGCTCGCGAGCTACGGCCAGGTCGGCTTCCAGCTCGCGACCAAGGCGGTGCGCTTCGACCCCGCCAAGCTCGACCCGATCAAGGGCTTCCGCCGCCTCTTCTCCGCGCGCGGCGCGGTGCGCACGGCGCTGGCGGCGGCGAAGGTCGCCGCCATCGCGACGACGATCGGCCTGGTCGCCTGGCGCCAGGTGCCGGCGGTGGTCGCCGTCGGCACGTCGGAGCTCGGCCCGCTGCTGCGCGCGCTGGGCGTGGTCGCGCTGCGCTGCACGGCCGCCGCGGTGATCGTGATCCTGGCGCTGGCGGCGCTCGACGTGGCGTTCCAGCGCTGGCAGTTCCGGCGCGACCAGCGCATGACCAAGGAGGAGGTCAAGGAGGAGCACCGCCTCACCGACGGCGACCCGCGCGTCAAGGCGCGCATCCGCCGCATCCAGGTGGAGATGGCCACGCGCCGCATGATGGCCGACGTCCCGCGCGCGACGGTGGTCGTCACGAACCCGACCCACTACGCGGTCGCGCTGCGCTACGAGCGCGGGGCGTCGGCCGGGGCGCCGGTCGTCGTGGCCAAGGGGGCGGACGCCGTCGCGCAGCGCATCAAGGCGGTCGCGCGCGAGGCCGGAGTGCACTGCCACGAGGACGTGCCGCTGGCGCGCGCGCTCTTCCGCCAGTCCGCGCTCGGCGCCGAGATCCCCGAGGAGCTCTTCGCCGCGGTCGCGGCCGTCCTGGCGCACGTCTACCGATTGCGCGAGGGACGGTCGGCCGCCGCGGCGGCCTAGTAGGAGGCCTGGATGACGGACTCGCCTGCCACGCCGCGGACGATGCAGAGCGCCGGGGCGTTCCTGGCCAAGTACGCCGACTGGCTGCTCGGCATCGGCGTCCTGGGGCTGATGGTGACGCTCCTGACGCCGCTCTCGCCGCGCGTCCTGGACCTCTTGCTCGCGATCAACGTGACGGCCTCGCTCCTGATGCTGCTCGTCACGATGAACGTGCGCAGCTCGAGCGAGCTGTCGACGTT
Organism: uncultured bacterium; assembly: GCA_902826945.1. The sequence goes on along the minus strand of CADEGS010000067.1, from coordinate 381 downwards.
CCCGACGATCCTCCTCTTCGCCACGCTGTTCCGCCTGGGGCTCAACGTCGCGAGCACGCGGCTGATCCTGAGCCGCGGCGAGGCCGGCACGATCATCACCGCCTTCGGCCGCTACGTCGTCGGCGACGACCTGACCGTCGGCCTGGTCGTCTTCCTGATCCTGGTCGTGATCCAGTTCGTGGTCATCACGAAGGGCTCCGGCCGGGTCAGCGAGGTGGCGGCGCGCTTCGTGCTCGACGCCATGCCCGGCAAGCAGATGGCGATCGATGCCGACCTGAACGCCGGCCTGATCGACACCGACGTGGCGCGCAAGCGCCGCGAGCGCGTCGCCTCCGAGGCCGAGTTCTACGGCGCCATGGACGGCGCCTCGAAGTTCGTGCG
>CADEGS010000066.1:10749-18851 GCA_902826945.1 uncultured bacterium | reverse complement strand
CGAGCGGGCGCACGCCGACGGTGTACGCCTACGAGGTCTGGTCGCGCGTGCCGCCGGGGATCGTGGTGGACGTCTCGGCCGAGCTGGCGCAGAAGCACGCGCTGATCGACTGCTACCCCTCGCAGCTCGCCCTGCTCGACTACCACGCGCTGATCGACGCGCTGGCGTCGCTGCACGCGCCGCTCGTGCCCGGCGCGCGCGCCTGCGAGGCGTTCCGCGCGTTCACCGCGCAGGGCTACGTCGAAACGACCCTGGCGCTCGACCTCGCCAGCGCCGCGAGCCGCGCGGCGATCGTGCTCCTGACGCGGCCGGAGACGATGCCCTGAGGAGGGCACCGCGCCCGCCGGCGCCTCGCGCACGGCGCGGAAGACAGGACGGGCCGGCGTCCCGCGAGGGAACGCCGGCCCGCCTGCTTTGGAGCGCGCTCGCCTAGCGGTCGTAGCCGATCGCGTCGAACATCGTCAGGTCGGCCGTCGAGTAGAAGGCCGGGTAGAAGGTCTGTCCCGGGGCCAGGGCCGGGTCCATCAGGCCGATGTTCGTCGTCTGCTCGCGGAAGTGGCTCATCTGGTAGGGCGAGCCGTCCGACATGCGGTACTCGACCGAGATCAGGTCGCTGTTGTGCGCGTCGTTCGGCGCGTTGAACGCGACCAGGCGCGGGCGCACGCCGAACTCGGCCGTGGAGTCGGGGTTGTAGTCGCCCGAGCCGTCGGTGCGCTGGAAGCGGAAGAGGTCCAGCGTCTCCATGTCGTTGCTGCGGAAGTCGCCGCCCGAGGTGTAGCCCATCGCGTGGCCCGTCTCGTGGATGACGATGTCCTGGAACGAGTAGGAGCTGCCGCCGACGCCGTTCGACGGGTCGTAGTCGAACGAGAAGTTCGTGCTGAACGTCATGTTGGCGTCCGCGCCGGAGACCGCGCCGCCGTTCGCCTTCCAGCACGCGTAGGTGAAGAAGACGCGGTTCTCGTTGGTGACGGTCGTGCCGCTCGTGTAGCGCACCGGGCAGGTCGTGCCGCTCGGCAGGAAGGCCTGGATCGTGTCGTTCGCGTCCATGTTGCCGACGATCTGCGCGCGCGAGGACGTGTAGGAGACGTAGCCGTAGCTCGAGCCCGTGCCACCGAGGATCCCGGGGCCGAGCGGCTGGAAGGAGCAGTTGATCGTGATCGTGATCGGGTCGGAGTAGAACGACTCCATGTACGTCTCGGCCGCGGCCAGCGCCGCCGTGGCGCCCGCGGGGACGCTGCCGCTCACCACGAACACGATGTCGAAGCCGTTCAGCTTGTCGCCGGCGTCCACGATCGCGACCGGGTGCTTGACGAGCTCGCGGTGGTTCAGGGCCATCGCCTGCAGCTCCGGCATCGAGACGGCGCCGGCCTCGGTGCACGCCGGACGCCAGATCTCGTGCGCGCCGAAGTCGGCTTGCTGGCCGTCCGCCAGCGTCACCGTCTGCGCCGGCAGGTCGAAGCGCAGCGCGGGCAGCGCCCCGCTGACGGGCGTCGGCTCGCCGGCCTGCTCGGACGCGCCCGCGGCGCGTGCGCCGGCCGGCACGACCTGCGGCTCGCCCGCGGAGAGGAGGAAGAAGGAGAGACCCGCGAAACCAAGAAGGCTCTTGTGCGGACTCATGGGGGTGAACGAGGGGATTGGGTTGGGACGGCGATCCTCGCCTCGAGCCGCACACGGGCCCGACCACGAGCGACCGATCCGTGCGCGCACGGCGTACCGCGCCGCGTGGGGGTCGAGCAAGGGGACGGCGGGGGGCGGAGAGCGGGTTCTCGCATGCGAGACGCGGCCCGCCGCCCCCGGCCGCCGCGCGCCGCCCGCCCCGTGCGAGAATCGTCCCGCCCATGGAGCCCGACCCGCGCACGACCACCCGCCTGCTGGATCGGCTGGGCGCGGGCGACCGCGCCGCGGCCGAGGAGCTCGCGCCGCTCGTCTACGCCGAGCTGCACCGCCTGGCCGAGCGCCACATGGCCGGCCAGGGCCGCGAGCACACGCTCCAGCCCACCGCGCTGATCGGCGAGGTCTGGCTGCGGCTGGTCGGCGGGGCGCCGCTCGCCTTCGCCGGCCGCGAGCCCTTCTACGCGCTCGCCAGCCGCATCATGCGCTCGGTCCTGGTGGACCACGCCCGGGCGCGGGCGGCCCAGAAGCGTGGCGGGGACCGGGCGCGGGTCACGTTGCAGGGAGACGAGCGGTCAGAGGACGCGGCCGAGGTCGACGTGCTGGCGCTCGACGAGGCGCTCGTGCGCCTGCAGGCCATGGACCCCGAGCTGCACCGACTGGTCGAGCTGCGCTTCTTCGGCGGGCTGGCGCACCCCGAGATCGCGCGCACGCTGGGCGTCTCGCTGCGCACGGTCGAGCGCAACTGGCGCCTGGCGCGCGCCTGGCTGCACGGGGAGCTCGCATGAAGCCGGAGACCTGGACGCGGGTGCGCGAGCTCTTCGACGCCGCCGCGGCGCTGCCCCCGGGGGAGCGCACGGCCTGGCTCGAGCGCGCCTGCGCGGGCGAGCCCGAGGTGAAGGCCGAGCTCGAGCGCCTGCTGCGCGAGGACGACGCCGCGCACGGCTTCCTCGAGACGAGCGCGCTCGAGCGCGCCGACCTGGCGCTCGGCACCCCCCTGCGGGCGGGGGCGCGCGTCGGGCGCTACCGGCTCGTGCGCGAGATCGCCTCGGGCGGCATGGGCACCGTGTTCGAGGCCCTGCAGGACCAGCCGCGGCGCACGGTCGCGGTCAAGATGCTGCGCTTCGGCCTGGCGAGCCCCGAGCGCCTGCGCCGCTTCCAGGTCGAGGCCGAGGTGCTCGGCACGCTGACGCACCCCGGCATCGCGCAGATCTTCGAGGCCGACACCGTGGACGGGCAGCCCTGGTTCGCCATGGAGTACGTGGCGGGCGCGCGCGACCTGGTCGCGTTCGCGCGCGAGCAGGGGCTCGGCGCGCGCGAGCGCGTGCGGCTCTTCACGGCGGTCTGCGACGCGGTCGCGCACGGGCACCAGAAGGGCGTGATCCACCGCGACCTCAAGCCCTCGAACGTGCTCGTGGACGAGGCCGGCCGTCCCAAGGTGATCGACTTCGGCGTGGCGCGCGCGGCGCAGGCCGGGCCGGGCGCGGGCGGAGCGCTCGAGACGCGCGCCGGCAACGTCGTCGGCACGCTGCCCTACATGAGCCCCGAGCAGCTCGCGGCGGACGGCGCGGCGGTGGACGTGCGCAGCGACGTGTACTCGCTCGGCTGCATGCTGTGCGAGCTGCTGAGCGGCAGGCTGCCGCACGACCTGGAGGGGCTCTCGCTCGCCGCCGTCGCGCAGCGCGTCCTCGAGGAGGAGCCGAGCGTGCCCGCGGCGCTCCCCTCCGAGCTGCGCTGGATCCTCTTGCGCGCGCTCGAGAAGGACGCCGACCGCCGCTACGCCTCGGCCTCGGAGCTGCGCGCCGACCTCGAGCGCTTCCTCGCGGGCGAGCCGGTGCTGGCCGGGCCGCCGAGCCGGCGCTACCGGCTGCAGCGGCTGGCTCGCCGCAACCGCGGCGCGCTGCTCGCGCTGCTCCTCGTCTTCGCCGCGCTCGCCGTCGGCCTGGTGCGCGCGCGCATCGACGCGCGCGCCGCCGAGCGCGCGCGGGTCGCCGCCGACGAGGCGCGGCGCGCGGCCGAGCGCGAGGCCTCGCGCGCGCGCGCGGTGACCGCCTTCCTGCGCCGCACGCTGACCTCGATCGCGCCGGCGGACATGGGGCCGGAGGTGCGCGTGCTGGACGTGCTGGAGGAGGCCGAGCGCTCGGTGACGCGCGGCGCGCTCGAGCCCGACGCCCTGGCCACCGTGCACCACGTGCTGGGCGAGAGCTACCTGGCGCTGGGCGACCTCGAGCGCGCCGAGGCGCACCTCGCGCTCGCGCGCTCGCCGGGCTGGCGCGCGAGCGCGGAGCCGCTCGCGCTCGACGCCGAGGCGTCGTGGGCCACGCTGCTCGTGCGCCAGCGGCGCTTCGCCGACGCGCTGGCGCTGACGGCGGAGCTCCTGGCGCTGGCGGAGGCGCGCCAGGGCGCCGGCAGCCAGAGCGCGCTGAGCGTGCGCGAGGCGCGCGTGCGCGCGCTGACGGGGCTCGACCGCTTCGACGAGGCCGAGCCGCTGGCGCTGGCCAACCTCGAGCTCGCGGACGCCCTGCCCGCGGACGAGGTGCTCGCGCGCGCCTACTGCCTGGCCGACCTGGCCGCGCTGCGGCGCGCGCAGGGCCGCTTCGACGAGCAGCTCGAGCTCCTGCGCCGCGAGCTCGCGCTGTGCGAGGAGCGCCTGCCGGCCGAGCACTTCCTGACGCAGGCGACGCGCATGGCCGTCGGCAGCGCGCTCTTCGACCTGACGCGCTGGAAGGAGTCGGAGGAGCTCCTGCGCCCCGCGCTGGAGTGGAGCCGGCGGCGCCTGGGCGAGCACCACCAGACGCTGGCGGCGCTCAACAACGTCTCGATCGCGCTCCTGATGCAGGACCGGCCGCTGGAAGCGCTGGACCTGATCGAGGAGGCGCTGCCGCTCGCGCGCCGGCTGCACGGCGAGGGCAGCCTGGTCGCGCTGCGCGTGCTGACGAACCTGGCCGTGGCGCGCGTCAAGGAGGAGCGCTTCGGCGAGGCGGAGGCCGTGTGCCTCGAGATCCTGGCGCAGGGCACGGAGACGCTCGAGAGCGACCCCGACCTCCTGCTGCGCGTGCGCATGAACCTGGGGATGGCGCTCGAGGGCCAGGGACGCCTGGACGAGGCGGAGGAGCTCTACCGCGCGAACTGGGAGCAGAGCCGCGCGCGCATCGGCGCGGCGCACCGCACCACGCTCGCGCACCTGGCGCGGCTGGTGTACGTGAACCACCTCCAGGGGGATCACGCGGAGGTGCTGCGCACGGCGCGGGAGCTCCGCGACCAGGAGCGGCCGGGCGGACCCTACGCGGCCTGGAGCCGGCAGATGCTCGACGAGTCGAGCGCTCCGGCGGCGATGCCGGAGTAGCGCGCGCAGAAGGGCTCGACGGCCCGCCCGCCCCGCCCGCCTACGACCCCTCTCACGCCGCGCCCGCGCCCGGACCGCTGCGGGCGCGGTGCGCGCGACGCCTCGCGCGGAGCGCGGGGCGCGCGGCGGCGACCGGGGTGACGGTGCGGCCGGGCGATGGAGCGGGGTTCGGGGCTGGCCTCCGGCGCGAGACGCCCGCGCGCGCGCACCCGGGCCGCGCGCCCCGGGCGAAGGGGGCGTCGGCGCAGGCCAGGCGGTGCGCGGCGGGAAGGCGCCGCTCGCCGGGAGTCGCGGGGGCTTCGCAGGGGAAGCGCATCGGGAGGGGGGTGGAGACGGACGGAACGGACGGGCTCGTCGAGCGGCGAGCGCTGGAGGGGTGGCTCTCCCGCGCCCGCGCGATCGTCGGGGGCGCGCGACGGGCGCGCGCTCCCGCAGAGAGACAACGCGAGGCGCCGCGGAACCCCGCCAGCATTCGTACGGAAAGCCGCCGGGAACCATGCGGAGCGCGCCCGCGCCCCGCTGCGCACTGCGGCCGACGGATTAATGCGAGGCGTCCGAGAACCGGGAGTCTCGCCGGCGCATCGCGCTCGCCGCGGGCGCTGGACGCTCAAGCGCGACGGTGCGGCCTCCGAAACCGGTGCGCGACGGATCGCGCTTCTTGCGGCCGTCGTCTCCCCGGCTCACGGACGCCCCACGCATGCAGCTCGCCACCCGCTTCCGGAACCTCGGCCTCTCCTCGAAGTTGATCGCGTTCACCGTCGTGATCATCTCCGTCGTCGCGGCGGTCAACCTCTACCTGTTCCTCGGCCGCTACGAGGAGGACGCGACCGAGGCGCTGGTGGAGAAGGCCTCGGCCTTCACGGCGGTCGCCGACGCGGCGAAGAACCACGTCAGCAAGCTGCAGAAGGACCACGTCTTCGCCAGCGACGAGCTCCTGGCGGAGGTGAAGGAGGCCGTGGCCGCGCGCCGGCCGTACGAGGAGACCCGCATGTTCGGGACCATCCCCGTCGTGGCCGGCTGGTCGGCCGCCGCGGAGGCCGCCGAGCGCGAGGGCATCGAGTTCCACGTCCAGGCGCTCGAGGCGCGCAACCCGGCGAACGAGCCCAAGCCGGGCACCTTCGAGCACCAGATGATCTCCGACCTGGAGACGCACGCGCGCGGCGGCGACAAGTCCCCGATCCACCGCGTCAACGAGGAGGCGAACACGCTGCACGTGATGAGCCCGATCTTCCTCGAGGACTCGTGCATGGTCTGCCACGGCGACCCGAAGACGAGCCCGACGCACGACGGCAAGGACGTCCTCGGCTTCCCCATGGAGAACTGGGACCCGGGCGACATGCACGGCGCCTACGAGGTCGTCTTCCCGCTCGCCCCGCTCGACGCGCGCCTGGCGCGCATCTCGACCGTCTTCCTCATGCTCACGGGCGGCCTCGTCCTGGCCGGCTCGTTCGCCTTCCTCGTGACGCTGCGCCGGATCCTGACCCGTCCGGTGGCCAGCGTCGTCACGATCCTCGAGGACATCGCGATGGGCGAGGGCGACCTGACCAAGCGCATCGAGGTGGACCGCACGGACGAGATCGGCCTGCTCGCGAAGTGGTTCAACACCTTCGTGACCAAGATCGAGGACGTCGTGCGCGAGGTGCGCTCGGGCACGGCCGAGATCGACACGGGCACGTCGCAGGTCTCGGCGGCCAGCCAGTCGCTGGCCGAGGGGGCCTCGGAGCAGGCCGCCAACCTGGAGCAGATCAGCTCCTCGCTCGAGCAGCTCTCCGCCATGACGCAGCAGAACGCCGAGAGCGCGCGCCAGGCCAACGTCCTGGCGGAGGAGGCCAAGCTCTCCGCCGAGCGCGGCAAGAGCGAGACCTCGGAGATGTCCGTCGCCATGGGCCGCATCAAGGAGTCGGCCGAGGAGGTCTCGAAGATCATCCGCGTGATCGACGAGATCGCGTTCCAGACGAACCTGCTGGCGCTGAACGCGGCCGTCGAGGCGGCGCGCGCCGGCGAGGCGGGCAAGGGCTTCGCCGTCGTGGCCGAGGAGGTGCGACGGCTGGCGCAGCGCTCGGCCGAGGCGGCGCGCAGCACGTCGGCCATGATCGAGGAGTCCACGCGGCGCGCCGAGCACGGGGGCCTGATCGCCGAGCGCGTGGCCCAGTCGCTGGTCGAGATCAGCAGCGGCACGAACAAGGTGAACGTGCTCCTGTCCGAGATCGCCAACGCGACCAAGGAGCAGGCGACCGGCATCAGCCAGGTGAACGCCGGCACGAGCCACCTCGACAAGGTCACGCAGATGAACGCCGGCAACTCGGAGGAGCTCGCCTCCGCCGCCGAGGAGACCGCCGCGCAGGTCGTGGCGATGCAGGAGCTCGTGCAGCGCTTCAAGGTCAGCGCGGGCTCGCGCGCGGCCTGAGGTCCGCGTGGACCGCATCCCCAGAGGACGCGCATGAGCTCCGCTCCCACGATCGACGAGCTGGCCAAGGCCTGCATGCTGGCCGACGCCGCGGACCTGCCCGCGCTGGCGGGCGTGGGCGAGGGCCTGCGCGCGCTGGCCGCCGAGGTGGACGCGCGCGGCCTCGAGGAGGCCGCCGGGGCGCTGGGCCTCGCGGCGGAGTGGGTCGAGCGCATCCTGGGCGCGCGCGCGGAGGACCCCGAGGACGCGCTCGAGGCCGTGCGCCGGGGCATCGAGGCCGCGCAGCGCGCGCTGGCCGAGAGCGAGCGCCGCGCCGCGCGCAGCCCCGCGGCCGAGGGCGTGGACGCGGAGATCCTGGCCTCGTGGATCGAGGCCAGCGCGCACGCGCTGTCGGAGCTCGAGTCGGCCCTGCTCGCGCTCGACGAGGAGGCCTCGGCGGAAGCGCTGGCCGAGGTGCGCCGCAAGATCCACAGCATCAAGGGCGAGTGCGGCGTCCTGTCCCTGCACGAGGCGCAGTCGCTCTACCACGAGGCCGAGAGCGGCATCGACCGCTGCGACGAGCTGGGCCTGCGGCTGCCGATCGACCCGCTGCTGACCCTGGTGGACTGGACGCGCGGCTACGTGCGCGCGCTCGAGGAGGATCCGCTGGTCGGAGCGCCGCAGCACGGCGAGCTGCTCGGGAGCCTGCGCACCCTGCACGCCGGCGCTGCCGCGGCGGCCGCGCCGGCCGCCGCGCCG
>CADEGS010000066.1:0-10649 GCA_902826945.1 uncultured bacterium | reverse complement strand
CGCCGCCGGGGCGAGCGCCGCCGCGCCGGCCTCCGCCGCGGGAGAGGTGGACGACGGACCGCTCGTGCTCGAGGTCTCGGGCGACATGCTCGACACGCTGGGCGACTTCCTGTGCGAGGCGCGCGAGCACCTGTCGGGCTCGGAGAGCGCGCTCCTGCAGCTCGAGCGCACGCCCGACGACAAGGACCTGGTCAACACCGTCTTCCGCGCCTTCCACTCGATCAAGGGCGTCGCGGCCTTCATGGGCCTGACGCCCGTCGTGCGCCTCGCGCACAGCACCGAGTTCCTGCTCGACGGCGTGCGCAACGGGCGCCTGGCGCTCGACGCCGCCCATTCGACGCTCGTCTTCCGTTCTTGCGACCTGATGAGCGCCATGATCAAGGCGCTCGAGGGCGGTCCGGCGCCGGTCGGCGCCCAGCTGCGCGAGCTCGTCGAGCGCCTCGAGCGAGCCTCGGGGGTCGAGGCAGCGTGCCCGGCCGACCTTGCCACGCCGGCGGCGACGCCCGCCCAGCCGACGACCGCGAGCGTCCCTGCCGCGGCCGCCGCGAAGGGCGCCCCGGCGCCGGACCTGCCCTCGTCCCGCGCGCCGGCGCCGGCCGCCGCCGCCGCTCCCGCGGCGGCCGCGGCCCGCGGGCGGCACGTGGACCAGACGGTCAAGGTCAGCACGACGCGCATGGACGCGCTGGTCGACATGGTCGGCGAGCTCGTGATCGCGCAGCAGATGGTCGTGCAGCACCCCTCCGTGCGCTCGCTCGACGACCCGCACGTGCACCGCAACCTGGGGATGGTCTCCAAGATCATCCGCGACATGCAGGGCGTGGCGATGTCGCTGCGCATGGTGCCGCTCAAGGCGACCTTCCAGAAGATGGCGCGCCTGGTGCGCGACGTGTCGGCCAAGGCGGGCAAGCAGGTCGTGATGCACGCCGAGGGCGAGGACGTCGAGCTCGACCGCAACGTCGTCGAGGAGATCGCCGACCCGCTCGTGCACATGGTGCGCAACGCCTGCGACCACGGCATCGAGCCGGCGCCCGCGCGGCGCGCCGCGGGCAAGCCCGAGACGGGCTGCATCCGGCTGCGCGCGTACCACTCCGGCGGCTCGATCGTGATCGAGGTGCAGGACGACGGGAAGGGGCTCGACCGCGAGCGCATCCTGGCCAAGGCGATCGAGAAGGGCATCTTCTCGCCCGACCGCCCGCTGGCGGAGATCCCCGACTCCGAGGTCTTCGGCCTGGTCTTCCTGCCGGGCTTCTCGACGGCGGAGAAGGTCACCGACATCTCGGGGCGCGGCGTCGGCATGGACGTCGTGCGCCGCAACATCGAGGCGCTGCGCGGCAAGGTGGACATCGCCTCGACGCTCGGCAAGGGCACCGTGTTCTCGATGCGCCTGCCGCTGACGCTGGCGATCATCGACGGGATGGTCGTGCGCGTGGCGGACGAGCGCTACGTCATCCCCACGCTCTCGATCGAGCGCAGCCTGCAGCCGGCCGCCGACGACATCCACACCGTCACGGAGAAGGGCGAGATGGCGATGGTGCGCGGCCAGCTGCTGCCGATCCACCGCCTCGAGCGCGTGCTGGGCTGCGCGCGCTCGAAGCCCGCCGACGTCCCCGGGCTCCTGGTCGTGGTCGAGAGCCAGGAGGCGCGCGCCTGCTTGTCCGTGGACGAGATCGTCGGCCAGCAGCAGGTGGTCATCAAGAGCCTGGGCCAGGGCGTGAAGCCCATGCGCGGGGTCGCCGGCGGGGCGATCCTCGGCGACGGCCGCGTCGCCCTGATCCTCGACGTCGGCGGGATCCTGCGCCAGGCGACCGCCGCCACCTGATCCAAGAGACAGCCGTACGAACCATGAGCACGACGACGACCCGCGAGACCGCCCTGACGCGCACGGACGACGCGCCGACGCACGCCAAGTTCCTCACCTTCTGCCTCGGCAAGGAGGAGTACGGCCTGCCGATCCTCGTCGTGCGCGAGATCATCGGGATGATCGACGTCACCCCGCTCCCGCAGATGCCGGAGTTCGTCAAGGGCGTCATCAACCTGCGCGGCAAGATCATCCCGGTCATCGAGCTGCGCTCGAAGTTCGGCATGCCCTCGGTGGCGCGCACGCAGGAGACCTGCGTCGTCGTGGTCGAGGTCTCGCTGGGCGCGACGGCCTTCCAGCTCGGCGTGATCGTCGACTCCGTGCGCGAGGTGCTCGACATCAGCCGCGAGAGCATCGAGCCGCCGCCGACCTTCGGCAGCGCCATCCCGCTCTCCCACGTCACCGGCATGGGCAAGGTGAAGGACCGCGTCGTGATCCTGCTCGACATCGACTCGGTCGGGGCCGTGCCCGGACTCGAGCGCGTCGCGCTCGAGGAGCACGCGGCGAGCGCCGGCGGCCACTGATCCCGAGCACACGAGCGACGAACCACCCGCCATGATCCACCATCCGATCGCCCTCCTCCTGCTCGCCCTCGCCCCCGCGACCCCGCGGCTCCAGTCGGGCGACGACGCCGCGCCCGCGGCGCTCGAGGCCGCGCTCCCGCCGCCCGCGCCGGCGTCCGCCGGGCAGGCATCGCCGACCGCCGCCGAGCCCGCGACGGTCGCCGGCGCCGGCGGATGGGTCGCCCCGGGCCTCGAGCGCGGGCCGACGCGCACGCTCGGCGCCGCCGCCGGACGCGCGCACGACCTGACGCGCCTCGCGCCGCAGCAGACCGACGCCGGATCCCTCTTCTGGGCCTTCCTCGGCGCGGGCGCGCTGGCCCTGCTGGTCACCTCGGGCGCGGTCGTGCGCCTGTCGAGCGTGCGCCGTCCCGACGGCTCGAGCGCGCGCGCGGCGACGATCTCGGCCAAGCTCGTCGGCTCCTTCGGCGTCCTCGCCGTCGGCATCCTGACGGTGGCCGCCTTCGCGGTGCGCGGCTCCTCGGAGCTCGGCGACGCGCAGGCCGAGCTGCAGCAGATGGCCTTCACCTCGGCCACGGTCGAGGGCATGCGCGCCGACCTGCTGGCGGCCCGCATGGCGCTGCGCGACTTCCTCGTCACGGAGGACGACGCCGACGTCGGGACCTACAACGACTGGCTGGCGACCTTCGACGCGCGCCGCGCGCTGGCCGCGGAGCACGTGGCCGACGCGGCCCAGCGCCAGCTCCTGCAGCGCATCGGCGAGCGCCTCGACGGCTACGAGCGCGCGGCCGGAGACGTGGTCGCCCTGGTCGACGAGCGCGCGGCGCTCGTGCGGAGCCAGCTCGCCCCCGCCGCGGAGCGCGCGGCCTCCCTGCTGCGCGACACGGTCGCGGCGCTCGAGGTCCGCGGCGACGCGGCCGACACGCTCGCCGCGGCGCGCGCGGCGGAGGAGCTCCAGACCGCGCGCCTGGCCGTCGAGCGCTACCTGCACGGCTTCTCCACGGAGGAGGGGAGCGAGGCGCTGGACCTCGCCCGCCAGGCGGCGACGACGGTCACCACGCTCGCCGGACGCCTCGCGGGAGGACGGGCGCAGCGCGCGGCCGAGGCCGGCGACGCCGCGAGCTTCTGGGCCCTCGGCGTCGGGCGCCTGCTCGAGCTCTCCACGAGCCTGCAGGGGCTCGCGCAGGGCGGGCTGTCGGACGTGGACGGCGAGATCGAGGGGCTGACGCGCGAGCTCGGCGTCGCGATCGCCGCCTGGCGCGCCGACATCGACGCGCGCGCCACGGCCACGGCGCGCGAGGCGCGCGCCGAGGCGGCCGGGCTGGGCGGCGCGCTGGCGCTGCTGGCCGCGGTCATGGCCTGGATGATCTCGCGCAACGTGACCGGCCCGCTGCCGCGCCTGGAGTCGGCGCTGAAGAGCGTGTCGTGCGGCGACCTGACGGCCCAGCTCGACGCCGCCCGGCTCGACGAGCTCGGGCGCGTGGCCGCGCTGTGCAACGAGTTCGTGCAGAAGATCGGCAGCGCGATGGTCGAGGTGCAGTCGGCGACGAAGGAGATCGACGTCGGCGCGGCGCAGATCTCGTCGGCCAGCCAGTCGCTGGCCGAGGGCGCCAGCAAGCAGTCGGCGAACCTGGAGGAGATCAGCGCCTCGATCGAGGAGACGACCTCCGCCACGCAGCAGAACGCCGAGAACGCCCGGCAGGCGAGCGCCATGTCCGAGGCCTCCAAGCGCTCGGCGGACAAGGGCCAGGAGGAGATGCAGCAGATGTCCCGCGCCATGGGGCAGATCAAGCAGTCCTCCTCCGAGATCGCGAAGATCATCCGCGTGATCGACGAGATCGCGTTCCAGACGAACCTGCTGGCGCTGAACGCGGCCGTCGAGGCGGCGCGCGCCGGCGAGGCGGGCAAGGGCTTCGCCGTCGTGGCCGAGGAGGTGCGCAGCCTGGCGCAGCGCTCGGCCGAGGCGGCGCGCAGCACGTCCACCATGATCGAGGAGGCGACGCGCCGCGCCGACTTCGGCGTCGAGGTCGCCGGACGCGTGGGCCAGGTGCTCGACGAGATCGCCACCTCGACCAATCGCGTGAACACGCTCCTGGCCGAGATCGCGTCCGCCTCCGACGAGCAGGCGCGCGGCATCGCGCAGATCAACGCCGGCATCAGCCAGCTCGACAAGGTGACGCAGCAGAGCACGAGCAACTACGAGGAGCTGGCGGCCAACGCCGAGGAGACCGCGTCGCAGGTGGCGGCGCTCTACGCGCTCCTGCGGCAGTTCAAGACCGACGGCGCGGCGCACGGTCGCGCGCGCACGCCTCCCGCCCGCGCGGCGCAGAAGAGGACGCCCGCGAAGCCGGCCGCTCCCGCGCCCAAGGCGGCGCTGCCGGCCGAGCCGCGCGCGCCCCAGGGCTCGCTGACGAAGCAGAAGGCCGCGGCCGCGCTGCTGAGCGCTCCCGCGGCCGGGTTCCCGCTCACCGACGAGGAAGAGGCCGCCCTGGCCGAGTTCTGAGGCGCGAGCGATGGCCCTCTCCCTCCTCCTCCCGAGGCCGGCGCGCGCGCCGGAGCCCCGCCGCCGCGCCCCGCGCTAGCGCGGCCACCCGATGCGACGCCATGCTCGCCGCCGGCCAGTTCCGACGCATCGCCGCCCTGGCGCAGGAGCACTGGGGGCTGCACCTCACCGAGCGCAAGGTGCCGCTCGTCTCGAGCCGGCTCTCGTCCTTCCTGCGCCACACGGCCTTCGACTCGATCGAGGAGTACCTGCAGCGGCTCGAGAACGAGCCGAGCGAGGAGGACATGCTGGCGTTCTTCGACATCCTGTCGACGAACGTCACGAGCTTCTTCCGCGACCGCTCGCACTTCGACTGCCTGGCGCGCGAGCTGTACGCGCCGCTGGCGGGGACGAGCCCCTCCGCCCGGCCGAAGCTGCGCCTGTGGTCGGCGGCCTGCTCGACCGGCCAGGAGCCCTACTCGCTCGCGCTGCACGCGCTGAGGCACGTGCCGGACATCGAGAAGCGCGACGTCCGCATCCTGGGGACCGACCTCTCGACCTGGGCCGTGCAGGCGGCGCGACGCGCGCAGTACCCGCGCCAGAAGGTCGCCCAGGAGGTTCCGCCCGAGTACGCGGACGCGGGCTTCGTGGACGTGGACGGCGAGCACTGCCTCGTCGCGCCGCGCGCGCGCGGGCTCGTGCGCATCGCGCGCCTCAACCTGACGGCCGACTGGCCCTTCCGCGGGACGTTCGACGCCATCTTCTGCCGCAACGTGATGATCTACTTCGACACCCCGACGCGCGAGAAGCTCGTCCGGCGCTTCCACCGCCTGCTCGTCCCCGACGGCCTGCTGGCCGTCGGCAGCGCCGAGACGCTGGCCGGGCTGGACGTCCCCTTCGCGCCCGTGCAGGCCTCGGTCTACCGCAAGGCATGAGCCGCGCAGGAGAAAGACCGTGAAGAGCCGCGCGCGCGCCGACGGGAAGGCCCAGATCGTGGTCGGGGTGGCCGACATGGCGCTCTCGAGCGACCCGGCCGGCTCGATCGTCACCTACGCGCTCGGCTCGTGCATCGGCGTGACGCTGTACGACCCGGTGTCGCGCGTGGGCGGCATGCTGCACTTCATGCTGCCGACGTCCGAGAGGAACGACAAGAAGGCCGACGCCAACCCCTCGATGTTCGGCGACACCGGCGTGCCGGCGCTGTTCCGCGGCGCGTACGACCTGGGCGCGCGCAAGGAGCGCCTGGTCGTGTGCGCGGCCGGCGGCGCCGAGGTGCTGGGCGAGAACGGTCACTTCAAGATCGGCTCGCGCAACCGCACGCTGCTGCGCAAGCTGTTCTGGAAGAACGGCATCCTCCTCTCCGCCGACGAGACCGGCGGGGCCGTCAGCCGCACCCTCACCCTGTCGCTCCTCGACGGCTCGGTGACCATCCGCTCCCAGGGAGAGCAGCGCGTCCTATGGCCGACGTGAACGCCTTCGTCGCGAGCGTCCGGAACCTGCCGGCGCTCTCCCAGGCGGTCGTGCGCCTGCTGAGCCTGCTGCAGGGCGGCCAGGCCACGCCCGACGAGATCGAGCAGGTGGCGGCCTCCGACCAGGCGCTCTCGCTCTCGATCCTGCGCGTGGCGAACTCCGCGCTCTACGGGCGCGCGGGGCGCACGTTCACGCTGCGCGAGGCGATCACGCGGCTGGGACGCTCGACGCTGGCGCGCATCGTGCTGCAGCAGAGGACGGCCGACCTCTTCGCCGAGGCCGGCGCGGCCTACGAGCTGCAGCGCGGCGAGCTGTGGCTGGGCGCGCTGGGCGGCGCGATCGCGGCCGAGAAGCTCGCGCGCGAGCTGGAGCTCGAGAGCCCCGACCTGTGCTTCCTGTGCTCGCTCCTGCGCGACGTCGGGAAGCTCGTGTTCGACGTCCAGCACGGCCGCGCGTACACCGCCCTGGTGGCGGCGCACCTCGGGCCCGACGTGCCCTTCGACGCGGCCGAGCGCGCGACCTTCGGCTTCGACCACGCCGAGGTCGGCGCCGCGCTGGCCCGCGTGTGGGGCCTGCCCGAGCGCATGGCGCAGGCCATCGCCGTCCACCACCGGCCGCCCGAGCGCGCGCCCGAGCACGACGTGCTCTTCGACGTCGTGCACGCCAGCGACCTCATCTGCCTGTGGGCCGGCCTCGGCGTGGGCAGCGACGGGCTCCAGTACCGGCTGAGCGAGCACGTGCGCACCGGCCTCGACATCACCCGCGCGCGCAGCGAGCGCCTGATCGCCGAGACCTGGCTGGCCGTGCGCGAGACCGCGGACGCGATGAGCGCGCCCGCCGCGAGGACCTCCGCATGAGCTGCAACCTGCTCATCGTCGACGACTCCCCCATCCTGCGTCAGGTGATCCGCAAGACGGCCGGGCTCGCGGGCGTCTCGGGCGAGCGCGTGCACGAGGCCGGCGACGGCCGCGAGGCGCTGGCCGTGCTCGACGCGAGCTGGATCGACCTCGTGCTGCTCGACCTCAACATGCCCGTCATGGACGGGGAGGCGCTCGTGCGCGCGATGCGCGAGCGTCCGGAGCTCGCCGCGACGCGCGTCGTGATCGTCAGCACCGAGTCCAACAAGGAGCGCCTGGACCGCCTGCGCCAGCTCGGCGTGGTCGAGTTCCTGCGCAAGCCGTTCGAGCCCGAGGACCTGCGCCGCATCGTCGCGGACGTCGTGGGAGCATCCGGATGAACACGATCGACGAGGATCGACTGGCCGAGCTGACCGCCGCCGCGCTGGAGCGCACCGCCTTCGTGATGAGCGAGCCCGTGGCCGTCGAGGCCGCCGCGCTGCACGGCGCGACGCGCGGCGCGGCGATCCGCTACCGCGGCCCGAGCGCCGGCGAGGTCGCGCTGTGGACGGGCGACGGCTTCCTGCGCGCGCTGGCGTCCAGCCTGCTGGGCGTGGAGCCCGAGGAGATCGACGTCGCGCGCCAGGGCGAGGACGCGCTGCGCGAGCTCGCCAACATCGTCGGCGGGTCGGTCGTCGCGTTCCTGGGCGGCGAGGAGAGCGCCTTCCTGCTCGGCCTGCCGGCCATCCTGCCCGGCGCGCGCCCGCCCGCGCCCGGCGAGCGCGCGGGCAGCGCCTGCGCCCTGGACTGCGAGGGGCACCCGCTGTTCGTGAGCTGGAGGCCCGACGCTGCGCCGGGGGCGCGCGCCGGATGAAGGACGCAGCGCTCGCCGGGCGCGCGCCGGTACGCGTGCTGATCGTGGACGATTCCTCGGTCGTGCGCCGCGTCCTGAGCGAGACGCTCTCCCAGCAGCCCGGCATCGAGGTCGTCGGCAGCGCGCCCGACCCGTTCGTCGCGCGCGACAAGGTCGTCGCGCTGCGGCCCGACGTCCTGACGCTCGACATCGAGATGCCGCGCATGGACGGCCTGACCTTCCTGCGGCGGCTGATGAAGTACCAGCCGACGCCGGTCGTCGTGCTCAGCTCGCTCACGACGCGCGGCCGCGAGACGGCGCTGGCCTGCCTCGAGGCGGGCGCGGTCGAGGTGCTGGCGAAGCCCGGCGGGTCGTACTCGGTCGGCGATCTGGCCGAGCGCCTGGGCGAGATCCTGCGCGGCGCCGCCGGCATGCGGCCGCGCGCGCGCGCCGCGGGCGTCGAGCGCGCCCCGCTCGTCGCCGGCCACGAGGCGATGCTCGAGACGACCGACAAGGTCGTCGCGATCGGCGCCTCGACGGGCGGCACCGAGGCGCTGGCCACGATCCTGACCGCGCTGCCGCGCCAGTCCCCGGGCATCGTCATGACCCAGCACATGCCGGCCGGCTTCACGACCTCGTTCGCGCAGCGCCTCGACGAGCGCTGCGCGATCGACGTGCGCGAGGCGCAGGACGGCGACCGCGTCGTGCCCGGGCTGGCCCTGCTGGCACCGGGCGACCTGCACATGCGGCTGGCGCGCGACGGCGCGCGCTACGTCGTGCGCGTCGGCAGCGGTCCGCGCGTGCGCCGGCACCGGCCCTCGGTCGAGGTCCTGTTCGAGTCCACCGCGCGCTTCGCGGGCGCCAACGCGCTCGGGATCCTCCTCACCGGCATGGGCGACGACGGCGCCGAGGGGCTGCTCTCCATGCGCAAGGCCGGGGCCGACACCGTCGCCCAGGACGAGGCGAGCTGCGTCGTGTTCGGCATGCCGCGCGTGGCGATCGAGCGCGGCGCGGCGGCGCACGTGCTGCCGCTCGAGCGCATCGCCCGTCACGTCGTGGACTACGCCGGCGGACGCGCGGCCTGAGGACGGCGCGGCCGGCGTCCGGCTCCCCCGCGACGCGTCGCGCGCGGCGCAGTATCCTGTGCGCCTCCAGAGGCCCGCACGCTCCCTCCCCATCCGCCATGAGCACGAGCACGCCCAAGATCACCCCTCCCGCCGACGGCCAGAAGATCTCCCTCCAGAAGGGAGCGCTGCGCGTGCCGCACAACCCGATCCTGCCCTACATCGAGGGCGACGGCACCGGGCCCGACATCTGGCGCGCGACGAAGCGCGTGCTCGAGGCGGCGGTCGAGAAGGCCTACGGCGGCGACCGGCGGCTGTGCTGGATGGAGGTCTTCGCCGGCGAGAAGTCGTTCGAGCGCTTCGGCACCTGGCTGCCCGACGAGACGATCACCTGCTTCCGCGACTACCTGGTCGGGATCAAGGGGCCGCTGACGACGCCGGTCGGCGGCGGCATCCGCTCGCTCAACGTCGCGCTGCGCCAGATCCTCGACCTGTACGTCTGCCTGCGGCCGGTGCGCTGGTTCCAGGGCGTGCCCTCGCCCGTGCGCGCGCCCGAGAAGGTGGACATGGTGATCTTCCGCGAGAACACCGAGGACATCTACGCCGGCATCGAGTTCCAGGAGGGCAGCGACGCGGCGAAGAAGTTCCTGGCGCTCTTCCAGCAGACCTTCCCGACCGAGTACCAGAAGATCCGCTTCCCGGCGACCTCGGGCATCGGCGTCAAGCCCGTCTCGCGCGAGGGCTCCGAGCGCCTGGTGCGCGCCGCGCTGCGCTACGCCGTCGACCAGAGGCGGCGCAGCGTGACCTTCGTGCACAAGGGCAACATCATGAAGTACACGGAGGGCGCGTTCCGCAACTGGGGCTACGCGCTGGCCGAGCGCGAGTTCGCCGACCGCGTCTACACCTGGGAGCAGTGGGGCCGCACGAAGGCCGCGAAGGGCGAGAAGGCCGCCGACGAGGAGCAGAAGGCCGCGCTCGCCGCCGGCAAGATCCTGGTCAAGGACGCGATCGCCGACATCACGCTGCAGCAGGTGCTGACGCGCCCCGACGAGTTCGACGTGATCGCCACGCTCAACCTGAACGGCGACTACCTCTCCGACGCGCTGGCCGCCCAGGTGGGCGGCATCGGCATCGCGCCCGGCGGCAACGTCAACTACGAGAGCGGCCACGCGATCTTCGAGGCCACGCACGGCACCGCGCCCAAGTACGCGAACCAGGACAAGGTGAACCCGGGCTCGCTCGTGCTCTCGGGCGAGATGATGCTGCGCTACCTGGGCTGGAACGAGGCCGCCGACCTCGTCCTCCGCGGCATGGACGGCGCGATCTCCGACAAGGTCGTGACCTACGACTTCGCGCGCCTGATGAGCGGCGCGCGCGAGGTGCGCTGCAGCGAGTTCGGAGACGCGCTGATCGCGCACATGTAGCGGCGCGCGCCGTGGCCGCCGGCTCCCCCGCTCCTTCCCCCTTGCCCGCCGCGCGGATCCGCCGGGACCTCGCCGGCGACGACGGATGCAGTCGCGCGACGTCCTGACGCGCTCGGGCGCGGAGATCATCCGGCTCGGCTA
>CADEGS010000065.1 GCA_902826945.1 uncultured bacterium | reverse complement strand
AGGCCTGCGGCGCCACGGCGCTCTCGCGCCGGCCGCGGCCATGCGGCCGCGGGCCACGCTCCGGCTGGCTCCTCGCGAAGCGCGAGGAGCCGGCCGGAGCGTGGCTAGAACGCCTCGTCGAACGCCACCGCGCCGGTCACGCCGACCTGGTAGGCGCTGACGCGGCGCTCGAAGAAGTTGGAGAGCTCCTGGACGTCCTGGAGGTCCATGAAGCCGAAGGGGTTCCTCGAGCCGTAGCGCTTCTCGAGGCCGAGGTTCGCCAGGCGCTGGTCGGCGATGAACTCGAGGTAGGTGCGCATGTCGGCGGTGGACATGCCCGGGACGCCCTGGCCGAGCAGGTCCTCGGCGAAGTGCATCTCGCAGCGCACGGCGTCCTCGAGCATCTCGTGGATGTCGCGGCGCATGGCGTCGTCGAAGAGCGTCGGGTCCTCGCGGCGCACGGTGGCGACGACCTCGAGCGCGAACTGCATGTGCATGCTCTCGTCGCGGAAGACCCAGTTCGTGCCCGAGGCCAGGCCGTTCAGGAGCCCCTTCGAGCGCATGAAGTAGACGTAGGCGAAGGCGGCGAAGAAGAACAGGCCCTCGATGCAGCAGGCGAAGCAGATCAGGTTGAGCAGGAACGCGCGCCGGTCGGCGCGCGTCGCCAGGCGGTCGAGCGTCTGCAGCGAGTCGATCCAGCGGAAGCAGAAGTCCGCCTTGGCCTTGATCGAGGGGATGTTGTGGATCGCGGCGAAGGCGCGCTCGCGCTCCTTCAGGTCCGGGATGTAGGTGTCGAGCAGC
The DNA here is from genome assembly GCA_902826945.1 of uncultured bacterium. The sequence continues at coordinate 18,174 of CADEGS010000065.1, read as the reverse complement.
GTCAGGTAGAACTGGACGTGCAGCGCCTCCTCGTAGAGCTGCCGCGAGAGGTACATGCGCGCCTCGGGCGCGTTCACGTGCTTGTAGAGGTTCAGCACGAGGTTGTTCGCCACGATCGAGTCGCCCGTGGCGAAGAAGGCCACCAGGCGGTGGATCAGGTGGCGCTCGGCGGGCAGGAGCCGGCTGCGCAGGTCCACCAGGTCGGTCGAGAAGTCCACCTCCTCGACCGTCCAGGTGTTCTTGATGGCGTTCTTGTACATCTCGTAGAACGCCGGGTAGCGCATCGGGCGCAGCGTCAGGTCCATCCCCGCGTCGAGGATGTGCGCGGGACGCGGCGCGTGGTGCAGGCGCGGCTGGGGCGTGAGGACGGCTTCGTTCATGGCGACGGAGGGGCGAGACGTGGCGGCGGACGGGCCTACTGGCAGGCCTCGCAGCTCTCGGGGCTCTCGAGCGAGCAGGCCACGGCGGCCTCGTCGCTGACGGCGGGCTCGGCCACGGTGGCCTGGCGGATGCGCGTCGCCGGGCGCGAGCGCAGGTAGTAGGTCGTCTTCAGCCCGCGCTCCCAGGCGTAGAGATACATCGACGAGAGCTTTCCGATCGTCGGCGTTTCGATGAACAGGTTCAGCGACTGGCTCTGGTCGATGTACGGCCCGCGCGCGACGGCCATGTCGATCACGGCGCGCATCGGCAGCTCCCAGGCGGTGCGGTAGAGCGCGCGCAGGTCGGAGGGGATCGCGTCGATGTCCTGGATCGAGCCCTCGCAGCGCTTGATCTCGTTGCGGATCTTCTCCGTCCACAGGCCGCGCGCCTGCAGCGCCTCGACCAGGTAGCGGTTGATCATCAGGAAGTCGCCCGAGAGCGTCTCGCGCTTGAACAGGTTCGAGACCTGCGGCTCGATGCACTCGTAGCAGCCGGCGATCGACGAGATCGTCGCCGTCGGCGCCACGGCGATCAGCAGCGAGTTGCGCAGCCCGTGCGCGCGGATGCGCTCGCGCAGCGCCTCCCAGCGCTCCGGCTGCGAGGGCGTGACGCCCCACAGGTCGAACTGCAGCTCGCCGCGCGCGGCGCGCGTCATCAGGAAGCTCGGGTGCGGCCCGTGCTTCTCGGCCAGGTCGCAGGAGGTCGCGAGCGCGTGGTAGTACATCTCCTCCTGGATGCGCGCCGCCAGCTCGCACGCCTCCGGCGCGTCGAAGGGCAGCCCGGCCTGGAACAGGACGTCCTGCAGGCCCATCTCGCCCAGCCCGACCGGGCGCCAGGCGCGGTTCGAGGCGCGCGCCTCGGCCGTGGGGTAGTAGTTGATGTCGATCACGCGGTCGAGGAACGTCACCGCGACGCGCACGATCTCGCCCAGGCGCTCGAAGTCGAAGGCGCCGTCCCGCACCAGGCGCGCCAGGTTGACCGAGCCCAGGTTGCACACGGCCGTCTCGGCCTTCGAGGTGACCTCGAGGATCTCGGTGCACAGGTTCGAGAGGTGCACGACGTTGCCCGGAGCGCCGGTCTGGTTGCACTTCTCGTTCGAGGCGTCCTTGAACGTCATCCAGCCGTTCCCGGTCTGGGCCAGCGTGCGCATCATGCGCGCGTAGAGCTCGCGCGCCGGGAGCTGGCGCTCGAACTGCCCGTCCTGCTCGGCGGCCACGTAGGCGGCCTCGAACTCGGCGCCGTACAGGTCGGTCAGGTGCGGGACCCGCTTCGGGTCGAAGAGCGACCAGACCTCGTCGGCCTTCACGCGCCGCATGAAGAGGTCGGGCACCCAGTTCGCGAGGTTGATGTTGTGCGTGCGGCGCGCCTCGTCGCCGGTGTTGTCGCGCAGGTCGAGGAAGTCCTCGATGTCGGCGTGCCAGGTCTCGAGGTAGACGCAGCACGCGCCCTTGCGCCGGCCGCCCTGGTTGACCGCCGCGACCGACGAGTCGAGCGTCTTCAGCCACGGCACGATGCCGTTCGAGTGCCCGTTCGTGCCGCGGATCAGCGAGCCCTTCGAGCGGATGCGGTGGTAGGCGAGCCCGATCCCGCCCGCGAACTTCGACAGCTTGGCGACGTCGGAGTAGCGGTCGTAGATCGCCGTCAGGTCGTCCTCGGGCGAGTCGAGCAGGTAGCACGACGAGAGCTGCGAGCGCTGGCTGCCCGAGTTGAAGAGCGTCGGCGAGCTCGGCAGGTACTCGAGCGAGGAGATCAGCCGGTAGAACGTGATCGCCTCCTGCGGCGTCTCCGACAGCCCGCAGGCGACGCGCATGAAGAAGTACTGCGGCGTCTCGATCGCCAGGCGCCGCTCGGGGTGCACGAGCAGGTAGCGGTCCTTGACCGTGCGGATGCCGAGGTACTCGAAGCGCTCGTCGCGCTCGGCCTCGATCGCGTCGTTCAGCTTGCGGCTGCTGGCCGAGACGAAGCGCCACAGCTCCTCGGAGAGCAGCCCCGCCTCGTAGCCGGTGCGCACCGACTGCGAGAAGGAGTGGATGTCCTGGTTCTGCACCTCCTTGTCGATGTAGGTGCACAGGAGGCGCGCGGCGAGCTGCGAGTACTGCGGCTCCTCGGCGATCAGCGAGGCGGCGGTCTGGATCGAGAGCTGGTCGAGCTCGGCCGTCGTCGCGCCGTCGTACAGGCCGCTGATCGTGCGCGTGGCGATGCGCATCGCGTCCACGCGCTCGAGCGCGCTGCACGAGCGCTCGACGGCGCGCACGATCTTGTTCACGTCCACGGCCTCGAGCTGGCCGTTCCGCTTACGAACTTGCATCCGGGTGGCCGGGGACCCCGCCTCGGGCGCCGCGCGCGGCGGCTGGGGCTGGAGCACGTGTTCCTCCTCCATCTCCCGCAGGGTGGGCTGGAGGACGACGGGAGCAGGGCTCTGGGATCCCGGGTTCATGCGCGTGGGGCTCCTGGGCAGGCGGGTGGCAGGGGAGGGGTCCGACCGGGGCGTTCCCGGCCCGCGCGGAAGGGAGCGGCGCTTGGCTCCCATGGGCGCCGGGCACAAGCTACCGCGGATACCTGGGGGCTCAAGGACACCCGACCACAAAATGTTGTGGTCTGTCCCAAGCCTCGGCCACCGCTGGAGAAGGGTGCGCGAGAGCGCCCCCGGGGCCGCCGGCCGAGCCTGCGAGGCCCTCGGAGGCCGCCTGCTCAGCGCCCTGCCGGCCGGCCGCCCGCCGCGGCCTTCGCCCGCAGGGCGTCCGCCTCGTCGCCGCGCCCCTGGGCCTCGAGCAGGCGGTCGAGCGCGTCCAGCGCGGTCGCCTGCCCCGGCTCGAGCTCGAGCGACCGGCGCAGCGCGCGCTCCGCCTCCTCCGGCCGCTCGAGCTCGGCCAGCGAGCGTCCGAGGTCGGCCCACGAGGCGGCGCGCTCCGGCCGCTCCTCGAGCAGCCGCTGCAGCGGCTCCAGCGCCTCCTCGAACAGGCCCTGGCGCATCAGGCTCGTGGCCAGCGTGTCGAGCACGAACAGGTTGTGCGGGCTCTCGGCGGCGATGCGCGCCAGCACGCGCTGCGCGCCGGCGACGTCGCCCGCGTTGAGCCGCTTCACCGCCGCCAGCGTCTCGCGGTGCTCGCGCGCCTTGTCCGGCGGGCTCGGGCGGTCCGAGGGCGCGAGCGGGTCGGGCAGCGCCGCGCGCCGCCCGCCGACCGAGGTGTAGCCCAGCCCGCGCAGCTCGCGCACGAGCTCGGAGCCGCTCTGCGCGCCGCTCTCCTCGAGCCGCGGCGCGTGCGCGACGTCGGCCAGCGCGAGCTGGTAGGGGCGCACGGCCGCGCCGCCCGGCAGCAGGTCCTGCTCCTCGCCCGGATCGCGGTCCACGTCGAAGAGCTGCGGGCGCGAGCTGTGCAGGTACTTGCCGCGCGCGTCGCGCCAGCCGGCGAGCGGGCTCCAGCCGAGCGACAGGTAGCCCGTGTACGACTCGAAGTACACGCCGCGCTCCGGCGGCGCGGCGGCGAGCAGGCTCAGCCCGTCGATCCCCTCCGGCACCTCGAGCCCGAGCGCGTCGAGCAGGGTCGGCTGCACGTCCACCACGCTCGCCAGGCGCGCGTCGCGCTGGCCGGGCCGCGCGCGCGCGTCCCCGGGCGGCAGCGCGAGGAGCATCGGCACGTGCAGCGTGGTCTGGTAGCAGAACAGCCCGTGCGTGAGCTCGTCGTGCTCGCCGAAGGCCTCGCCGTGGTCGCCGAGCACGAGCACGGCGGTGGACGCGGAGAGCCCCTCGGCCTCCAGCCGCTCGAGGAGCCGTCCGAGCTGGCGGTCCATCCACGACACCTCGCCCGCGTAGGGCGCGAGGTCCCGGCGCGCCGCGGCCGGCGGCTCGTAGGGCGTGTGCGGGTCGAACAGGTGCACCCACAGGAGGAAGCGCTCGTCCTCGTCGCGCGCGTCGAGCCAGGCCAGCGCGCGGTCGATCACCTCGTCCGCGCGCCGGTCGCCGTGCGGGCGGTCGGGCCCCGCCTCGGGCGCGTCGTAGACGTCGAAGCCCTGGTCGAGCGCGAACGCGGGCGCGAGCACGACCGCGCCCAGGAACGCGGCCGTCCTGAAGCCCGCCTCGCGCGCGCGCTCCGCCAGCGTGACGGCGCTCGCCGGCAGCGGCCGGTCGGCGTTGTCGCGCACGGTGTGCCGCAGCGGGACGAGCCCGGTCATCATCGAGCAGTGCGACGGCAGGGTCAGCGGCGCGGTCGTGCTGGCGCGCTCGAGGAGCAGCGCGCGGCGGGCGAGCGCGTCGAGCGCCGGCGTCGGGTCGTCGGGCGCGCCGTAGCAGCCGAGCGCGTCGGCGCGCGTCGTGTCGAGCGTGACGAGCACGGCGCTCTGGCAGGCGTCCTTCTCGCCGCCGCAGGCGGCCGCCCACGCGCAGGCGAGGAGCGCGAGCGCGCGCGGCGCGCGCGGCGTCACGCGTCCCGCGCGCGCGCGGCGCGGCGCGTGCGCCGCCGGCAGGGGCGGCGCGCCGCGCTCCTCGGCCTCGGCAGGGCCCGTACCGGCGTCGCGCGCGTGCATCGGAGCTCGCCTCACCCGCCGCGCGTGTGCATCTCGAGGTGCGGGTCGCGGCGCAGCTCCTCGGGGCCGGCCAGGCTCGTGCGGCGCGCCTCGGCCAGGCGCTCCTCGGCGCCGCGGTCGGCGCGCGCGCGCCAGGCGTCGGCGATCAGGGCGGCGAGCTCGGCGCTCGAGCGCCCCGCGCGCAGCGGCGTGCGCAGGTCGAGCCCGGCGCGCGCGTAGAGGCAGGCGTAGAGCACGCCGTCCGCCGTCAGCCGCGCGCGGTCGCAGGCGCGGCAGAAGGGCGCGCTGGTCGAGGCGATCACGCCGAAGCGCGTGCCGTCCGAGAGCCGGAAGCGCTCGGCCGGCGCGGCGCGCTCGCCCGCGGGGCGCGGCTCGGGCGCGACCGGGCCGAAGCGCGCGGCCAGGCGCGCCAGGATCTCCTCGCGCGGCACGACGTCGGCCGGCCGCCAGCGCGTCGCGCCGCCGACGTCCATGTACTCGATGAAGCGCGCCTCGATCCCGCGCTCGCGCGCGAAGGCCAGCAGGTCCGCGACCTCGTCGTCGTTCACGCCGCGCATCACGACGGCGTTCAGCTTGGTGCCCTCGAAGCCCGCGGCGACGGCCGCGTCGATGCCCGCCAGCGCGGGCGCCAGCTCGTCGCGCCGCGTCAGCGCCAGGAAGCGCTCGCGGCGCAGCGTGTCGAGGCTGATCGTCAGGCGCGTGAGGCCGCCCGCGAGGAGCTCGCCCGCGAGCTCCGCCAGCCGCGTCGCGTTCGTCGTCAGCGCCAGGTCGCGCAGGCCGGGCTTCGCGGCGAGCGCGCGCACGAGCACGGGCAGGTCGCGGCGCAGGAGCGGCTCGCCGCCGGTCAGCCGCAGCTTGCCGGTGCCGAGCGCGAGGAAGGCGTCCACCAGCCGCGCGAGCTCCTCGTAGGAGAGCACGTCCGCCTTGGGCAGCCAGACGTACTCCTCCTCCGGCATGCAGTAGGCGCAGCGCAGGTTGCAGCGGTCGGTGACCGACAGCCGCAGGCTCGCGAGCGCCCGGCCGAGGAGGTCGGTCGGGGGAAGGGGGAGCGCGTTCGCCATGGACGCCACCGATCCTACTCCGCGGGCGCGCGGCCCGCGGGGCCGACCTCAGCCGCCGAGCTCCTCGACGTAGCGCGCGATGCGCGGGTCGTCGGGCGCGAGCTCGCGCGCGCGCAGGAAGGCCGCCAGCGCCTCGTCGAAGCGCTCCAGGCGGTGCAGCGACACGCCCAGGTTGAAGAGCACGCTGGCCTTGGGGCGTCCCAGCGCGACGCGCCGCTCGAGCGCCGGCACGGCGTCCTCGAAGCGGCCCTCGCGGATCAGGCTGGTCGCCAGGTGGTCGAGCGCGAAGGGGTTGTCGGGATCCTGCGCGACGACCTCCTCGAAGGCGGCCGAGGCCTCGGGATAGCGCCCGGCCGAGAGCAGCGCGTAGGCGTGCATCTGCGCGCCGTGCAGCGCGACGCTCGCCAGCGGGTCGCGCAGGCCGGGCGTCTCGAGCAGGCCGGGCAGGTCCTCGTCGAGCGCGGCGGCGCTGGCATAGCCCAGGCCCGCGATGCGCGCGCTCAGCGCGTCGTCCACCGCGGAGGGCTCCGCCTCCTCCAGCGTCGGCCGCGCCGCCAGCGCGCCGAGCGCCGCCCGCGCGGGCCCGAGGTCGGCGCGCGCGGCGACGTCGTGCTCCTCGCGCGGGTCGCTCGCGAGGTCGTAGAAGCGCGCGCGCGAGGAGAGCACCAGCTTGCCCGTGCCGTCGAGCCAGCCGCGGATCGGGCTCCAGCCGTAGCCGACGAACGGCCCGTAGGACTCGAAGTACACGCCGCGTCCGTCCGGCACCCGCCTCTTGTAGAGGCTCTGCCCGTCCACCTCGCCGGGGAAGGGGAGCCCCATCGCCTCGGCCAGCGTCGGCGCGACGTCCACCACGCTGACGCGCTCCTGCGAGCGCTCGCCCGCGCGCGTCCCGTCGGGGTAGCGCACGAGGAAGGGGACCTGGAGCGTCGTCTCGTGGCAGTAGTCGCCGTGCGAGGCCTCGCCGTGCTCGTCCAGCCCCTCGCCGTGGTCGGCGCACACGAGCACGAGCGCCTGGTCCAGCGCGCCCTCCGCGCGCAGCGCGTCGAAGAGGCGCGCGAGCTCGCGGTCGGCGTGCGCGACCTCGCCCAGGTAGCGCTGCACGCGCTCGGGCCCCTGCGCCGGGAAGGGCGCCTGGCGGTAGGGCTCGTGCGGGTCGAACAGGTGGATCCACAGGAAGAAGGGCCGCGCGCGGTCGCGCGCCGCGAGCCAGCCGAGCGCGGCGTCCACGACCGCCTCCGCCGGGCGCTCGTCGTAGAAGCTCGTCACGCCGTTGCCGCGCGCGGGCGCGTCGTAGACGCCGAAGCCCTGGTCGAGACCGAACTCGGGCGCCAGCACGACCGCCGCCAGGAAGGCCGCCGTCTCGGCGCCCGCGGCCTGCGCCGCCTCGGCCACGGTGCGCGCCGCGGAGGGCAGCGCGCGCGTGCCGTTCACGCGCACCGAGTGCCGCGGCGGGTAGAGCCCGGTCAGCATCGAGGCGTGCGCGGGCAGCGTCAGCGGCGCGGTCGTGTGCGCGTCCTCGTACACGAGCGCCTCGCGCGCCAGCCGGTCGAGCGCCGGCGTCGTGCCCGCGTGCGCGCCGTAAAGGCTCGGCGCGTCGCGCCGCGTCGTGTCGAGCGTGATCAGGATCGCGCTCTTCGGCGCCTCGTCGCGGCCGCAGCCGAGCGCCGCGAGCGCGAGCGCCGCCGCCAGCCCCGCGCGGGTCCTCCGGATCGCACGGAGCATCGAGGAAAGGTTAAGGGAGGCGCGGGGAGGCGCGCCACCGATCCGGACGCGCCCACGGCCGGGACCGCGCGCCGTAGCGTCCTCAGCCACCCGCGGCCACGCGCGCGGCCTCGTCCGCGCGGCCGAGCTCGCGCAGGAGCCGCGCGAGCTCCTCGCGGTAGCGCTCGTTCCCGGGCTCGATCGCGACCGCCTGGCGCATCGGCTCGACGGCCTCGGCGGCGCGGCCGCTCCGGAACAGGCAGGCGCCGAGCTGCTCGAACCACTCGGCCTTCTTCGGGCCCTCGCGCAGGAGCGTCTGCAAGGGCTCGATCGCCTCGGCCGGCCGCCCCTGGAAGATCAGCGCGTAGGCCAGGTGCTGGAGCGCGACGAAGTGCAGCGGGTTCTCGGCCAGCACCGCGCGCAGGAGCGGCTCGGCCTCGGCGTGGCGGCCGGCGACGACCAGGTTGGCCGCGTCGTAGGCGCGCCGCGACTGCTCGGCCAGGCCGCGCGGCGCGGGGCGCGCCGTCGGCGCCAGCGGGCTCGGCACGCGGTCGTACGCGCCGCCCATCGCCGCGTAGCCCAGGCCCTGGATGCTCGCGAGCAGCTCCGGGTCGAGCGCGTCCGCCGCGCCCGACGCGAGCGCCGGCCGCGCGAGCAGGTCCGCCATCGCGAGCCGGTAGGCGCGCACGTCGTCGGGGCGCTCGGCCGCGAGGTCGCGCTCCTCGCCGGGGTCGCGCCCGAGGTCGTAGAGCTCGGGCGCGCTCGAGTGCAGGTACTTGCCGCGCGCGTCGCGCCAGCCGGCGAGCGGGCTCCAGCCCTGCGCGAACCAGCCCGAGTAGGACTCGAAGTACACGCCGCGCTCGGGCGGCGGCGGGCCGGCGAGGAGGCTCCGGCCGTCGATCCCCTGCGGCGCCTGGATCCCGAGCGCGTCGAGCACGCTCGGCGCGACGTCCACGATGCTCGCCTGGCCCGCCTCGCGCGTGCCCGCGCCCGCGCCGTCGGGGCGCGCCACGAGCAGCGGCACGGCGAGCGTCGGCTGGTAGCAGAAGTCGCCGTGCGTGACCTCGCCGTGCTCGCCGAAGGCCTCGCCGTGGTCGCCGGCGACGACGACGAGCGTCGTCGCGAGCAGCCCCTCCTGGTCCATGCGGTCGAGCAACCGCCCGAGCTCGCGGTCGGCGAAGGCGAGCTCGGCCGCGTAGGGCGGGAGGTCGGCGCGCGCGCCGGGCGGCGGCGCGTAGGGCGTGTGCGGGTCGAACAGGTGCACCCACAGGAAGAAGCGCCGGCCGCGGTCGCGCCCGTCGAGCCAGGCGATCGCGCGGTCGACGACCTCGTCGGCGCGCCGCTCGCCGTGCAGGCGGTCGCCGCCCGGCGCGGGCGTGGGCGGGTCGTAGACGTCGAAGCCCTGGTCGAGCCCGAAGGGCCGGTCGAGCACGACCGCGGCGACGAAGGCGGCGGTCGCGAGGCCTGCGGCGCGCGCGCGCTCGGCCAGCGTGTCGGCGCTGGCGGGAAGCGGCCAGTAGGCGTTGTCGCGCACGGTGTGCCGCGGCGGGTAGAGCCCGGTCAGCATCGAGCAGTGCGCGGGCAGGGTCAGCGGCACGGCCGTGCTCGCGTGCTCGAAGAGGATCCCGCGGCGCGCCAGCGCGTCGAGGCGCGGCGTGGGGTTGTGCGGCGCGCCGTAGCAGCCGAGCGCGTCGGCGCGCGTCGTGTCGAGCGTGACGAGCAGCGCGTTCTCGGCCAGCGCCGGCGGAGGGCCGTCGCAGGCGCCGCCCGCGGCGGCCAGCGCGAGCGCGAGGAGCGCGCGCCTCATCGCCCGCTCCCCGCCGCGGCGCGCGCGCGCAGCGCGTCGGCCTCCGCGCCGCGCCCGGCTTCCTCGAGCAGGCGGTCCAGCGTGCGCAGCGCCGCGCCGTGCCCCGGGTCGAGCTCGAGCGCGCGGCCGAGCGCCTGCTCGGCCTCCTCGGCGCGCCCGACCTCGACCAGCGAGATGCCGAGGTTGGCCCACGAGTTCGCGCGCTCGGGCCGCTCGCGCAGGAGCGCCTCGAGCGGCTCGAGCGCCTCCTCGTGGCGCCCCAGGCGCATCAGCGCGTAGCCCAGCATGTCGAGCACGAACACGTTGCGCGGGTTCTGCGCGGCGATGCGCGCCAGGATCGGCTGCGCGCCGGCCACGTCGCCGGCGTTGAAGCGCTGCAGCGCGGCCAGCGTCTCGTAGTGCTCGCGCGCCTTGGACTGCGGGCTCGGCCGGTCGCTCGGCGCGAGCGGGTCGGGCAGCGCGTGCCCCGGCGCGTCCACGCCCGCGTAGCCCAGGCCGCGCAGGTCGGCGAGCATCTCCGCGCTCGCGCCGGCTTCCTCCGCGGCGAGCCGCGGCGCGTGCGACACCTCCGCCAGCGCCAGCCGGTAGGGCTTCGGGTCCGCGCGGCCGGCGGCGAGGAGGTCGCGCTCCTCGCCCGGGTCCGCGACCGGGTCGAAGAGCAGCGGCTCGGAGCTGTGCAGGTACTTGCCGCGCGCGTCGCGCCAGCCGGCGAGCGGGCTCCAGCCGAGCGAGAGGTAGCCGGTGTACGACTCGAAGTAGACGCCGCGGCTCTCGGGCACGGCGCGGCGGAAGAGGCTCACGCCGTCGAGGCCGGGCTCGGGCGCGAGGCCGAGCGCCTCGGCCAGCGTGGGGGCGACGTCCGCGACGCTGACGAGCTCGCGCGAGCGCCGGCCGGGCCGCGCCTCGCCGGGGTCGCGCACGAGGAACGGCACGCGCAGCGTGGGCTCGTAGCAGAACGGCCCGTGCGAGACCTCGCCGTGCTCGCCGAAGGCCTCGCCGTGGTCGCCGGCGACGAGCACCAGCGTGCGCGCGAGCGTCCCGTCGGCGCGCAGGGCGTCGAGCAGGCGCCCGAGCTCGTGGTCGGCCCACGCGACCTCGCCGCGGTAGAGCTCGTCGGGCGCGCTCCCGCGGCGGAAGGCCTCGGGCGGCGCGTAGGGCGAGTGCGGGTCGAACAGGTGCACCCAGGCGAGGAAGGGGCGCGAGCGGTCGCGCGCCGCGTACCACGCGAGCGCCGCGTCGATCACCGCGCGCGCGTCGCGCTCGGCGTAGTGGCTCGTGCGCTGCTCGCTCGGCGGCTCGGGCGCGTCGTAGCGCTCGAACCCCTGCGCCAGGCCGAAGCTCTCGTCGAGCACGACGGCCGCGACGAAGGCCGCCGTCTCGCAGCCGGCCTCGGCGGCGCGCTCGGCCAGCGTGCGCGCGCTCTCGGGGAGCGGCCACAGCCCGTTGTCGCGCACCCCGTGGCGCAGCGGCACGAGCCCGGTCAGGATCGACGCGTGCGCGGGCAGCGTCAGCGGCGCGACGGTGCTCGCGCGCTCGTAGAGCACGCCCTCGGCCGCCAGCGCATCGAGGTGCGGCGTGGTCCCGGCGTGGACGCCGTAGCACGAGAGCGCGTCCGCGCGCGTCGTGTCGAGCGTCACGAGCAGCGCGTTCAGGGGCGGCGCGGGGCGCGCCTCGTCCGCGCAGGCCGCGAGGAGCCCCGCGGCGAGCGTCAGGATCGCGAGCGGTCCGGTCCGCGCACGGAACATCGAGCCAAGGGTAGTGGGGCTCCCGCGGACGCACCAGGAGCGGCCCGCGGCGCCCGCGCTCAGCGCGGCGCGTCCGCCTCGCGCTCGACTGCGCGCGCCTCCTCCTCGCGGCCGAGCGCGCGCAGCGTGTCGGCGAGCGCCGAGCGGAAGAGCGCCTCCGTCGGCTTGGCCAGGACGGCCCGGCGCAGCGGGTCGAGCGCCTCCTCGGGGCGCTCGAGCTCGCGCAGCACGGAGCCCAGGTTGAACCAGCTCCCCGCCCAGCCCGGGCCGTCGCGCGTCACCCGTCGCAGGAGGCCCAGCGCCTCCTCGAGCGCGCCGCGGCGCATCAGCACCGTCGCCAGGTGATCCTGCGCGGAGACGTTCTCCGGCATGCGCGCGAGCGCGTCGCGCAGCGCCGCCTCGGCCTCCTCGTAGCGTCCCTGGTTCGCGAGCTCCTGGCCGCGCAGCGTGTCCGCGATCGCCTCGCGCTCGGCCGCGGGGCTCGGGCGCGCGCCCGTGGCCTCGAGCGGCGCGGGCAGCGCGCGCGCCTCTCCGCCGGCCGCCGCGTAGCCCAGGCCGCGCAGCGCGTCGGCGAGCTCGGCCGTGCCGGCGCTCGGCGCGGCGGCGAGCGCCGGCGCGGCCGCCACGCGCGCCAGCGCCGCGCGGTACCCGCCGAGCGCGTCGGCGCGCGCGCGCGCGAGATCGTGCTCCTCGCCCGGGTCGTTGCGCCAGTCGAAGAGCTCCGGCGCCGCGCTGTGCAGGTACTTGCCGCGCGCGTCGAGCCAGCCGGCGAGCGGGCTCGTGCCGTAGGCGAGGTAGCCCTGGTAGGACTCGAAGTACACGCCGCGGCCCTCGGGCACGCGGCCGGCGAGGAGGCTCACGCCGTCGCTCGCCGGCGCGGCGAGCCCCATCGCGTCCGCCAGCGTGGCGTAGACGTCCACGACGCTCACCACCTCGTCCGAGCGCTCGCCCGCGCGCGCGCGGTCGGGCCGGCGCACGAGGAGCGGCACGCGCAGCGTCGTGTCGTAGCAGAAGATGCCGTGCGTCTCTTCCCCGTGCTCGCCGAAGGCCTCGCCGTGGTCGGCCACGACGAGCACCAGCGGCGCGTCGGGTCCGTCGAGCAGCGGGTGGAAGAGGCGCGCCAGCTCGCGGTCGAGGTAGGCCAGCTCGCCCTGGTAGAGCGTGCGCGGCGCGCGGCCGAGGCGGAAGCGCTCGGGCGGCTCGTAGGGGCCGTGCGGGTCGAAGAGGTGCACCCAGGCGAGGAAGGGGCGCGAGCGGTCGCGCGCGCCGAGCCAGGCCAGCGCGCCGTCGACGACCTCGGCCGCGGGGCGGTCCTCGATGTGCGTCGACCCGCTGCCGAAGCCGCGCGCCGGCGCCTCGTAGCGCTCGAAGCCCTGGTCCAGGCCGAAGGCGGGGTCGAGCACGAGCGCGCCCACGAAGGCGCCCGTCTGCCAGCCGGCCTCGCGCGCGAGCTCGGCCAGCGTGCGCGCCTCGGCCGGCAGCGTGGTCGTGCCGTTCATGCGCACGCCGTGGCGCGGCGGCCACAGGCCGGTCAGCATCGAGGCGTGCGCCGGCTGCGTCAGCGGCGCCACGGTGAAGGCCGCGTCGTACACGACGCTCTCGCGCGCCAGGGCGTCGAGCGTCGGGGTCGCGCCCGCCGGCCCGCCCCACGCGCCGAGCGCGTCGGGGCGCGTCGTGTCGAGCGTCACGAGCAGGACCGACGTGCGCTGCGGCGGCGGCGCGTCGCCGCACGCCGCGAGCGCGGCGGCCAGGCACGGGGCGAGCGCGAGGCGCCTCATCGCCGCCGCTCCGCCAGCAGGGCGCGCACGCGCGCCGCCTCGTCCGCGCGCCCGGCGCGCTCGAGCGCGCGCGCCAGCGGCTCGAGCGTCGCCGGCGAGCGCGGCGCGAGCGCGGCGGCGCGCTCGAGCGCCGCCAGCGCCTCCCCGTCGCGGCCCAGCTCGACGAGCGCGCCGGCGCGCGCGACGAGCGCGCTCGGCTGGTCGGGGCGCGCGGCGAGCAGCGCGTCGAGCGCCGCCAGCGCGCCCGCGGCGTCGCCCTGGCGGAAGCGCGCCCAGGCCAGCCGATCCCAGGCCGCGAGGTGCCGGGGGTTCTCGGCCACGATGCGCGCGAAGGCCGCCTCGGCCTCGGCGAAGCGCTCCGCGGCGATCCAGGCGTGCGCCTGCAGCGCGCGCGCGTGCTCGTCCGTGCGCTCGCTCGGCGCCGGGCGGTCGCTCGGCGCGAGCGGCGAGGGCAGCGCCTCGCCGGCCGCGTGCGCCGGCGGCGCGAGCGCGTAGCCCATCGCTCCCAGGCGCGCGGCGAGCTCGGGGTCGAGCGCGTCGTCCTCGCGCGCCAGCGCGGGCGCGGCGTGGACCGCGGCGATCGCCGCGCGGTAGGGCGCGGGATCGATCGCTCCCTCGGCCAGGAGGTCGCGCTCCTCGGCCGGGTCCTGCTCGGGCCGCACGAAGCTCGGCCGCGCGCTCGCGAGGTACTTGCCGCCCTCGTCGCGCCAGCCCGCGAGCGGGCTCCAGCCGTAGCTCAGCCAGCCGGTGTAGCACTCGAAGTAGACGCCGCGCCCCGGCGGCGCCGGCGCGAGGAGGTCGCGCCCGTCGCCGCCATCGGGCCAGGCGAGCCCGAGCCGCGCCGCGAGCGTCGGCGCGACGTCCACCAGGCTCGCGAGCGCGCGCGAGCGCTCGCCGCGCGGCACGTCCGGCCCGCAGACGACGAGCGGCACGTGCAGCGTCGGCTCCCAGCAGTAGTCGCCGTGCGTCGCCTCGCCGTGCTGGCCGAGCGCCTCGCCGTGGTCGCCGGCGACGACGACGACGGTGCGCGCGAGCAGCCCCGCGTCGTCGAGCCAGGCGCAGAGCGCGCCGACCGCCGCGTCGGCGGCCGCGATCTCGCCGTAGTAGGGGTGGACGCCCTCGGGCGGCGCGAAGCGCGCCGGCGGCTCGTAGGGGTCGTGCGGGTCGAACACGTGCACCCACAGGAGGAAGGGCCGGCGCGGGTCGCGCGCGCGCAGCCAGGCGAGCGCGCGCTCGACGACGCGCACGCCGGGGCGCTCGCCGCGGCCTTCGCCCTCCGCGAGGTCCGGCGCGTCGTAGCGCTCGAAGCCCTGCTCCAGCCCGAAGGCGGGGTCGAGCACCGCCGAGCCGAGGAAGGCCGCCGTCTGGAAGCCCGCCGCGCGCGCGCGCTCGGCCAGCGTCGTGGCGGCGGCGGGGAGCGGCGTGCCGTTCACGCGCACGCCGCTGCGCGGCGGGTAGAGCCCGCTCCACAGCGCCGCGTGCGCGGGCAGGGTCAAGGGCGCGCAGGTGCTCGCGCGCTCGAAGAGCGTCCCCATCCCCGCCAGCCGGTCGAGCGCGGGCGTGAGCGGCAGGCGCTGGCCGTAGCAGCCGAGCGCGTCGGCGCGCGTCGTGTCGAGCGTCACGACCACGGCCGAGAGCGGCGGCGCCGGCTCACGGCAGGCCGCGGCGAGCGCGGCGAGCGCGGCGCAGGCGAGCGAGGCGTGCGGTCCGTGCATGCGGCGGACCAGTATGACGGCGGGAGGCCGCGGGCGGCACCCGGCCCGCGACGCCGCACGCCCGTCCGCCCGTACCGGGCGGAGCGCTCCTCGGCGTTCAGCCGGCGGCGACCAGCGCGCGCAGCGTGTCGAGGTCGGGCGGCTTCACCAGGTGGTCGTCGAAGCCCGCCAGGCGCGTGCGCTCGCGGTCCATTTCCTGGCCCCAGCCGGTGAGCGCGACGAGGCGCAGCGCGCGGCCCTGCGCGCGCACGCGGCGCGCGACCTCCAGGCCGTCGATCCCGGGCATGCCCAGGTCGAGCAGCACGAGCTCGGGCGCGAAGGCCTCGATCGCGTCCAGCGCCTCCTGGCCGCCGAAGGCGGCGCGCGCGTCGGCGCCGAGCCGGCTCAGGAGCAGGCGCAGGCTCTCGGCGGCGTCGCGGTTGTCGTCCACGACGAGCACGCGCCGCGGCGGGACGGACGCGCTCGCCGGCCGCGGCGACTCCGCCGGAGACGAGGGCGGCGTCGCGAGCGGCAGGTCGAGCTCGAAGGTCGCCCCGCGCCCGGGGCCCGGGCTGCGCGCGGTGAGCGTCCCGCCGTGCATCTCCGCCAGCCGGCGCGAGAGCGCCAGGCCGACGCCCAGCCCGCCCAGCCCGCCCGTCCCGCCCTCGCGCGCGGGATCCGGCCGGTGGAAGAGCTCGAAGATGCCCTCGAGCGCCTCGGGCGCGATGCCGCGGCCGGTGTCCCGCACGGAGAGCGCCACGCGGCCGTCGTGGCGCTGCGCGCGCAGCCAGATGCGGCCGCCGCGGTCGGTGCAGCGCGCGGCGTTGTGGATCAGGTTCGAGAGGATCTGCGCCAGGCGCACGGGGTCGCCGTCGAGCCACAGGGGCTCGTCGCCCGCGTCGATCTCGAGCGCGTGCCCCGCGCCGCTCACGGCGGGCTCGCTCGTCTCGGCCGCGTGGCGTAGCACGGTCGCGACCTGCACGGGCTCGCGCCGCAGCTCGAGCCGCCCGCGCGTGATGCGCGAGATCTCGAGCAGGTCGTCCACCAGGCGCACGAGGTGGTCGAGCTGGCGCTGCATCATCGCGCGCAGCGCGGCGCGCTCGGGGTCGCCGTCGCTGCGCAGGGCCAGGATCGCCAGGCCGTTCGCCAGCGGCGCGAGCGGGTTGCGCAGCTCGTGCGCCAGCGTGGCCAGGAACTCGTCCTTGCGCCGGTCGGCCTCGCGCAGCGTCGCGAGCGAGCGCCGGCGCGCCTCGGCGGACTGCAACAGGGCCTCGACGCGCACCTGCAGCTCGCGCGCGCGGAAGGGCTTGGCCAGGTAGTCGTCGGCGCCGCGCTCGAGGCCCTCGAGGCGCGACTCCTCGCCCGCGCGCGCCGACAGCACGAGCACGGGCACGTCGGCCAGCGCGGGGTCGGCGCGCAGCGCGCGCAGCAGGCCGAAGCCGTCCAGGCGCGGCATCATCGCGTCGGTCACGACCAGGTCCGGCTTGCGCGCGCGCGCGGCGGCCAGCGCCTGCTCGCCGTCGGACACGGCCTCGACCTCGTGGTGCTCGGCCAGGAGCCGCCGCGCGTACTCGCGCAGGTCCGCGTTGTCGTCCGCCAAGAGCACGTGCCGCGCGCTCGACGCGCGCGCGCCCCGCGCGGGCGCGGCGGCGGCCGGCAGCCAGCTCAGCGCCTCCTCGACGAAGGCGCTGGCGCGCGCGGCGGTCGAGCCGTCGGGGCGCGCGCTCAGCTTCTCCTGGGGCAGGTGCGCCTTGCCGCGCGGCAGGACGACCGTGAAGGCCGTGCCGCGGCCGGCCTCGCTCTCGACCTCGATCGTGCCGCCGTGCAGCCGCACCAGCTCCTGCACGAGCGCCAGGCCGATGCCGCTGCCCTCGTGGCTGCGCCCGCGCGCGCTCTCGACGCGGTGGAAGCGCTCGAACATGCGCGGCAGCTCC
The DNA here is from genome assembly GCA_902826945.1 of uncultured bacterium. The sequence goes on along the minus strand of CADEGS010000065.1, from coordinate 1,510 downwards.
TCGGCCGACACGCCGATGCCGCTGTCCTGCACGACCAGCTCGAAGCCGCGCGCGAGCTCGCGCGTGCGCACGTCGATCCCGCCCTCGTGCGTGAACTTGAAGGCGTTGGAGACGAGGTTCAGGACGACCTTCTCCCACATCTCGCGGTCGATCCAGGCGGGCTCGGAGAGCGGCGGGCAGTCGATCTCCAGGCGCAGGCCCGCGCGCTCGCAGGCCGAGCGGAAGTTGCTCGCCAGCTCGGCCGTGGACGCGGAGAGGTCGGTCGGCTCGTACGAGGCCTGCGCGCGCCCGGCCTCGATGCGGGCGAAGTCGAGCAGGGTGTTGACGAGCTTCGCCAGGCGCTGGCCGTTGCGCTGCACGACGCGCAGGAGCTCGCGGTTCTCGCGCAGCACCTCGCCCTCGGGCTTGCCCAGGATGTCCTCGAGCGGGCCGAGCATCAGCGTCAGCGGCGTGCGGAACTCGTGGCTGACGTTCGAGAAGAAGGCGGTCTTGGCGCGGTCGAGCTCGGCCAGCGACTCCGCGCGCCGGCGCTCCTCGTCGTAGGCCTGCGCGTTGGCCATCGCCGTCGCGAGCTGGCCGGCGAGCAGCTCGAGCAGCCCGCGGTAGGCCTCGTCGAGCGGGCGGAACGGGCTCAGCCCGACGACCAGCGCCGCCTGGCGGCCGCTCGGCGGCGCGACGCGCAGCACGGCCGCCTGCGCGCCGGGGGACGACCAGGCGCCGGTGGGCGGCGCGGCGGGCAGGTCGGCCAGCGGGACCAGGCGCGGCTCGCCCGTGCGCAGCACCTCCGCGAGCGGCCACGCGTCCGGCGTCGCGACGCCCTGCGCGCCCGGCGTCGAGGCGGCGAGCGCCGGCGGCCCGCCCTCGCGGCCTTCGAGGTAGAGCAGCGCGAACGTCAGGTCGTGCTCGTTCGTGCCGAGCGCCTCCACGGCGAGCGCGCAGGCCTCCTCCTGCGTGCGCGCGGGTGCCGTGCGCGCGGCGAGCTCGCGCAGCGTGGCGAGCTGGCGCTCGCCCTGCACGCGCCGCGTCTCGTCGGTGTTGGCGCAGATCAGCCCGGCGGGCGCGCCGTCGTCGCCGGGGATCGGGCTGTACGAGTAGGTGTAGTACGTCTCCTCGCGGTAGCCGTGGCGCTCCATGATCAGGAGCTGCGCCTCGACGTACGTTCCCTGGTCGCGCTCCATGACGTGCGCGGCCATCGGGCCGACCACGTCCCAGATCTCGCTCCAGACCTCGGCGAAGGGCATCCCGAGCGCGCGCGGGTGCTTGCCGCCGATGATCGACACGTAGGGGTCGTTGTAGAGGTAGGTGAGCTCCGGCCCCCAGCCGATCCAGAACGGCTGGCTCGAGGTGAGCAGGATGCGCACCGCCGTCTTCAGGCTGCGCGGCCAGGCCTCCGGCGGCCCGAGCGGCGTGCGGCTCCAGTCGTGCCCCCGGATGCGCTCGCCCATCTCGCCGCCGCCGCGCAGGAACGAGGTCGCCGAGGCCTTTTCGGTGGGGGCGGTCATGGGGCGAG
>CADEGS010000064.1 GCA_902826945.1 uncultured bacterium | reverse complement strand
AGCACGCCGACAACAACGTCGACCTGCAGGAGTTCATGATCATGCCCTTCGGCGCGACGCGCTTCTCCGAGGGGCTGCGCATGGGGACCGAGGTGTTCCACGCGCTGAAGAAGGTGTGCCGCTCGCGCGACCTCTCGACCGCCGTCGGCGACGAGGGCGGCTTCGCGCCCGACCTGAAGTCGAACGAGCAGGCGATCGAGCTGATCCTCTCCGCCGTGGACGCCGTCGGCCTGCAGCCCGGCAGCGACGTGAAGATCGCGATCGACGCCGCCTCGGCCGAGTTCCTGCACGACGGGAAGTACCAGGTGGACGGGCGCGGCCACTCGGCCGCCGAGCTGGTCGAGCTGTACGCCGGCTGGTGCGAGCGCTACCCGATCTTCAGCATCGAGGACGGCCTCGACCAGGACGACTGGAGCGGCTGGCGCACGATGACGCAGCGCCTGGGCGCGCGGGTGCAGCTCGTCGGCGACGACCTGTTCGTGACGAACCCCGAGCGCCTGACGCAGGGCATCGACAAGGGCTGCGCGAACGCGATCCTGATCAAGGTCAACCAGATCGGCACGCTGACCGAGACGCTCGAGGCGATCGCGATCGCGCAGAGCCGCGGCTACGCGTGCGTGATGAGCCACCGCTCGGGCGAGACCGAGGACTCCACCATCGCCGACCTGGCCGTGGCCTGCGCGACGGGGCAGATCAAGACCGGGGCGCCCTGCCGCTCCGACCGCGTGGCGAAGTACAACCGCCTCCTGCGCATCGAGGAGGAGCTGGGCGAGAGCGCCGTCTACGGCGCTCGCTTCCTCGCCTGAACGCCGCGCGGTGAAGCCTCTCCTCGCGCTCGTCCGCCCGCTCGTCCTGCTGCTCTGCCGCTGGGCGCCGGTGTGGCTGCCCGCCGTGCTGTGCGCGCAGATCGCGCTCGGCGGCCTGGCGCCGGCGAGCGCCGAGGCCAGCCGCCTGGCGCGGGACGAGGCGCGCATGGCCGAGCGCGTGCAGGCGGAGCTCGAGCGCCGCGCGGCGCTCGAGCGCGACCGCGCCAAGCTCGACGACCCGATCTACCGCGAGCGCGTGCGCCGCAGCCTGCGCGTGGCGGGAGCGCCGCCCCTCTCGCTCGACCGCTCCTACGTGGGCACGCTCGCCGCGCGGTGAGCGCGCTCGCCCTCGCGCTCGTGCTGTGCGCCGCGGCGCAGCAGGACGAGGGCCTCGAGGAGGACGCGCTCGAGATCGCCGAGCGCGAGGAGCCGCCGCGCTCGCCGCTCGGCGAGCGTCCGCTGCAGAACGACGTGTTCCTGCCGGTCGCGAGCGCGGCGCAGGCGCTGCTCGCGAGCGGCGACGCGTCGCTGGCGCGCGCGGGCGAGCTCGCCGGCGACGACGCCGCGCGCGCGCGCGGCGCGGCCTTCGAGGACTGGTTCGGCGCCCTCGAGGCCAGCGCGCCCGAGGGCTCGGTGCCCGCCGGCCCGGCGCCGGGCGAGCTCACCGAGGGCGCGTGGGCCGCGGTGGTGCGCCGGCTCGAGGCGCTGGCGCCGGAGGGGCGCGCGGCCTGGCGCGAGCGCTTCGAGCCCGCCGCGCAGGCGGCGCTGGCGGGCGCGCTCTCGCGCCGCGACGCGCTCGACGCGCGCCTGCTCGCGCTGGAGCGCTCGTTCCCCGCGACGCGCGCGGCGTGGAGCGCGGCGCTCGGCGCGGCCGAGCTGGCGCTCGAGGCCGGCCACGAGACGCGCGCGCGCGGCCTGCTCGCGCGCGCCGAGCGCCTGGCGCGCCTGGCCGACGACGACGGCGCGCGCCGCGCGACCGGCGCGCGCGCCGCGCGCCTCGCGCCGCCCTCCGCGCAGCCGGCGCAGGCCTGGGAGGGCGCGACGCGGCTCGAGCCGCGCGGCGTGCTCGCGCTCCCCGATCCCGTGCAGGAGGCGTCGGACGAGCGCACGCTCCTGCCGCAGCGCGGCGTGCGCCCGGGGCTCGCGTGGCTCTCCGACGAGCGCGCCGTGGTGCAGAGCGCCTCGCGCGTGCACGAGGTGGACCTCTCCGGCGCGCGCCCGCGCCTCGTGCGCGCGTTCTCGCCGCAGGAGCTCGTCGGCGACTGGCTCGGCACGCAGCCCGCGCCCCACGCCTCGAGCCTCGCGCCGGGCTGGGGGCTCGCGCCCGCCGTCGCGCGCGGGGCGGGCGGCGCGACCCTGCTCGTGCTCACGCTCGGCCGCGCCGTCGCGCCCGCCGGCGAGGAGGGCGAGGTCGAGCCCAACGCGCTCGTGTGCGTGGCCCTCGAGGACGGCGGCCCGCGCCTCCGCTGGGCCGTCAGCGGCGCCGCGCGCGTGACGCCCGAGGGCGAGCGCACGATCGATCCCGCGCTGGCGAGCGAGGGCGGCCCGGAGCTCCAGCCCGCGCCGCGCGTCGCCGGCTCGCTGGTGCTCGTCGCGGCGCGCGAGTCGGGGGCCGAGGAGCGCGCCTGGCTGCTCGCCTTCGACCTGGAGACCGGCGCGCCGGTCTGGCGGCGCCTGCTCGCGCAGGGCGCCGACCTGTCGCCGGGCGGCGGGCGCTTCGGGAGCGGGCCGGGGCCGCGCCTCGCCGCCCCCGCGCCGCTCGTGCTCGGCGAGCGCGTCTTCGCCGGCACGACGCTCGGCGCCGGCGCGCTCGTCGACCTGTGCGACGGGCGGCCGTGCTGGGCGCTCGCCATCCGCCGGCGCGCGACGAACGACCCGGGCTGGAGCGGCACCGGGCCTTTGCCGCTCCCCGCCGCGGGCGGCGAGCCCGCCCTCCTGTGGGACCCCGTGGACTCGGACGTGCTCTACCGGCTGCGCGGCGTCCCGCTCGCGGGCCCCGAGCCGCGGCGCGAGGACCTGTTCGCCGGACAGCCCCACCGCATCGACGAGGCCGAGGGGCTGGTCGGCGGCGACGCGGACGGGACCCTCCTGCTGGCGCGCGCCGGCGCGGCGCGGGGGCTCGTGCGCTGGGGAGAGGACGGCACCGACCCGCTCGAGGCGCTGCACCTCGCCCCGCGCGAGCGCTTCCGCGGCGCCGGCCTGGCCGGCGCGGAGCGCGCGCTCGCGGCCACCGAGCGCGGCGTCTACCTGTTCGACCGCGCGCGCGAGCTGTACCTGCTCGACTACGCGCCCCTCGCGGTCGAGGGGGACGACGAGCGCGGGCGCTCGCTGCCGGGCGGCGAGCTCTTCGCCCGCGGCGCGCGGGTCGTGGTGCTCGGCCGCGACCGGCTGTGGGCCTTCGCCGCCCGCTGAGCCGCGGGTCCGACGCGACTCCCGCGCGGCCTGACCGAGCTTTCACACGCTTGCCCCTCGTGGCGGGGCTCCGGGGGCGTATTAAATGGGGAAGTTCCGGCCCAGGGCATCCGAAAAGACCGCCAGCGCGCGTTCCCGGGCGGCCCGGGCCGGCGCCGTCCCCCCCCGCACCATCCCCAGGAGAGCCATGTCGAACCAAGCCGATCCCGCCGCCGCGCTCGACGACCTGCGCCGGATCCACTCGCGCATGAAGGAGGAGCTGCACCGGGTCATCGTCGGGCAGGACCAGGTCATCGACGAGCTCCTGCTCGCGATCCTCTCGCGCGGCCATTGCCTGCTGGTCGGGGTTCCGGGGCTGGCGAAGACGCTCCTGATCTCGAGCCTCTCGAAGACGCTCGACCTCTCCTTCAACCGCATCCAGTTCACGCCCGACCTGATGCCGGGCGACATCACGGGCACGGAGCTCCTGCACATCGACCCCGAGACGAGCGCGCGCAGCTTCCGCTTCGCGCCGGGCCCGATCTTCGCCAACGTGATCCTGGCCGACGAGATCAACCGCACGCCGCCCAAGACGCAGGCGGCGCTGCTCGAGTCGATGATGGAGCGCCAGGTCACGATCGGCGGCGTGCGACACCCGCTGCCCGACCCGTTCTTCGTGCTCGCCACGCAGAACCCGATCGAGCAGGAGGGCACCTACCCGCTGCCCGAGGCGCAGCTCGACCGCTTCATGTTCATGGTGCGCGTGCCCTACCCGAGCGTGGACGAGGAGCGCGAGATCCTGCGCCGCACGACGGGCGCGCGCGGCGCCGAGCCGCGCGTCGTGCTCTCGGCCGAGCAGCTCGTCGCGCTGCAGGAGGCGGTGCGCTCGGTGCCGGTGGCGGACTTCGTCTACGACTACGTGCTGGCGCTGACGCGCGGCACGCGCGTGCGCTCCGAGCAGCCGCTCGAGTTCCTGCGCGACTGGGTCACATGGGGCGCCGGCCCGCGCGCGAGCCAGTTCCTCGTGCTGGGCGCCAAGGCGCACGCGGCGATCGCGGGGCGCTCGAGCGTCGCGATCGAGGACGTGCGCGCGGTCGCCGCGCCGGTCCTGCGCCACCGCATCGTGACGAACTTCTCGGCGGCGGCCGAGGGCGTCACGTCCGACCGCATCGTCGAGCGCCTGATCGCCGAGGTGGACCCCGGCGCCGGCGTGGGCGCGGGGCTGCCGGGAGTCCGCACGGCCGGCTAGGCCCCGACGCGAGGCACGACATGCACACCCGCACGGCGGCGCAGCGCGGTCCGGGGCGGCCTCCGCTCCCGACCGCGAGCGCCCACACGCAGAGGGAGCGAGGGACGCGCGATGGCTGAGGCGCGCGGCTCCTCCTCGTTCGACCCGGCGCTGCTCGACCGGTTGACCGGCCTGTCGCTGGTCGCGCGCACGGTGGTCGAGGGCTTCATGGCGGGGCACCACCGCTCGCCGCACCGCGGCAGCTCGATCGAGTTCGCGCAGCACCGCCAGTACGTGCCGGGCGACGAGCTGCGGCGCGTCGACTGGAAGATCTTCGCGCGCTCGAACCGCCTGGTCGTGAAGGAGTTCGTCGAGGAGACGAACTTCAGCTGCCACCTGCTGGTGGACGCGTCGGAGTCGATGGCCTACGCCTCGGGCCGCTGGAGCAAGTTCACCTACGCGCGCTGGTGCGCGGCCGCGCTCGGCCACCTCGTGCTGCGCCAGCGCGACGCGGCCGGCCTGGTGCTGTTCGACGAGGGCGTGCGCGACAAGGTGGCGCCGCGCAACGGCGCGCACCAGGCCGTGGAGATCGTGACGATGCTCGAGCGCGCCGAGCCGCGCGGCGCGACGAACGTCGGCAAGGTGCTGGGCTGGATCGCCGGGCGCCTGCGGCGGCGCGGGATCGTGGCCGTGTTCTCGGACTTCTTCGACGAGACGGACAAGCTCGTCGAGGGCATGCGCCGGCTCACGCACGCGGGGCACGAGCCGATCCTGTTCCAGATCCTCGACCCCCAGGAGCTCGCCTTCGACTTCGATGCGCTGCACCGCCTGGACGGCCTCGAGGGCACCGGGCGCGTGAAGGTCGATCCCAAGGCGATCCGCGCCGCCTACCGCGAGGAGATCCGGCGCCACCAGGCCGAGCTCGAGCAGCGCGCGCACGCGCTGGGCGCCGACTTCGTGCCGCTCACCACCCAGACGCCGCTCGACGTCGCGCTCTCGACCTACCTGGCGCACCGCAGCGCGCGCGTGCGGGTCTCGAGCTGAGGCCATGGGGTTCTTCGAGGGACTGGTCCACCCCGCCCTGGCCTGGGGCGCCCTGCTGGCCGCGGTGCCGCTCGTCATCCACCTGCTGAACCGCCAGCGGCACAAGCCGATGCCGTGGGCGGCGATGCGCTTCGTGCTCGAGGCCTACCGGCGCACGCGCCGGCGCGCGCGCCTGGAGAGCCTGCTGCTGCTGCTCCTGCGCATGGCCGCGGTGGCCCTGCTCGCCTTCGCCGTCGCGCGGCCCTTCGCGGGCGGCGAGAGCCCGCTGGCGCCCCTGACCGAGCGCCGCCGCGACGTCGTCCTCTTGCTCGACGGCTCGGCCTCGACCGGCTACCGCGAGAACGTCGGCAGCGTGTTCGAGGCCGAGGTCGAGCGCGCGCGCGAGATCCTGGGCGAGCTCGACGGCACGCGCGGCGACCGCCTGCGCCTCGTGCTGGGCGGCGCGCGCCCGCGCCTGCTCTCCGCGCGCTCGCCCGAGGACGGCCTCTCCATGCTGAGCACGCTCGCGCGCCCGCGCGACGAGCCGCTCGACCTCGCCGCCTGCCTGGCCGAGATCGCGGGCGACCTGGAGCGCGAGCTCGGCGGCCGCGACGGCGAGGACCTCGAGCTGCGCATCCTGAGCGACCTGCAGCGCGACACGTTCAGCCTGGCGCCCGCCGCCGCGCCCGACGCGCCGACGGGCGGCGCGCCGACGGGCGCGGAGCTCGCCTCGCCGCTCGCGCGCGCGCTCGACCGGCTGGTCGCGCTGGGCGTGGACGTCGTCGTCGAGGACCTGGGCGCGCCCGAGCCGCTGCCCGCCAACCTCGGCGTGGAGGCGATCGCGCCGCTGGCGGGCGTGCTCGGGCCCGGCATCCCGACCGAGATCGGCGTGCGCGTGCGCAACTTCGGCGGCACGGCCAAGGAGGCGGTGCGCGTCTCGCTCGCCGTGGACGGCGAGCGCCTGCCCGTCCAGGAGGTCACGCTCGGGCCGCGCGCGGCGCTCGAGGTGCCCTTCTCGATCGTCTTCTCGCAGGGCGGCGAGCACGTGCTCGAGGCGCAGATCGAGGGCGACCGCCTGGCGGTGGACGACCGCCGCGCGCAGGTCCTGCACGTGCCGCCGCCCGCGCGCGTCCTGCTCGTGAACGGCGCGCCCCAGGACGACGTCGCGCGCGACGAGCTGGGCCTCTTGCGCGTCGTGCTCGAGCCGACCGACGACGGCGGCACGCTCGGCGCGGGCTACGTGCCGTTCGCGGTCGAGACGCGCACGCTCTCGCAGCTCGCCGGCACCGAGGAGGACTTCGCCGGCCAGGACGTGGTCGTGCTGGCGAACACCGGCGCCGTCTCGCGCCGCGTCGCGGACGCGCTCGAGCGGCGCGTCGCGGGCGGCGCGGGGCTCGTGATCACGCTCGGCGACCGCACGACGCAGCCCGAGGCCATCGAGGCCTTCAACGCGCGCCTGTGGCGCGCCGACGGCAGCGGCCTCTCGCCGGCGCGCCTGCTGGTCGCGCACGTCTCCGAGAGCCGCGACAGCTACTCGCGCGCCAGCACCTTCCAGGCGGACCACCCGGCGCTCGCGTTCTTCGCCGACGAGCGCTGGCGGCCGCTCTTCACCGAGGTGCCGATCCGCGGCTTCGTGGCCAGCGAGCCGGCGCCGCACGCGCGCGTGCTGGCCGCGCTCGACGACCCCGCCGCGAGCCCGCTCCTGGTCGAGCGCGACTTCGACCGCGGGCGCGTGTTCCTGTGGACCACGACGATCGACGCCGACTGGACGCGCCTGCCGGAGTCGCCGGCCAGCTTCGTGCCGCTCGTGCACGAGCTCCTGCGCTACGCCGGGCGCGGCCCGCTCGAGCGCCGCAACGCCGCGGTCGGCGAGACGCTGCAGCCGGTGCTCTCGACCTTCCCACGCTCGCCCGTGCTGCTCGCGCCCGACGGCTCGCGCCAGTCGGTGGACGGCGAGCCGCAGGAGATCGCCGACGGCGTGTGGCGCCTGGGCCCGCTCGGGCCGCTGGAGGAGGTCGGCACCTGGACGCTCGAGACGCAGGACGGCGCCGGCCTGCCGATCGCGGTCCAGCTCGACCCGCGCGAGGGCGACCTGGCGCGCATGTCGCCGGCCGAGCTCGAGGCGCAGCACGCGGGCTGGCACGTGCGCGGCGACGAGCGCGACGAGCGCGGCGACGACCAGGCGCTGGCCGGCCGCGGCGAGCTGTGGCGCTGGTTCGCGGGCGCCGCGCTGGCGGCGCTCGTGCTCGAGACCCTGTGGGCGGCGTGGATCGGCCACGGCCGGCGGAAGGCATGAGCGCGCTGGCCCTCCTGCAAGCGGCCGGCGAGGCCCAGCCCGGCCTGCGCGAGAGCCTGCGGCTGCTCGACCTGCCCCCGGCGTGGGTGGTCGTGCTGGTCGTCTTGCCCTTGTTCCTGCTCGTGACCTGGATCGGCTACGGGCGCGAGACGCTCTCGACCGGCATGCGCGCGCTGCTCTCCGCGCTGCGGCTGAGCGCCTTCGTGCTCCTGTTCCTGGTGCTGTCGCGGCCGGTCGTGGTCGAGCGCCGCGAGGAGGTGCACCCCGCGCGCGTGCTCGTGCTGCTCGACGACTCGGCCAGCATGCGCCGGCGCGACGCCTACGCGAAGGACCAGGAGACGCGCGGCGCGCTCGAGCGCCTGGTGCCCGCGCCCGAGCAGGTGACGCGCCTGGAGATCGCGCAGCGCATCGCGGCCGATCGGCTGGAGCCGCTGCTGCGCGAGGGCGAGTACGAGACGGCGCTGTACGGCTTCGCGCAGACGGCCACGCCGCTCGCCGCTCCCGCCGAGGCCGGCGGGCGCGGCGCCGGCACGAACCTGGGCGACGCGCTCGTGCAGGCGCTCTCGACCAACCGCGGCCGGCACGTCACCGACGTGGTCGTGCTCTCGGACGGGCGCTCGAACGGCGGGCTCGACGTGGCCGAGGCGGCGCGCATCGCCGGCACGAACGGCGTGCCGGTGCACACGGTCGTGATCGGCGACACGCGCCCGCAGCGCAACGCGATCCTGGAGCTGGTCGAGGCGCCCGGCGAGGCCCTCGAGGGCGACGAGGTGGCGGTCACCGTGCGCGTCCTGGGCCGCGGCACGGAGCCCGGCGAGCGCACGACGGTGCAGCTCGAGGAGCTGGGCGACGACGGCGCCAGCGCGCGCGTGCTGGCCGAGGAGGAGGTGGCGCTCGACGCCGCCGGGCGGCGCCTGGGGCTGGTCGCGCCGCCGGGCGCCTCGGCGCTGCAGACGGGCGAGCGCCGCTTCCGCGTCTCGATCCCGCCGCTCGACGAGGAGACGATGACCGACGACAACTTCGTCGAGTTCGGCGTCCACGTCTCCCCCGCCACGGTGCGCGTGCTGTACGTCGAGGGCGGGCCCCGCTGGGAGTACCGCTACCTGAAGAACCTGCTCTTGCGCGCCGACGCGAAGCTCGAGGTGCAGTGCTTCCTGCTGCAGGCGAACCCCGACTTCCCGCAGGAATCGAGCGCCGGGCTGCCGTCCTTGAGCGAGGTGCCGGTCACGCGCGAGGAGCTGCTCGACCGCTACGACGTGGTCATCCTCGGCGACGTCAACCCCTACGCCATCTCGGCCGACCCGGCGCGCTGCGACTCGTTCCTGACCGCCGTGCGCGAGTTCGTCGAGGCGGGCGGCGGCCTCCTGTTCTCGGCCGGCGTGTACGACAACCCGCGCGCCTTCGTGCAGACGCCGCTCGAGGACCTGCTGCCGGTCGAGTTCGACCCGGTGCTGTCGTTCGAGGGCGACACGCGCAGCGAGTTCCACCCGCTGCTGGCCGACCCGAAGAGCCCGCACGAGATCGTGCGCCTGCACGCCGACCCCGAGGTGAACCGGCGCCTGTGGGAGGAGGCCGACGGCCTGCACGGCCTGTACTGGTACATGCCGGTGCGGCGCGCCAAGCCGGGCTCGCAGACCCTGCTCGTGCACCCGACCGACACGAACCCCTCCGACGGCGAGCCGTACCCGCTGCTCGTGCTCGGCTACTTCCCGGCCGGTCGCACGATGTTCCTCGCCAGCGACGAGACCTGGCGCTGGCGCTACCACTACGGCGACCGCTACCACGAGCGCTTCTGGCGCAACGCGATCCGCTGGCTGGCGCTGGGGCGCCTGAAGAGCGGCGACCGGCGCTTCCGCCTGGAGACCACGCGCTCGGCCTACGACCTCGAGGAGCGCGTGGCCTTCGAGGCGCGCGTGCTCGACGAGGACTTCCAGCCCGCGCGCGCGGAGGCGCAGGAGATCCAGTGGAGCGGCCCCGACGGCGAGCGGCGCGCGCTCGAGCTGCCCCTGGTCGAGGGCCGCGAGGGCGTCTACCGCGCGACCCTGCAGCCCGAGCGCCCGGGCCTGCACCGCGCCTGGATCGAGTCGGCCGGCCAGCGCGTGGCCTCGGTCGAGTGGGAGGTGCTCCTGCCCTCGCGCGAGAACGACGACCCGACGCCCGACCCCGAGGCGCTGGCGCTCCTGTCGCGCAAGACCGGCGGCCAGGCCTTGACCCTGGCGAGCCTGGCGCGCCTGGCCGAAGAGTTCCCCGGAGGCGAGGAGCGCCGCGAGCCGATCTCCTCGCGCATGGAGGACGCCTGGGACCGCTGGATCACCCTCCTGGCCGCGCTGGGTCTGCTCTCGCTCGAGTGGATCCTGCGCAAGCGGGTGGAGCTCCTGTGAGGGCGCCGCGCGCGAACCGCCGCGCCGGCGCGCGGCCGCGTGTCCGCGCGCTGGCGGCGCTGGCGGCGCTGGCGGCGCTCGGCGCCGCACCGGCCGCCCAGGAGGACCCCGACGAGGCGCTGCGCTCGCAGCCCTTCGCGCTGCCGCTGGCGCGCGACGCTCGCACGCTGGCCGAGCGCGCCCGCGACCACGTCCAGGCGCGGCGCTGGAGCGAGGCGCTGGCCGACCTGCAGCGCCTGGTCGAGGAGCACTCCTCCGACGTGCTGCCGCCGCAGTGGCGTGCCTCCGAGCGCCCGAGCATCTACGCCGCGCACCCCGGCGCGGGCGCCTGGGCGCGCGCGACGCTGGAGGGGCTGCCGCAGGACGCGCGCAAGCTGTACCGCGAGCGCTACGAGCCGCAGGCGCGCCAGGCGCTCGAGCGCGCGCGCGCCGACCGCTCGCGGCGGGCGCTGACCGAGGTCGCGCGCCGCTTCCCGCTGACGCGCTCGGCCGGCCTGGCCTGGTGGGCGCTGGGCGACGTCGAGCTCGAGCGCGGCCACGCCGACGACGCGCGCCTCTCGTTCGCGCGCGCGCGCGCCGTCCTGGCCGAGACCGACGGCGCCGCGCCGGACGCGCTCGAGCGCCGTGACGCCAGCGCCGCCGGCCAGCCGTCCCCGGAGCGGGCGGGCACGACGGCGCTCTCGCCGGTCGCCGGCGGCAGCCTGCCGCGCGGCGAGTCGGACCGCTGGCCGAGCGCCTACGCGCTGGCGCCCGACCCGCTGGAAGACGACGGCGTGATGGACGCCTACAGCCTCTTCCCCGCGCTCGACGGCGACCGCGTGCTGGTCGGCACCGCGTACCAGGTCGTCGCGCTCGACGCGTTCACCGGCGCCCTCGAGTGGCAGGCCGGCCCGCCGCGCGGCTGGTCGTCCCTCTCGCGCCAGCAGAGGAACGACCTGGGCGAGGCGATCGCTCACGGCGACCTGCTGCTCGCCCCCGCCGTCGGCTCGGGCGTGGTCGTCGCGGCGCTGCAGATCCCCTACAGCATCAACCCCTCCGACAAGTGGCAGGGGATCGAGATCATGGAGGCGATCCCGGAGCGCCGGCTGTACGCCTTCGACGAGCGCACCGGACGCGAGCTCTGGAGCCACGAGCCGCCGCTCTCGTGGAACTCCTCGCAGAGCCGCTTCACCTGGGACGAGAGCCAGGGCACGTACGCCCAGCGCATGCTGGTGGCGGCGCCGCCGGTCCTGGCCGGCGCGCGCCTGCTCGTGCCGTGCTACCGCATGAGCGGGCGCATCGAGTACCACCTGGCCTGCTACGAGGTCGAGACCGGCGAGCGCCTGTGGTCCACGCCGCTCGTCTCCGGGCAGCGCGAGACGAACATGTTCGGGCGCGCGGGCAAGGAGTTCGTCGCCTCGCCGGTGGCGGTCGCGGGCGGGCTCGTCGTCGCGCAGACCGAGCTGGGCGCGGTGGCCGGCCTGGACCTCCTGACCGGCGAGATCGAGTGGGAATCGCTCTACGAGCAGATCCCGCTGCCGAAGACCTTCAACTACAACCCGAACCCGCGCAACCCGACCTGGCGCGTCACGCCGCCGCGCGTCGCGGGCGGCGTCGTCCTGTGCACGCCGCACGACTCGCCGCACCTGGTCGCGTTCGTGCTCGAGGACGGCTGCGTCCCCTGGAGCATGAGCCAGCGCGCCCACCTGCCGCGCGCGCGCGGGGGGGCCGACGAGCCCTTCGACCTCCTGCTGGGCGCCGAGGGCGACACGCTCTACCTGGCCGGCGAGAGCGTCGCCGCGCTGCGCAAGCCGGGCGGGCTGGACGCGCCGGGCAGCCGCTTCGAGCAGCTCTGGACCTTCCCGCTGCCGAGCGAGCGCATCCTGGCCACGCCGCGCCCCGTGCTGTGCCGCGACGAGATCGTCATCCCGCAGCGCGACGGGAGCATCGTGCTCGACCGCGAGACCGGCGCGCAGATGCGGCTCAAGGCGGCCTCGTGGGGCTTCCAGGAGAACGGCAACCCGCTGGTCGGCGACGGACGCCTGTACACGCTGAACCGCGGCGCGCTCACGGGCTTCTTCGACTGGGAGGCCCTGCTGGAGCGCGCGCGCCTGCGCCTGCGCGAGCAGCCCGGCGACGCCGAGGCGATCGTGGCCGCGGCCGAGCTCTTCCTGCGGCGCGGGCTGGCGCTCTCGGAGGCCGGCGAGCCCGGGCGCGCGCTGGCCGTCCTGGGCGAGGCGCGGCGCCTGCTCGAGCCGCAGCGCGAGGGCGGCGTGGACCGCGACCTCGACCGGCGGCTGTTCCGGGTGCTGTGCAGCGAGGCGGCCGCGAGCACGGCGCTGGCGGCGACCGCCGAGGCGCTGGCGGCGCTCGACGCCGCGCGCCCGCTGGCGCCCGACCGCGGCGCGCTGTGCGACGTGCTGCTGCGCGAGGAGCGGCTCCTGCGCGGCCGCGACGAGGCGCGGCGCGGCGCGCTGCTGGAGGAGCTCGAGCGCACGTGCGCCGACCTGCCGCTCCCGCCCGAGACGCTGCGCGAGGGACCCGGCTGGCTGATCGGCGAGGCCTTGCTCGAGCCCGGCGACCTGGAGGGCTGGGAGGACGCCGGGCTGCCCGTGGGCCTGTGGGTGCTGCTCGATCGCGCCGACGCCGCCGCGCGCGCCTTCGACCGCCAGCGCGCGCTGGAGGACCTGCACGCGGCGCTGGCGCGCTACGGCGACCTGCACGTGAACGCGGCCACGCGCGTCGCCGACGTGGTGGACCAGCGCCTGGCGCGGCGCCTGTCGCTCGACGGCCGCGGGGTCTACGCGTCGTTCGAGGCGCGCGCGCAGGAGCTCCTGCGGCGCGCCCTGGAGACGCGCGACGAGGCGACCCTGGCCGGGCTGGTGCGGCTCTATCCGCACGCCGAGGCGGCGATCGCCGCGCGCCGCACGCTGCTCGACTGGTCCTTCGCCGCGGGCGACACCGCGCGCACCGTCGCGCTCGCCTGGGCGCTGGTCCAGGACGCGCCGCGCGCCGGCGGCGAGGAGGCGCTGGGCCTCTTGCGCGCCGCGACGCTGCTCGGGCGGGCGGGCAACCACGAGCTCGAGGCGCTGCTCGTCGAGGCCCTGGCGAGCGACCAGCCCGACCTGCGCTCCGACCTCCCCGGCGACGAGGGGCGCGCGCTGTCCGAGCTCGCCGCGCTGCGCTCCGCGGCCGACGACGGCTGGCGCACGCCGCACCCCTGCTTCGACGCCAGCGTGCGGCCCGCGGGCTCCGTGTCGGGCATCAACCGCTACCTCGGCCGGCTGCGCGTGCCCGGCACCTCGGACGACCCCGACGGCGCGCTGGCCGACGTCTACCTCGGCCACGAGCGCCTGCGCGCCTTCTCGTCGGACGCGCCCTCGGAGCTCCTGTGGCAGCCCTTCGAGCTGCCCTCGAGCGATCCGGACCGCATCGCGCTGTCCGCCGAGCGCGTCGTGGCCGGCGTGCGTCACACGCTGCTCGCGATCGGCGCCGACGGCGAGCAGGCCTGGCAGACGGAGCTCGAGGGCCTCGCCCTCGAGCTGAGCGTGGGCTCCGGCCTGGCGCTCGTCCTGTCCGGGCCGCGCCAGGGCCCGGACCGGCTGCTGGCCTTCGACGTGCAGGGCGGTCTTCCGCTGTGGGAGCTGCCGCTGCCCGCCGCGGGCAGCGGGGAGTGGCGCCCGCCGCTCGTCGCCGGCCGGCACGCGGTGCTCTTCCTGCAGCGCACGAACCAGCCGGCCGGCGTGCTCGTCGTCGACCTCGCGCGCGGTCGCGCGACCGCCTCCTTCGACCTGGTGGTCAGCGTGACCCCGCACATCCAGCGCCAGGCGTGGGTCTCCGGCGGGACCCTCTTCGTGCCCTCGTTCCGCCGCCGCCCCGACGAGGCGACCTTGTTCGCCTACGCGCTCGACACCGGCAGCGCGCTGTGGTCGCTGCCGCTGCCGCGCGACGAGTCGCTCGCGGCCACGATCGGCTGCCAGGGACGCGACTACCTGGTGACGGAGGGGGTGGAGCTCGAGGCCGAGGGCGGCGGCGGCCTCTACCTGCTCGAGGATCCCGCCAACGGCTTCTTCCGCCAGGTCCTGCGCTTCCGCCGCGGGGAGCGCGTGATCGGCGGCAGCTCTGCCCGGCGCCTGGAGCTCGAGGAGCCGCTCTTGTTCCTCGAGGGCGACTCCGCGGACGGGGCCACGACGTCGGTGCGCGCCGTGACGCTGCCCTTCGGCAGCGGCTGGACGCACGCGCTGCCGCTGCCCTCGGGGGAGGGCTCCGGGGGAGCCCTGCCGCTGCCGGCGGTCTCCTCCGACGTCGTCGTGCTCGCCTGCGTGCGGCGCAACGAGAAGCGCGGCAACGACGGCGTGCGCCTGGTCTTCCTCGACCGCATGACCGGCATCCCGCTCGACCGCCGCGACCTGGACGTCGCGGGGGTGCATTCGGTGGAGCTGCACGCGCTGGGCGACGCGCTGTTCGTGCTCATGAACGGGCGGGCCGGCGCCGTACGCATGGACATCCTGGAGACGCCCCGATGAGAGCCTTCGCGCCGCTGCTCGCCGCCTTGCTCGCCCTCTCCCCGCCGCCCGCTGCCGCGCGGCAGGAGAGCACGGCCTTCACCGACGGCCCGATCGTGGTCACGCCCGAGCAGCAGGGCGCGGTCGAGCGCGGCCTGCGCTGGCTGGCCGACCACCAGAACGCCGACGGGAGCTGGAACGGCAAGGTCGGCTACAAGCTCAACTCCGACTACCGCACGACGGCCGACGGCGCGCACGTGGGCGTCACGTCGCTCGCCTGCATGGCCTTCCTGGCCGGCGGGCACCTGCCCGGCCGCGGCGAGTACGGCGACGTCGTCGAGCGCGGCCTGTCCTCGGTGCTCGCCGCGGCGCAGGAGGACGGCTACATCACGAGCAACGGCACGCGCATGTACAGCCACGCCTTCGCCACCCTCTTCCTGGCGGAGATCTACGGCATGACGCACCGCCAGGACGTGCGGCGCAAGCTGCAGAAGGCGGTGGACTTCATCGTCACGACGCAGAACGAGGAGGGCGGCTGGCGCTACGTGCCCTTCGCGCCCGAGTCGGACATGTCGATCGTCGTGTGCCAGGTGCTCGCGCTGCGCGCCGCGCGCAACATCGGCATCCGCGTGCCGAAGGCCACCGTGGACCGCGCCGCGCAGTACGTGGTGGACTCGGCCATCACCGAGAACACGCACCGCAACTTCCACACCAGCATGTACCTCGACGAGGTCGGCTCGTTCCACTACCAGCGCGGCCGCGGCTCGCGCTCGTCGTTCCCGCTCACCGCGGCCGGCGTCACCGCGCTGCACGGCGTCGGCATCTACTCCGACGACTCGATCCGGCGCGGGCTCGACTACCTGCGTCACCACCTCGACGAGTTCAACGACCAGTACGGCCGCCAGGTCAACGGCCACTACTTCTTCTGGTACGGCCACTACTATGGCGTCCAGGCGATGTACACGGCCGGCACCGCCTATCAGGTGAACTACTGGGAGCCCTACTTCGAGAAGGTGCGCAACGAGCTGCTCGACATGCAGAACGCCGACGGCTCGTTCCCCAACCGCACCGGGCCCGGTCCGGCCTTCGGCACGGCCATGGGCGTCCTGATCCTCGAGATCCCCTACCGCTTCCTGCCGATCTTCCAGCGCTAGCGCCGTGACCCGCGAGCCCTCCACGCCCGCCGACGCCCCCGCCGCCGCGACGCCGCGGCTCGAGCGCCTGTTGCGCCTCCTGCGCCGCCGCCTGGCGGGGCACGTGTGGCTGCACGGGCTGGGCACGCTGGTCGCGGTCGCGTGCGGGTGGCTGGCGTTCGCCTACCTCGCCGACCGCGTCCTGCGCGTGCCGCACGCGGTGCGCGTCGCCCACGGCGCGCTGCTCCTCGCGCTGCTCGTCTTCGCGGCCTGGCGCAGGCTCCTGCGGCCGCTCTCCTCGCTGCCCTCGCGCGCGGGCCTGGCGGTCTTGTACGAGCGCCGGCGCCCGGAGCTGCGCGAGCGCCTCGTCAGCGCCGTCCAGCTCCAGGCGCGCGGCGCGCGCGAGGAGGGCTCGCCGGCGCTCGTGCGGCGCGTGCTGGCCGAGGCCGACGAGCTCGCCGGCTCCTTCGCCGCGCCCGACGTGCGCCAGACCTTCGACGCCGCCGTCCCGCGCCGCCGCTTCCTGGAGGGAGCGCTGCTCGCGCTGGCGCTCTGCGTGCTGGCGCTGCGCTACCCCGGCGAGGCGCGCATCTTCCTCGCGCGCATGCTCGGCAGCGCGACGCCCTGGCCGCAGCGCACGACGCTGACGGTGGACGTGCCGCTCGAGGGACCCGGCGTGCACATCACGCGCGAGCCCGAGCGCATCCACGTGCGCGTCTCGCGCGGGACGGACGTCCCGGTGCTGGTCAAGGCCGCCGGCGTCGTGCCCGAGGAGGTGCGCCTGCGCTTCGACGCGGGGCGCGACATGGTGCTCACCTCCGCGGGCGGCAACGCCTTCCGCACGCTCCTGCGCTCGTGCCAGGAGAACGTGGCCTTCGTCGCTCTGGGCGGCGACGACCAGGACGGGCGGCCGGTCGTGTCGATCGAGGTCCTGCGCCCGCCCGACGTCGAGGGCATCGCCTTCCAGGTGCACCCGCCCGAGTACGCCGGCCTGCCCGACGAGCTCGTCTTCCAGCGCGAGGTGTCGGTGCTGGCCGGCTCCGAGCTGCGCGTGCACGTGCTGCCGCAGCCGCGCGACGCGCGCGGCCAGGCCTGGATCCTGCCCGAGGAGCGCGCCGTCGCGCTGGCGCCCGAGGCCTTCCCCGCGCGCGCCGGGGAGGCCGAGCCGACCGAGCCGGTCGTCGGCCTGGCCTTCGACTGGCGCGCGACGAGCTCGGTCGGCGTCCGCGTCGAGCTCAGCGACCGCAGCGGGCTCACGAACCCCGACCCCGGCCTGTTCCGCATCCGGGTCGTCGAGGACCGCCCGCCCGAGGTGGCCATGCTGGCCCCCGCGCGCTCGGAGTTCGAGGTCGTGCGCGGCGGCGCCTTCGCGCTGCGGGCGCGCGCCGAGGACGACTTCGCCGTGCGCGCCATGCGCTGGCGCGTCGGCCAGGCCGCCGCGGCGGGCGGCGCGATCGAGACCGTGCGCGAGGGCGACTTCGCGCTGCGCGCGCCGGCCGAGGGCGGCGCGCGCCAGGCCGTCGGGCACGTGCGCATCGAGGTGGACGAGCTCGGCACGCCCGAGCGGCCGGTGGCGGTGGACCAGCGCTTCGAGATCGCCGTCGAGGCCGAGGACAACCGGCAGCCGCAGCCCAACCAGGGCAAGAGCCCGCGCTTCCGCGCGCGCGTCGTGACGCCCGAGGAGCTCTTGCGGCGCATGCAGGATCGCCTGGCGCAGGCGCGCCTGGCCGCGGTGCGCCTCTCCGACCTGCAGCGCGAGAAGCAGGCGCGCGTGCGCGAGCTGCTCGAGTCGTCCGAGGGCGACGCCAGCGGCCTGCGCGGCGAGTCGCCCGCGCTGGCCAGCGCGCTGGCCGGCCAGCGGCGCGTCGCCGTGGACGCGCGCGCGCTGGCGCGCGAGCTGGCGTCGATCGGCGAGGACATCCTCTACGCGCGCGTGGACGCCAAGGCCGCCCTCCTGCTCGACTTCTACGACGCGCGCACGGCGGAGCTCGAGGACGGCCTGTTCCACCCCGAGCCCTGGCTGGCGCTGGCCGCCGCGCGGCGCGACGGCGCGCTCGAGCCCGGCGGCTTCGGCGGCAACCTGGTCGAGCTGGTCGAGCTCGCGCTCGCGGGCGGCGAGCGCCCCGTCCAGGAGGCCGCGCTGGCGCTGGCCGCGGCGGAGAAGGCCACCTCCGCCGCCGAGGTGCGGGCCGGGCTGCTCGCCGCCGCGCAGGCCCAGGAGGTCGCGCTGCTCGGCATGGACGAGCTGCTCGCGCGCCTCGCCGAATGGGACAACTTCCAGAACATCCTCTCGCTCACGCGCGACATCCTGAACCGCCAGAAGGCCCTGCGCGAACGCACCCAGCAGTTCGCCTCCAAGAAATGAGATCCGTCTTCCGAGCCGCCGCGCTGGCCGCGGCCCTGCTCCTCGCTCCCCCGGCGGCCGCGGCCGCGCGCGGCGACGACGGCGTGCAGGAGAGCCGCGAGCTGGCGGGCATCGCCGAGGAGCAGGCGCTGCTCCTGCGCCAGACCCAGCGGCTGCGCAGCACGATGGACGTGCTCCTGCAGCGCATCGAGGCCGAGGGCCGCTCGCGCACGGCCGAGCTCCTGCGCCAGGCGCTGGAGCTGATCGACGAGCGCTCCGCCGTCGAGCAGCAGGCGCACCTGACGATGGAGGAGCGCATGGACCAGGCGCGCTCGGCGCTCGAGAGCGGCCAGCTCGTGCAGTCGCTCGAGCGCCAGGCCGAGATCGTGGCCGAGCTCGAGCGCCTGCTCTCGATCCTGCTCGACCGCCACAACCTCGAGTCGCTCGAGGAGCGTCTCGACCAGGTGCGCGAGCTGGCGTCCGAGGCCTCGCGCCTGGCGCAGGAGGAGGCCGAGCTGCGCCGCGAGACGCAGGCGCTGCGCGAGCGCGCGGCGAACGCGCAGGCGCAGGCGCTCGAGGCCGAGCTCGCACGCCTGGCGAGCGAGCAGCGCGAGCTCTTGCGGCGCGGCGAGGAGCTCGGCCGCTCGTCCGGCACGTTCGAGCTCGAGCGGCTGGGCCAGGACCTCGAGACGATCCTGACCGACCAGACCACCGACGCCGAGGTGCTCGCGTCCTGGAAGCCCGAGCTGGCCGAGCGGCTGCGCGCGGCGAGCAAGGCGCTCGACGAGGCGCGCCGCGCCGAGCTGGCCGCCGCGCGCCTGCGCGCCGCGCAGGAGGAGCTGGCGCGCGCCGCGCAGGCGCTGGCCGCGCAGCCGGAGGCGGGCGAGCGCGAGGAGCGCGAG
>CADEGS010000063.1:11564-19007 GCA_902826945.1 uncultured bacterium | reverse complement strand
GGCGGGCCGACCGCGAACATGTGGGGGCTGGGCTGCAAGCTGCTCGAGAAGGGCGCGCCGTGCCTGGACCGCGACTGCCTGACGCCCGACGTGTGCCCGGCGCTGCGCGTGGACAAGGCCTCCGAGGGCTACCGCCGCCTGCTCGCGCTCGTGCGCGGGACGCAGGGCGTCAAGCATGCCTTCGTCAGCTCGGGCGTCCGCTACGACCTCCTGCGCGGCAAGGACGGCGCGCTCCTGCCGCTGCACCACGACCTGGTCGAGCACCACGTCGGCGGGCGCATGAAGCTCGCGCCCGAGCACGCCTCGCCCGACACGCTGCGCGCGATGAACAAGCCGTCGTTCGACGTCTACGAGGCCTACGAGAAGGACTACCAGGACAGCTGCCGCGCGCTCGGCCGCGACCAGCACCTGGTGAACTACTTCATCGTCGGGCACCCGGGCACCACGCTCGCCGACGCGGTGCTGCTCTTCGAGAAGCTGTTCGAGCGCAACTACTCGCCCGAGCAGGTGCAGGAGTTCATCCCGCTGCCGATGACGCGCGCCTGCGTGCAGTACGTGACCGGCGCGGACCCGCTGACCGGCGAGGCGCTGCACGTGCCGCGCGGCGGGCGCGAGCGCCGCGTGCAGAAGGCGCTCGTGCGCTGGAAGGCGCCCGAGTCGCGCAAGCTGGTCGAGGAGGCGCTGGCGGCGGCGGGGCGCGACGACCTCCTGGCCCGCTACCGCTCCCGCATGCGCGGCGCGCGCGGCGCGAGCCGCGGCGGCGCCGCCGCGCTCGACCTGGACCCCTGCGGCTGAGCCGCCCGCGCGGCGCGGGTAGTGGGAGCGCGCCCGTGCGCGTACGATCTCCCGACCCCGGCGCCGGGTGCCCGCGCGGCGCCCGCGCCTCCCTCACCCCGCACCGCCGATGAACCTGCGCTCCTCGACCGCCCTGTGCGCGGCCCTCTTTCTCCCCGCGCTGGCCGCCTGCCAGGCGCTCCAGCCCGACGATCCGCCCGCGCCGCGCAACGAGACCCGGCTGCCGGGGCCGGGCGGAGCGGTCGCCGCGGACGAGCGGCCGGCGCGCGCAGGCGAGTACCTGCTCGGCCTGCGCGGCGCGCCGCTGCGCGGCGAGGCCGAGCGCCTGCTGGGCGCGGCCGGCGTCGAGCTCGTGCGCAGCTACGAGCTCCTGCCGGGCCTGCACCTGGTGCGCTCGCCGCTCGCGCTCGAGGACCTGCGCGACGCGCTCGGCGCCGACGTCGCCACGCTGCGGCCCAACCGCCTGCTGCACGCGACGGCCGCCGCCGGCGACGCGCGCCTCTTGTACCCCGACGATCCGCTGTTCGTCTCGCAGTGGGCGCTGCGCAACGTCGGCCAGGCCTTCGCTCCCGGCCGGAGCGGCACGAGCGGCGCGGACGTGCGCGCCGGCGTCGGCTGGACGCGCGCGACCAGCACGCGCGTGGTCGTGGCGGTGCTCGACTCGGGCCTCTACCTCGAGCACGAGGACCTCGCGCCCAGCCTGTGGGCGAACGCGCTGGAGCGCGACGGCGTGGCGGGCGTGGACGACGACGGCAACGGCTACGTGGACGACGTGCACGGCTGGAGCTTCGTGCCGCGCACGGTGCTCCCGGGCGCGCTGCACGCGGGCTCACCCGACGTCGCGGACAGGGACGGGCACGGCACGGCGGTGGCGTCGATCCTCGGCGCCGCGGGCGACAACGGCCGCGGGATGTGCGGCGTCGCGTGGAAGGCGCGCCTGCTGCCGCTCGCGATCCTCGCGCGCGACGAGCAGGGAGCGCTGACGGGCGACGTGGCCGGCGCGATCGCGGCGCTCGAGTACGCCGTGAAGGCCGGCGCGCAGGTCTCCTGCGCCGCCTGGGGCGCCTATGCGGGCTCGCACCCGGAGGACTTCGAGGACCTGCGGCGCGCGATCGAGGCCGCCGGCCGCGCCGGGCACCTGGTCGTCGCGTCGGCCGGCAACGGGCGCGCGGGCGAGGGCGCCGACGACGATCGCGACCCGTTCCTCCCGGCCTCGTTCCCGCTGGACTGCGTCGTGTCGGTGACCGGCACGGACTGCGAGGACGGCCTGCCGGCGACCTTCGACCGCGGCGCGGCGAGCGTGGACCTGGCGGCGCCCGCGGTCCTGCTCCTCGCCGCCGGCCTGGGCGCGCCGGACGCCTACGGCCTGGTCGGCGCCGGCACGTCGTACGCCGCGCCGCAGGTGGCGGGCGCGGCGGCCTTGTGGTGGGAGCGCCGGCCGCAGGCGAGCCCCTCCGACGTACGCCGCCGGCTGCTCGCGACCGCGCGCGTCGTGCCGGCGCTGGACGGCCGCACGGCGAGCGGCGGCGTGCTCGACCTGGGCGCGCTGCTCGCTGGACGCGCGGACGCCGAGCCGCTCCCGCCGCCCGCCGCCGTGGAAGCCGCGGTGCCGCGCTAGGAGCCCTCGCCGCGCGCGGGCCGCGGCTCCTCCAGCAGGAGGAACAGCAGGTTGTCGATGAAGGCCGGCGCGCGCGTCAGGCCGAGGTGGTCCTTCGAAGAAGAAGAGCACGCGCCGCCAGGCGACGGGCGAGCGCAGCACGGGCCGCCAGCTCGCGTCGGTGCGCTCGTCGCCGAGCGCGCTCGCGCGCGCGACGGTGCCGTCGCCGGCCGCGCTGCGGTCGAAGGTGACGCGGCCGCTCGCGTCCACCGTCGCGCCGGCGAGCGTCTCCACCGCGTCGCCCGCGACGAGCACGAGCTCGGTCGGCGCGGGCGGCGCCGCCGGCCGGTCGAGCGCCTCGAACAGCCGCCGCGCGCGCCGCAGGCACTTCGCCTGGTGGTCGAGCGCGATGCGCCGGCGCGCGGCGGGATCGGGCTCGTCGGGGAGCAGCGCGCGCAGCACGTCCTCCTGGCGCGGGTCGGCGAGCCCCCAGCCGAAGCGCTCCCAGGTCTCGGGCGCGAGCCAGTCGGGCTCGGCGGCGTCCGGCGCCGCGCCCGCCAGGCGCCAGAAGCCGTGCCGCGGGCGCGGCAGGAGCTCGTACACCGCGGGCATCGTGCCCAGGACCGCGGGCGGGTAGCGCGGCAGCAAGGGCCCGAGCTTGGCGCCTTGGAGGAGCTGGCGGAAGGCCTCGCCCGAGCCCGCGTTCGGCGTGCCGATCAGGACCGCGCGCTCGACGCGCTCGGCTCCGGCCCAGGTGATCGGCGGCAGCTCGCCCTCGTCGCCGAGGTCGGCCGTGCCGTAGCGCAGCCAGTAGCGCAGGAGCAGGCCGCCCATCGAGTGCGCGACGACGTCGAAGCGCAGCGGCCCGGGCGCGCGGCCCGTGCGGCGCAGCGTCTCCGCGCGCACGTAGGCGTCCTTCTCGCGCACGAAGGCGTCGAGCGCGCGCGCGTTCTCGGCCAGGTCGCGCCGCCAGTCGTAGGCGAACTGGAAGCAGGTGAAGTGCTCCGCGCCGTAGTCCACCGCGCCCGAGAGGCCGAGCGCCTCGTCGCGGTAGCCGCCGACGCCCAGCGCCGAGAGGATGTTCACGTAGGCGCGCACGCCGAGGTGCAGCCCGAAGATCCGCACGTGCAGGCTGGCCAGCGCGCCGGCGACGACGACGTCGTCCGCGAGCGCGGCCAGCGGGAGGCCCTCCCGCATCGGCAGCGCGACCAGGCGCGCGCCGTCGGCGCGCGAGGGGTTCGCGTAGTCGCCCTCGAAGGCGCCCCAGACGACGCGGCGCGTGCCCGCCTGCGCGAGGTTCGAGCCCAGGATGCCCGGGATCAGGATCACCGGGTTGCGCCCCTCGTGGTGCTCCTGCGCGACGCGGTCGTAGAGCCGGCCGAGGTCGGGCGGCGCGATGCGCGAGCGGCAGGCGCACGCGAGGAGCAAGAGGAGCCAGGGCGGCGGGCGCAACCGCCGGCGAGGCGAGCAGGCCGGCGGCGCCATCGAGGGGCCCGACACTCAGCGCGGCGCTGGATCGCCGCGGCGCACGAACGCGCGCCGGAAAGGGGTGTCGCTCGACCACGAGGGGCCGGCCGGGGTGCCGCCGTGGCGGCGCTCGCCGTCGCTCGGCCCGCCCGGTGCGCCCGAGGCGTCGCCGACCACGTCCCCCTGGCCCTCGTCGAGGTGGTAGAGGGCGGCGGTCCAGGCGTCGGGCACGAACGGCCGGCGCGGAGGGACGAAGGCGCCGTCGTAGCGCAGCGCGCTCGAGACGCGCACCTCGTCGAGCCAGCCGGAGAACGAAGGGAAGGCGGGCCCCGCGTCGTGCTTCTCGGCGCCGAGCACGAGGAAGGGGTCGCTGCTCGTGCAGGGTCCGCCGCAGAACGGACCCGGCACGCCGTCGTCGGGATAGGACAGGTCGCCGTCGGGGCCGTCCGCCTCCGCGTCGAGCGCGCCGTCGACGAAGACCTGCATGCGCCCGTCGGAGCGGCGGCGCTGGAGCGCGACGTGGTGCCAGGCCCCGTCGAGCACGAAGGTCGCGCCGCAGATCGTGAGCGCCTCGAAGGCGTCGTTCAGCACCCCGAAGGCCAGCCGACCGTCACCGAGCGAGAGCCCGAAGGCGCGGCCCTGGTTGTAGCGGTCGCGGTCGACGACGATGTTGCCGAAGATCCAGCTCACGCTCGTCCCGCAGTCGATCGCGCCGGCGGTGTTCTGGGCGGCGTGGCCGCGCAGCCACAGCTCGATCGTGAAGTCGCCGTCGCCGACGTCGACCGGCGGGCCCGGCTGCGCGTTCGCCGGGTCGTCGATGCGGATCTTGACGCGGTCGACGTCGTCCACGCCGTTGCCGAAGAAGCGCAGCGACCCGCCGGGCGGAGCGGGGCGGCCGGGAGCCGCCGAGGCGAGGGCCATCAGGAGCAGGACGAGCCGTCGCGGGCGGAGCACGTCCGGATCGTACTCGCCGGCGGGCTCCCTGGTGTCCGCTCAGGCGCCGGGGAGTCGGAACGGACGCGCCAGGGTCAGGTCCTGGTCGCGGTAGGACTCGCCCGTGCGTCCCTCCCCGTAGAGGTTGCGCGGGGTCCCGGCGGTCCTGAAGAAGCGCAGGCGGAAGAAGACCTGCCCGTCCTCGACCACGAACGGCACGTCGTGCGCACGGACCTCGAGCACGGCCGGCGTGCCCGGCGGCGCTCCGCCGGCATCCGCCTGCCAGCCGAAGCCCGAGTCGAAGAAGCCGGCGTAGTTGTTGCGCAGCTCGCCGATGCCGACGTCGATCGGCAGCATCTCGGCCGCGAGGTCGGGCGGGATGCGGATGCGCTCGCGGGAGGCGAACAGGTAGAAGCGCTCCGGCTCGAGGATGCAGGCGCCGGCGCGCGCGTGCACCGGCTCCCAGAAGTCCAGCGCGTCGTGGGCGCGCACGGCGGAGAAGGAGAGGACCGCGGTCGTGCGCGCCGCGCGCCAGCCGCAGGGGTCGCGACCCTCCAGGCCGACCCGCAGCTCCAGCGCACCCTCGTCGTCGAAGCGCAGCTCGTCGAGCCGGAGCGGGCGACGGCCCTCGTAGCACAGGGGCGTGCGCTCGCAGACGGCCCGCAGCTCGTCCGCCTCCAGCGCCGCCGGGCCGCGCTGCAGGCGCAGCTGCGAGAGCCGGTCGCCGCGCCGCACGCGCACCGGGAAGGACAGCGGCGCGACCTCGAGCCACAGCTTGCCGCGGTAGCCGCGCGGCGTCTCGTCGAAGCGCGGGTGCCCCGGCACGAGCACGCGCGTGAACAGGTCGCAGCGGCCCGAGGTGCTGCGCGGGTTGAAGCGCGCCTGCACGTCGGGCGCGAGCGCGAGCTCCTCCTCGAGCGGCACGAGGTAGACCAGCCCGCGCTCGAGCACGCCGCCCTCGCCCGCGAGCGACACGCACGAGGTGGCGAGCTCCGCCAGGCGATCCTCGACCGCCGCGCGCTCGGGCAGGAAGCCGGCGCGGACGCGGTGCGCCAGCGCGCCGACGCGCAGGTCCACGCTGGCGGGCTGCACCTGCGCGCGCTCGCACGGACGCTCGACGCCGCGGATGGCGGAGCCGAGCAGCGCCTCGAGCTCGTGGTCCACCAGGATGCCGCCGGCGGCCCGCGTTTCCCCCCGCGTCTCCATCGGGCGGACATCGTGGCCGCCGGCGCGCGGCGCGCAAGCGCGCGGCCGCCGCGCGTGGCCTTTTCCTTCCCCCGGCCTCGCGCGGCCCGCTACACTCCGCGACCTTTGTCCGGGACGCCCGGACGGCCCGGGCCGGCCGCGCCGAGGCCCGGCGGAGAACGCCTCATGAAGATCCACGAATTCCAGGCCAAGGAGCTCCTGCGCGCGCGCGGGGTGGCCGTGCCGCGCGGCAAGGAGTGCGCGACGCCCGACGAGGCCGCCGCGGCGCACACGGCGCTCGGCACGCCGGTGACCGTCGTCAAGGCGCAGATCCACGCCGGCGGCCGCGGCAAGGCCGGCGGCGTGAAGGTGGTGAAGAGCGCCGCCGAGGCGAAAGCCGCGGCGGCCGGCATGCTCGGCAAGCCGCTCGTCACGCACCAGACCGGGCCCGGCGGCCAGCTCGTGCGGCGCCTGTGGGTCGAGGAGGGCTCGAGCATCGCCTCGGAGCTCTACCTCGGCATCGCGATCGACCGCGAGCGCCAGCTCCCCGTCGTGATGGCCTCGTCCGAGGGCGGCATGGACATCGAGGAGGTCGCCGCGAGGACGCCGGAGAAGATCCTCCGCGCGGCGTACTCGCCGGCCAGGGGGCTGGACAAGGCCGAGGCCGAACGGCTGGCGCGGGGCATCGGCCTCGCGGGCGCGCTGCTCCCGCAGGCGGTCGGCTTCCTGCAGGCGCTGGCCAAGGCCTTCGTCGAGCTCGACTGCTCGCTGGCGGAGATCAACCCGCTGGTCACGACCAAGGAGGGCGGCGTGCTCGCGCTGGACGCGAAGATCAACTTCGACGCCAACGCGCTCTTCCGCCACCCCGAGCTGGCCGCGCTGCGCGACCTGCACGAGGAGGACGCGAAGGAGATCGAGGCCAGCAAGTACGACCTCTCCTACATCGCGCTCGACGGCAACATCGGCTGCATGGTGAACGGCGCGGGGCTGGCGATGGCGACGATGGACGTCATCCAGCTGCACGGCGGCCGGCCGGCGAACTTCCTCGACGTCGGCGGCGGCGCGACGAAGGAGAAGGTGCAGGCGGCCTTCCGGATCCTGCTCTCCGACCCGCAGGTGCGCGGCGTGCTGGTCAACATCTTCGGCGGGATCATGCGCTGCGACGTGATCGCCGAGGGCGTGTGCGCCGCGGTGAAGGAGGTCGAGCTGCGCGTGCCGCTCGTCGTGCGCCTGGAGGGCACGAACGTCGAGAAGGGCAAGAAGATCCTGGACCAGTCCGGCCTGCCGCTGATCACCGCCAGCGACCTGGACGACGCGGCCGAGAAGATCTGCGCGCGGCTCTAGCCGCCCCCCGAGCGAGAGAACGAGGAGAACGACATGAGCGTCTGGGTCGGGAGCGACACGAAGCTCGTCTGCCAGGGCTTCACCGGCAAGACCGGCACCTTCCACTCCGAGCAGGCGATCGC
>CADEGS010000063.1:0-11464 GCA_902826945.1 uncultured bacterium | reverse complement strand
TCTGCCAGGGCTTCACCGGCAAGACCGGCACCTTCCACTCCGAGCAGGCGATCGCCTACGGCACGAAGATGGTGGGGGGCGTGACGCCCAAGAAGGGCGGCACGACGCACCTCGGCCTGCCGGTGTTCGACACCGTGGCGCAGGCGCGCGAGGCGACCGGCGCCAACGCCAGCGTGATCTACGTCCCGCCGCCCTTCGCCGCCGCGGCGATCCTCGAGGCGCTCGAGGCGGGCATCGAGACGATCGTGACGATCACCGAGGGCATCCCGGTGCTCGACATGGTGCGCGTGATGGAGGCCGTGCGCGGCTCGGGCTCGCGCCTGATCGGGCCGAACTGCCCCGGCATCATCACGCCCGGCGCGTGCAAGATCGGCATCATGCCGGGCTACATCCACAAGCCCGGGCGCATCGGCGTCGTGTCGCGCTCGGGCACGCTGACCTACGAGGCGGTGTGGCAGCTCACGACGCTCGGGATCGGCCAGTCCACCTGCATCGGGATCGGCGGCGACCCGGTCAACGGCACGAGCTTCGTGGACTGCCTGCAGGCGTTCGCCGACGACCCCGACACCGACGGGATCGTGATGATCGGCGAGATCGGCGGCAGCGCCGAGGAGCAGGCGGCGGAGTTCATCGCCTCCGAGGTGGAGAAGCCCGTCGTGGGCTTCATCGCCGGCGTCACCGCTCCCCCCGGCCGGCGCATGGGCCACGCGGGCGCGATCATCTCGGGCGGCAAGGGCACGGCGGCGGACAAGATCGCCGCGCTCGAGCGCGCCGGCGTCGCCGTCACGCACAGCCCGGCCAAGATCGGCGAGACGATGCAGCGCGCGCTCGCGGACGCCGGCCTGCTGGCCGCGGCCAGGGGCTAGCCCGCCCGCGGCCGTGGGGCGCGCTCAGCCCCGGCTCGGGCCCTTGGGATCGACCGAGAGCACGCCGCCCGAGACGACGAAGGCCATCACGTCGGCGGCCGGCAGCGCGAGCGGGCGCACGCGCGCGGCGGGCACGACGATCAGGTTCGCGGCGAAGTTGTAGGACTGCGGCACGTACACGGCCACGCGCGCCTCGAGGCCGAGGTCGTCGAGGCTCTCGCGCGTGACGAAGCCGATCACCTCGACCTCCTCCGTCAGGCTCAGGAGCACCGGCTTGTCGAACTTCTTGTCCTCGCTGACGAGCGCCTGGATCAGGTCCTTGATCGCGCCGTAGAGCTGCTTCACGCCGGGCATGTGCGTGAAGAGGCGCTCGGAGAGCGTGAAGAGCTGGCGCGTGAAGATGTTCGAGCCCAGCACGCCGACCGCGGTCACCAAGGCCAGCGTCAGGAGCACGCCCGAGCCCGGGAAGCTCAGCCGCACGCCCGGCACGCGCCAGCCGACGAGCGGCACGGTCCACTCCTCCGCGGGCAGCCGCACCAGGCCGTCGACGAAGACGAACACCTGGTAGAGCAGCCACATCGTGGCCGCGGTCGGCACGACGAGCAGCAGGCCGCGCAGGAAGTACTTGGCGAGGAGGCGCACCGGGGATCCGCCGGGCAGGCCCCGGGGCAGGGAAGGTATCGTCCGCCGGCCGCCGCGGCTTCAGCCTCGCTTTCGGCGGCCCCGGAAACGAGCGAGCCCGGGCCGCGCGGGCGGTCCGGGCTCGCGGCGGGCGCCCGCGGGCGCGGGATCAGCCCTTCTTGGCCTGGTGCACGCGGCCGACCAGCTCGGGGCCGGGCTTGAGCGTGACGTCGCCCTCGTTCTTCCACTCGGCCGGGCAGACCTCGGCCGGCATCTTGGCGAGGTACTTGTTCGCCTTGAACTTGCGCAGGAGCTCGTCCATGTTGCGCCCCAGGTTCAGGAAGTTGACCTCGGCGCTCATCAGCTTGCCCTCGGGGCTGATGATGAAGCTGCCGCGCAGCGCCAGGCCGGTCTCCTCCATGTAGACGCCGAACATCCGCGCGACCTTGCCCGTGCGGTCGGCGCCCATCGAGTACTCGACCTTCTTCAGCTCCTGCTCCTCGCGCTGCCAGGCGAGGTGCGTGAACTGCGTGTCGCAGCTCACCGTGACGACGTTGCCGCCCAGCTCCTTGAAGTGCTTGTGGCGCTCCGCCAGCGCGGCGAACTCGGTCGCGCACACGAAGGTGAAGTCGGCGGGGTAGAAGACCAGGATCGTCCACTTGCCCTCCTTCTTGGCCTTCTCCAGCGAGTACTCGCCGAAGCCGCCGGTGGTGGGCTCGAAGGTGGTCAGCTTGAAGTCGGGGACGGTCGTCCCGACGCGGACGGTGGCCGTGCTCTCGGTCGTCATGGGGGCTCCAATCGCGCTTCCCGCCAGGGCGGGCTAGGTGCTCGGGTTCCTCGGAAGGGCGGAGAGAATAGCAGGAAGGCCGCGCGTGGGCACGCGGCCCCGGGCGCCCCCCGCGCGCGGCGCGCGCGTCAGGAGCCGCCGCGGTCCGGCGGGGCGGCTGCGCCGGCCAGCGCGCCGCGCAGCATGGCCTCGAAGCGCTCGAGGTCGGCGGCGCCTTCGTGGCGCTCGAGGACGGCGCCGGAGCGGTCGAGCACGATCGTGGCGGGCACCGGCCCGGAGAGCTCGTAGCGCTCCAGCACGTCGTCCCAGCCGTCGGTCAGCGCGACGACCGGCAGGTCGAACCCGCGCGCGTCCGCGAAGGCGTGCACCTCGGCGGCGGTCTGCGCCTCGAACGGCAGCGGCAGGTCGATCGACACCGCCACGACGCGCACGCCGTCCGGCGCGTGGCGCCGCGCGAGCTCGACCAGGTGCGGCATCTCCGCCACGCACGGGCCGCACCACGTGGCCCAGAAGTTGGCCACCACCGCGCGCTCGCCCGCGGCCGGCCGCAGGTAGTCCGCGAGCGCGGCCGCGTCGAGGCTCAGGCGCGGCGGCGGCTCGGCGCCGCGCGCCGCGCAGGCGATCAGGCCGGCCGCCGCGAGCGCGCCCAGGAGCGGTCCCCGGGCGCGCCGCGGTCGGTCGGGACGGCTCACGGCTCGTCCGTCCCCTCGTTGCCGCCCTTGTCCTTCTGCTTCTTCTTGTGCTCCTCGCGCCAGGTCTTCTGCTCCTCGGGCGTCACGCGCTTGATCGTGCAGCCCTTGGGCTTGGTCGTCGTCACCGCGACCTCCTTGCCGGCCAGCACCGCGTCGAGCGCCGCCGCGACGTGGTTCGTCGCCTTGTCGCCCATCTCGCCCTTCGGGTCGTCGTCGATCGCCCCGGCGTAGCGCAGGACGCCCTTCTGGTCGAGCACGTACACGTGCGGCGTCGTCTTGGCGTCGAAGCGGTCGGCGACCCAGTTGTGGTCGTCGATCAGGATCTTGTAGGGGATCGAGTTGTCCTTGACGTACTTCTCGATGCGCGCGTACGGCTGGTCCGAGCCGCGGTCGACCTCGGTCGTGTTGGCGTCCACCGCCAGGAACACGACGTCCTTCGGCGCGTAGGTCTCGTACAGCTTCTTCAGGCGCGCCTCGTAGGCGCGCGAGACGGGGCAGTCGATCGACCAGAAGTCGAGCACGACGACCTTGCCGCGGAAGTCCGCGACCTTGTGCACCTTGCCCTCCATGTCGCGCAGCGCGACGCGATCGACCTCCTGGCCGATCTGGAAGGTCTTGGCCTTGTCGGCCTTGTCCTTCTGCTGGTCCTTGTTCTTGACCTTCTCGGTCTTCTGGGGGCCTTCCTGTCCGAGGGCCGCAACGGGCGCCAGGAGGAGGCCGGCCGCGAGCACGGCGTGGAAGAGGGCTCTCATGCTTGTCTCCGGTGGTTCTCTTGGAATGCGGGGCCGCCCGCAGGGGGGCGGGCGGCCGTCCATGCTGACGCGCGTACGGCCGGGCGAGTAGGTTGCGAGCGCTTTCTCGCCCGCGGGCCGCTCCAGCAAGCGGCGGGCCGCCGCCCGGCCGCTACGATGCTGCCGCGGGTCCGCCCGCGAGCGATGGAACCCGGCCAGGCCAGCCACGCGGCGCGCGCCAAGGAGCGCTTCCTGGAGGCCGTCGAGCTCCCGCCGGCCGAACGCGGGGCGTACCTCGAGCATCTGCGCGCCGCCGAGCCGTCCCTGGCCGGGCGGGTGGAGGGGCTGCTCGCCGGGCACGCGCGCGCGGCGGAGGCCGCGCCCGCGACGGCGCTCGCGCGCGCGGCCCTGGACGAGACCGTGCCGGAGCGCATCGGCGACTACCGGCTGCTCGACCGGCTGGGCGAGGGCGGCTTCGGCACCGTCTGGCGCGCCGAGCAGGCGGCGCCCGTGCGCCGCCAGGTCGCGCTCAAGCTGCTCAAGGCCGGCCTCGACACGCGCGAGGTCGTGGCCCGCTTCCAGGCCGAGCGCCAGGCGCTGGCGCTGATGGACCACCCCTGCATCGCGAAGGTCTTCGACGGCGGCTCGACGCCGGAGGGCCGGCCGTGGTTCGCGATGGAGCTCGTCCTCGGACGCCCGATCACCGAGCTGTGCGAGGCGCGCGGGCTCGCGGTCGAGGCGCGCCTGGGGCTCTTCCTCGAGGTCTGCCGCGCCGTGCAGCACGCGCACCAGAAGGGCGTGATCCACCGCGACCTCAAGCCCTCGAACGTGCTCGTCGCGGAGGTCGACGGGCGGCTCGCGCCCAAGGTGATCGACTTCGGCATCGCGAAGGCGCTCGAGCAGCCGCTGGTCGAGCAGCCGTTCGCGACGCGCGGCGGCCAGCTCGTCGGCACGCCGGCCTACATGAGCCCCGAGCAGGCGGCGGGCAGCGCCGACGTGGACACGCGCTCGGACGTCTACTCGCTGGGCGTGCTCCTGTACGAGATCCTGTGCGGCGGAACGCCCTTCGACGCGGCGTCCGGCGGCGCCGCCGAGCTGCGCCGTCAGATCCTCGAGGCGGACCCGCCGCGGCCGAGCACGCGCCTGGCGGCGGCGCGCGGGCGCACGACGGCGCTCGCGCGGCGCGTGCGCGGCGACCTCGACTGGATCGTGATGCGCTGCCTGGAGAAGGACCGCGACCGGCGCTACGCGTCGGCCAGCCAGCTCGCGCTCGACGTGCAGCGCCACCTCGACGGCGAGCCGGTCTCGGCCGGACCGCCGGGCGTCCTCTACCGCGCGGGCAAGTTCGCCCGCCGCCACCGCGCGGCGCTCGTCGGGCTGTGCGCGGTGTTCCTCGCGCTGGTCGGCGGCACGGTCGTCTCGACCGTTCAGGCCGCGCGCGCGCGCCGTGCCGAGCGCGCCGCCGCGCTCGAGGCCGGGCGCGCGCGCGTCGAGCTCGGCCGCTACGAGGCGGTGGCGAGCTTCCTGCGCGACGTCTTGCTCTCGATCGACCCGGCCGTGGCGCAGGAGCGCGACACCGAGCTCCTGCGCGAGGTGCTCGAGCAGGCCGCTCTGCGCGTCGGCGCCACGCAGGAGCCGGAGGTCGAGGCCACGCTGCGCCACGCGATCGGCTACGCGTTCTTCTCGCTCGCGCTCCTGCCGGCGGCCGAGCGCGAGCTCGCGCGCGCGCTCGCGCTGCGCCGCGCCGAGCTCGGCCCCGAGCACCAGGACACCCTGACGGCGGAGAACGACCTGGGGAGCCTGTGGCTGCAGCAGAGGCGGCTGGCCGAGGCGGCGCCGCTGGTCGAGCACGCGCACGCCGGGCGGCGCGCGGCGCTCGGGCCGGAGGACGAGCGCACCCTGCAATCCCTGGGAGTGCTCGCGCAGCTGCGCCGCGAGGAGGGGCGGCTGGAGGAGGCCGAGGCGCTCGCCCGCGAGCTCGAGCGCGTGCGCCGGGAGCTCCTGGGCGAGCGCGATCCGAGCACGATCCGGGCCATGAACAACCTGGCGCTCACCCTCGACGCGCGCGGCCAACGCTTCGAGGCGCTGGCGCTCTACGAGCGCGCGCTGGCGCTGAACGAGGAGACGAGCGGGCCGACGAACCCGGTGACCCTGTCCGCGATGGGGAACCTCGCGAACGCCTACATGGAGGCGGGCCGGCTCGACGAGGCGCTGGACCTGATGCTCGAGGCGCTGGCGCGCAAGGAGCGCATCTACGCGCGCGACCACCCGAGCGTGATCCTGGCGCTGAACAACCTCGGCCAGCTCCAGCGCGACCTGGGCCGGCTGGAGGACGCCGACGCGCTCTACGGCGACGCGCTGGAGCGCAGCCTCGTGCGCCACGGCGAGCGCCACCGCCAGACGGCGATCCTGCGCTTCAACCGCGGCATCGCGCGGCTCGCGCTCGGCCGCGCGCCCGAGGCCGAGGCGGACCTCGCGCGCGCCCTCGAGACGATCCTCGCCCTGGGCGGCGAGCCGGAGCTCGAGCGCCAGCTCCAGGCCGGCCTGGCCGAGGCGCGCGCGCGCGCGGAGTCCGGCGCGGCACGCTAGGCACCGGAAGGTTCTCCAGGACAAGGCGAGGGCGTGTGGGAGGCGCCGTCCGGACACTACACTGCGCCCGCGTGAGCCACGAAGACGTCGACACCGCCCGGCCCGAGCGCGGCCGCGGCCCCTATCCCGCGCTCCCCTCCCAGCCCGACTACCCCGCGCTCGAGCGCGCCGTGCTCGCGCGCTGGAAGGAGGGGCGCGTGTTCCAGCGCTCGGTCGAGGCGCGGCGCGGGAGCGCGCGCGGCGAGTACGTGTTCTACGACGGTCCGCCCTTCGCGAACGGGCTGCCGCACTACGGGCACCTGCTCACCGGCTACGTGAAGGACATCGTGCCGCGCTACCAGACGATGCGCGGCCGCTGCGTCGAGCGGCGCTTCGGCTGGGACTGCCACGGGCTGCCGGCCGAGATGGGGGCGGAGAAGGAGCTCGGCATCTCCGGGCGCGCGAAGATCCTCGAGTACGGGATCGGGCGCTTCAACGCGCACTGCCGCGAGTCGGTGCTGCGCTACCGCGGCGAGTGGCAGCGCTACGTCGAGCGCCAGGGCCGCTGGGTCGACTTCGAGAACGACTACAAGACGATGGACCTCTCCTTCATGGAGAGCGTCCTGTGGGCCTTCAAGCGCCTGCACGAGCTCGGCCTCGTGTACGAGAGCTACCGCGTGATGCCCTACTCGTGGGCGGCGGAGTCGCCCGTCTCGAACTTCGAGACGCGCATGGACAACGCCTACCGCGAGCGCCAGGACCCGGCGCTGACCGTGCGCCTGCGCCTCTGCGAGCCGCTCGACGGCGCGCCGGCCGAGCTCTGGATCTGGACCACGACGCCCTGGACGCTGCCCTCGAACCTGGCGGTCGCCGTCGGGCCGGAGATCGATTACGCGGTGCTCGAGAAGGACGGGCGGCGCGTCGTGCTCGCGGCGGCGGCGCTGGCGAAGTACGAGCGCGAGCTCGAGGGCGCGCGGCGCGTCGGCGAGCGCAAGGGCGCCGCGCTCGTCGGCCGCGCCTACGAGCCGCTCTTCCCCTTCTTCGCTTCGTGGCCGAACGCGTTCCGCGTGCTCGCCGGCGACTTCGTCGACACGGCCGAGGGCACGGGCCTCGTGCACATGGCGCCCGGCTTCGGCGAGGACGACCAGCGCGTGTGCGCCGAGAACGGGATCGAGGTCGTGTGCCCGGTGGACGGCAGCGGCCGCTTCACGGCCGAGGTCGCCGACTGGCAGGGCGTGAACGTGCTCGAGGCGAACAAGCCGATCACGGCCGCGCTGAAGCAGAAGGGCGCGCTCGTGCGCCACGACACGATCGTGCACAGCTACCCGCACTGCTGGCGCACCGACGAGCCGCTGATCTACCGCGCGCTCTCCTCGTGGTACGTGAAGGTCAGCGCCTTCCGCGAGCGCATGGTCGAGCTCAACCAGCGGATCCGCTGGGTGCCCGAGCACGTGCGCGACGGCCAGTTCGGCAAGTGGCTCGAGGGCGCGCGCGACTGGTCGATCAGCCGCAACCGCTTCTGGGGCTCGCCGATCCCGGTCTGGAAGAGCGACGACCCCGCGTACCCGCGCGTCGACGTCTACGGCAGCCTGGACGAGCTCGAGCGCGACTTCGGCGTGCGGCCGACCGACCTGCACCGCCCGTTCGTGGACGAGCTCGTGCGCCCGAACCCCGACGACCCGAGCGGCAAGAGCCGCATGCGCCGCGTCGAGGACGTGCTCGACGGCTGGTTCGAGTCGGGCTCGATGCCCTGGGGGCAGGTGCACTACCCCTTCGAGAGCAAGGCCTGGTTCGAGTCGCACTTCCCGGCCGACTTCATCACCGAGTACGTGGCCCAGACGCGCGGCTGGTTCTACACGATGCACGTGCTGGCCACCGCGCTCTTCGACCGCGAGCCCTTCCGCCACTGCGTGTGCCACGGCGTCGTCGTCGACGAGAACGGCACGAAGCTCTCGAAGCGCCTGCGCAACTACCCCGAGCCCGACGCGGTCTTCGAGACGCACGGCTCCGACGCGCTGCGCTGGTTCCTGTGCTCGTCGCCGATCCTGCGCGGCGCCGACCTGCAGATCGACCGCGAGGGCAAGGGCTTCGCCGAGGTCGTGCGCCTGGTGCACAACCCGATCTGGAACGCCTACGCGTTCTTCTGCCTGTACGCGAACGCCGACGGAGCGCGCGCGCGCCTGCGCGCCGACCAGGAGGGCACGCTCGACCGCTACGTGCTGGCCAAGGCGCGCCAGCTCGTGCTCGGCGTCGAGGAGGCGATGGAGGCCTACGACCTGGCGCGCGCCTGCGCCGCCGTGCGCGGCTTCCTCGACGCGCTGAACAACTGGTACATCCGCCGCAGCCGGCCGCGCTTCTGGAAGCAGGAGCAGGACCAGGACAAGGAGGACGCGTACGACACGCTCTACACCGCGCTCGTGACGCTGTGCCGCGTCGCGGCGCCCTTCCTGCCCTTCCTGACCGACGAGATCCACCGCGGCCTGACCGGCGAGGAGAGCGTCCACCTGTGCGACTGGCCCGAGAAAGACCTGTTGCCTGACGACGCGAAACTGGTCGAACGGATGGACTTTGTTCGAAGTGTGTGTTCGACCGCTCTTGGTCTGCGCGAGCAGGAGCGACTCAGGACCAGATTGCCCTTGCCCTCGCTCAAGATCGCCGGCGACGGCTCGAAGGCGTTCGACGACATTGTGGAATTCCTGGAGGAGCCGTCGAATGCCGATCTCATCAAGGACGAGGTCAACGTCAAGGAGCTCGATTGGCGCATTGGCTTCGACCAGTTCGCGGACTGGAATCTGAGGCTCAACGCCCGAGTGCTCGGTCCGCACGCGGGCAAGCACATGAAGGCCTTCCTGGCAGCGGCTCCGCTCGGACTTGGGAAGGGATGGACAATGTCTCCCGAGGGCATCCGCGTCCTTGCCAAGGGAGTACCCGAAGAGGATCAGTGGCTCCGGGAGGGTGAAGGTGAGCTGGGGCTCCAGCCCAAGCCTGGTCTTGCCAGGGGGCTCGTCTTGAGCCCGGTGTCGAGGAACGCAGTCGTCGTACTCGATACGCGCCTGACGCCCGAGCTCGAGCGCGAGGGCCTGGCGCGCGACCTCGTGCGCCTCGTGCAGCAGGCGCGCAAGGACGCCGGGCTGCACGTCTCCGACCGCGTCGCGCTGGCGGTCGAGGCGGCCGAGGAGGTCGTGGCGGCGCTCGCCGAGCACGAGGCCTACGTGCGCGAGCAGGTGCTCGCCGGCGCGCTCGCGACCGGCGCCGGGAACGCGCGCGAGAGCGCCTTCCGCGCGCAGGCCGAGCTCGGCGGCGAGCCGCTGACGATCGGCCTCACGCGCCTCGGCTGACGCCTCAGCGCGGGCCGGGCGCGGCGCTCGCGGCGCCGCCGTCCGGCTCCGCGGCGGCCCCGGCGCCGGCGGCGGCGTCGAGGCGCGCGAAGAAGCCCTGCTCGATCAGGGTCTGCGCCAGCCGCTCGGCCTTGCGGCGGTTGCCCTCGGGCTCGACGTGCACCAGGTCGCGGAACCACGGCGCCCACTCGTCCATGCGCTCGCGCTCGAGCGCCTCGAGGTCGCACAGGAGCCAGCCGTGCGCGGCGGCCAGCTCGCGCATGACCTGGTTGTGCTCGCGGATGCCGACGCGGAACTGGCGCGTCGGCCAGACGTCCTTCGCCTCCTGCGGCCGCGCGTCGTAGCGCGTGTCGTAGACGAGCGTCATCAGGGCCAGCGTGCCGCCCTCGGCCAGGACGCTCTCCCCGATCGAGCGCAGGTTGCGCCGGTAGGGCTCGAGCGTGCCGGGCGGGAAGCGCACGCCGTCGAAGCCGTAGGGCGGATGGTCGGGGAAGACCGTCATGTCCTGGATCGTCGGCGGGCCGTCGCGGCCGACCAGCCACAGCCACAGGTCGCTGTGCGCCGCCAGCCAGCGCGTGAGCGGGTCGTAGGCGAGCGGCACGAAGGCGTGGCGGTAGTGCGAGTAGTCGCGCCGGAAGCCCTGGTGGCCGCGCGGCTCGACGTCGTTGACCGCCTCGTGGATCACGACCAGGTCGGGCCGGAAGTCGATCAGGTCGAGGAACCAGGCGGCGACCAGCTCGGCCGAGTTCCAGCCCGACATGCCGGCGTTCAGCACCTCGACCTCGCGGCCGAGGCGCTCGCGCAGGATCGCGCCCAGGAAGAAGGGGAAGGAGCCCTGCAGGCCGGCGTCGTTGCCGCTCTCGGTCGTCGAGCCGCCGAGGCACAGGATGCGCGGCACGCCCCGCGTGCGCGCGAGCGTCCACTGCGCGTCCTTGAACCCCTCGGCGTTCACGACGCCGGGCGCCGGCGGGCGCCGGAAGATCGTGTGCGGGTGCGGCGCGTAGCCCGCCGTCCAGCCGTGCAGCACGTAGTCGCGCGCGGCCGCGCGGCGCGCGGCGTCGAAGCCGAGCCGCTCGGCCCGCGCGCGGAACGCGACCTCGGCCAGGGCGAGCAGCCCGACCAGCCCGAGGCACGCCAGCGCCAGGGCGGCGGCGCGGCGCCGGAGCGGGCGCGCGCGCGGCGAGCGCTCGAGCGGCGGGGGAGCGCTCATCGCGCCGACTCCTGCGCGTGCCCCGCGCGCGCGCCGAGCTCGCCCGCCTCGAGGCGCTCGAAGAAGCGCGCGTCGAGGAGCGCTTGCGCCAGGAGCTCGGCCTTGCGCAGGTCGCCCTGCTCGCTCACGTGCACCGCGTCGGAGAAGAACGGCCGCCAGGCCTCGGGGTCCTGCTCCTCGATGGCGCGCAGGTCGCACAGGATCCAGCCCTGCTCGCGCGCGAGCTCGCGCATCACGCGGTTGTCGTCCGCGATTCCCGCGACCCACGGGCCGTCCTGCTGCTCCTCGTCCAGGCGCGGGTCGTAGGGCAGGGTCATCAGCGCCAGCGTGCCGCCCAGCGCCGCGACGCTGCGGCCGATCGAGAGCAGGTTGCGCCGGTAGGGCGCGAGCGTCTCCGGCGGGAAGCGCCCGGCGGCGAAGGGGCGCTCGCCGGCGGCCGGCACGACGGTCAGGTCGTAGATCGTCGGCGGGGTGCGGCCGAGGAGCCACACGAGGAGGTCGCTCTCCCGCGCCAGCCAGCGCAGCGGGGCGGGGAAGCGCGGCGCGCGGAAGGCGTGGCGGTAGTGCGCGTAGTCGCGCCGGAAGCCGGGCTGGTTGCGCGGCTCGACGTCGTTGACCGCCTCGTGGATCACGACCAGGTCGGGCCGGAAG
>CADEGS010000062.1 GCA_902826945.1 uncultured bacterium | reverse complement strand
CGCCGAGTGCTTGAGGAGGCCCCCGAGTGCCCCCTCCGGGGGGGCGGCCTGGGGGCCGGCCTGGGGGGCGGGCGCGGAGCGCATGCGGGCGGAGGATAGGGGCGGAGAGGGGGAGAGGGGGCGGGCGCCGTCCCTCCTTCGACCCGGCAGGGGAGCGAGCCTGCGGGGAAGGTCCCTGCGGCCGTGCGGCCCTGGCGCTTGCCTCGGCGGTGGCGTTGTGTCCCAAATATGGGAAATTCCCACCATTGGAACCTGCGGGGCCCGGGGGAACGGTGGCTCCTCCTTACCCTGGCCGATGACCAGCCCGTGCAGCCCCCCTCTTCCCGCCGGAGGCTTTCATGAGCCGCATCCTCCTGATCGAAGACGAGACCAGCACGCAGAACCTGCTCCAGAACAGGCTGCGCGACCTGGGCCACGAGGTGGACGTGGAGTCCACGGGCGCACGCGGCATCCTGCGGGCGCGCGAGCGGCGCTACGACCTGCACCTGGTCGACATCGGGCTCGGCTCGGGCATCGACGGCTTCGAGGTCTGCCGCCGGCTCAAGAAGACCCCGCAGCTGGTCGGCATCCCGGTGGTCCTGATCAGCGGCCAGGTCAAGAGCCAGGAGGACCTGCACCGCGGCTACGAGGCGGGCTGCGAGTCGTTCCTCGTCAAGGGCGACCTGACCCTGATGGAGGACGTCGTGCGCGCCATGCTGCGCATCAAGTCGCTGCAGGACGACCTGAGCCTCCAGAACCGGCTGCTGGAGCAGCAGAACCGCCGCCTGCACGAGGAGCGCCAGCGCGGCAGCGACCTCGAGTCGGCGCTGCGCGAGGTCAACTCGAGCCGCGGCCTGGTGTTCCGCGAGCTCGCGGCCGGCCGCCCCGACGGCACGATCCTGGTGGACGGCGAGGGCCACGCGCGCTTCGCCGACCGCGGCGCGCGCGACATCCTCGGCAACGACATCCTCGACAAGAGCGTCGGCACCCTGGCGCGCGGGACGGGCCTGGAGGCCTTCGTGCGCGACGCGCGCACCGAGCCGCGCGAGGGCTACCGCTTCGACCTGGGGCACCGCTCGCTCAGCGCCTCGGTCATCCCGCTCGTGCCTCGCGCCGGCGCGAACGACCGCCCGTACAAGGTGCTGCTCCTGCTCGACGCCGGCCGACGGCGCGTGGCGGCGGAGATGCTGCGCATGGAGGAGCAAGGCCTGCCGCGCCGCGAGCTGGGTCCGCTGCTCGAGGCCGCGCGGCGCACCTTCCACCCCTCGGCCTACCCCGGCGACAGCGCGCCGGCGCGCGAGCTGCGCGCGCGGCTCTCCAAGCTGGCCCTGGCCGACGCGCCGGTGCTCGTCCGAGGCGAGGTCGGCACCGGCCAGGAGTGGGTGGCGCGCGCGCTGCACTTCGGCGGGCCGCGCTCCGGCGTCTTCATCCCGGTCAACTGCTGCGCGCTCGACCCCGAGCTGCTCGAGCGCGAGCTGTTCGGCTTCGAGAAGGGCACCTTCCCCGAGGCGATCGCCGACCGTCCGGGCGTGTTCGAGCAGGCCGACAACGGGACGGTGCTGCTGACCTCGATCGAGGCGCTGCCGGCCGGGCTGCAGGGCAAGCTCATCGAGGTGCTCGAGAGCGGGCGCGTCTACCGCATCGGCTCGAGCGTGCCCCAGCGCGTCAACGTGCGCGTGGTCACCTCGAGCACGGTGGACCTGGAGGCGCGCGTCGAGGCGGGCTCCTTCAACCCCGACCTGTTCTACCTCCTGAACCGCTCCGAGCTGCGCATCCCGCCGCTGCGCGAGCGCCGCGACGACGTGCTGCTGCAGGCGCGCTTGCACCTGCAGCACCACGGCACGCTCACGCCGGAGCTCGACTTCTCCCAGGAGGTGCTGTGGGTGCTGGCGCGTTACGAGTGGCCGGGCAACGACCGCGAGCTCGAGAACTGCGTCGAGTCCGCCTGCGCGGTGGCGGTGAGCGAGCGCATCGAGGTCACCGACCTCCCTCCGACCCTGGTCGATCTCTTCCGGCGCCTGACGGCCGGCGGCGAGGGGCCGCCGCCGGCGCCGGCCGGAGTCGAGCCCGGCGCCGCGCTCCCGAGGTACATCCCGGGCAGGCCTGTCCCCGCGCCGTCCGATTCCGGCCAGGAGATCCCGCTCGATCCCGCCGCCTACGAGCGCATGTACCTCGTGCGCGCGCTGCGCGAGACCGGCGGCGACAAGCGCAAGGCGGCGCGCATCCTGAAGATGGGCAAGAGCACCTTCTACCGGAAGCTCGCGCGCCACAACATCGTCTGGACGCGCGAGCAGGCGGCGATGTGAGCGCCGCGCGCGGCGCTCGCGACCGCGTGTCCCTACTCGCTCCTCTCGCGCGAGACCGACCAGAGGCCCCGCCCGACGTCGTACCGGTACACCTCCCTGCGGCCCGAGAACGAGCGCTCGAACTCGATCCAGGCACGGCCCGCTTCCTCCCCGACGCGGACCTGCCGAGCGGACAGCAGCAGCGGCGCGTCCGCCGTCGGCACGGGCAGGGCGATGCCTGCCTTCCGCTCGCGCGGCGGCAGCTCCGCGAGGCCCGCGACGAGCGCAGGGGCGTGCGCGGCCAGGTAGGCCTTCGCGCCGCGGACCTCCGGGTCGCCGTTCAGGAGCCGCCAGGTGACCGCCGGGAGCTGGATCACCACGAAGAGCAGGCAGAGCCTGACCCACAGGACGGACGACGCTCGCGGGTCCTGGTCGCGCGCCGCGTCGGTCGTCCTCCCGGGATCGATCCAGTACCCGAGCGACGCTCCCGCACCGAGCACGCCGAGCGAGATCAGCCATGCCGCGCCCAGGCCGTAATCGAGCTCGAGCGCGGCCTTCGCGCCGACGGCGGCCCCGAGCACGAGCACCGCGAGCGTCAGCCACCACGGCGGCACGCCGAGGCGGACCGGCCTATAGTCGAAGAGCCGAGGCATCTCCTGCATGGTCACGGTCCAGAGGGGCTGAAGCGTTGCTCTCCGGCTGGATGATCCACGTCGCGGTCGCGCTCTTCGTGCTGTGGGTCGTCCGGCGGCTCGCGTTCCCCGACCTCGGACGTCCGCCGCAGGCCCACGGCGTGCTCGCGGGAGAGGAGCTCGACGAAGCGCGGCGAGCCGAGGTCCGCGCCGCGCACGCGCTGCGCGACGACGAGCCGGTGCTCGCGCTGGTCGTCCAGCGTGCGAGGGGCCGGCCGGACCGCCACGTCGTGCTCACGCCGCTCCGTCTGAGCATCGACGGCGACCGCGGTCGGAGGGCCGTGCGCCTGTACGACATCGGGGGCTGGACGGAGCCTCCGGCGGGCGCCGACGTGACCCGGTATCTCTTCGAGCACGGTCCAGGACCCACGGTCGAGATCGGCTTCGAGCTGGCGGGCGCCGAGAACCGCACGAAGCTCGACGCGATCCTGTGGCCGGCGCTCGACGCGCGCAGGGACGCCGACCCCGGCGAGCTTCCGGGCGTACCGCCGCGACGGTAGGGCGATCGCGCAGAAGAGGCGTTCGCGGCTCATTCCCACGCGGCGAAGATCGACAGCCCCTCGCCGATCCGCTCCCTCTCGATCGTTGCCCTCCCGTCGGGCGCGATGCGGAGCAGGCCCCGCTCGAGCCAGTCGAGCTCGTGGAGGAACAGCGTCACCGTCCACCCGCCGGCACCGTCCCGCGCCGCGACGGGAGGAGAGACGGGAGCCTCGACGCCGGCGATCGCCCGCTCGATCGGGCCGACGATCTCGCCGAGGTGATCGATGACGACGGTGGGCCGCGAGGTCACCTCGACGAACCATCGGGCGTAGGCCACCGCCGCGGCGGCGTCGGCGAGGACGACCGGCTCTTCGTCCACGAGAGGGCCGAGCCCCTCGTCCAGGCGGACGACGACGGCCCGCCCTTCGCGCTCCGCGACGTGGACCCCGCTCGGCGGCGAGCAATCGTCGTCCACCCACCAGAAGCGCCAGCCGGAGAAGAAGCCCTGGTCGCGCGGGTACGCCGCGAGGTGCTCGGCGGGCGCGCGCAACGCGGCCGCGGCAACGCTGAGCACGATCTCGGGTGGTTCCACGGGGACTGGCTCTGGATCGGGGTCGTCGGGATTGTCGGCTCGATCCGGATCGCCGCGCAACCGTGATGCGCCGCGAACGGCGCTCAGCGCGCGGCGGGCGCCGCGCGGCGCGCGTACGCGCGCGCGTCCTCGGTGCGACCCCAGCGCGCGTAGAGCTCGGCCAGGAGATCGCCAGCGGCCAGCGCGTCCGAGCTCTCCGCGCCGAACTGCAGCTCGAGCGAGCGGTGCGCGGCGAGCAGCAGCGGCTCGGCCTCCGCCAGGAGCTCTTCCTCGACCAGCGTGCGCCCGACGCGCACCATCGCCGTGGCCAGCGCCCAGTGACGCATCGCGCGCGCCGCGGCGCCGAAGAAGTGCCGGCGGTCCCTCCACACGGGCTCGCCCTCGGCCGCGATCCGCAGGTAGG
Organism: uncultured bacterium; assembly: GCA_902826945.1. Next base: position 14,947 of record CADEGS010000062.1, on the reverse strand, counting down.
CCTCGTGCACGAGGCTGGTCGCCTGCAGCGTCAGCCCGGGCGCCTCGTCCGCCATGCGCGCGCGCGCCAGGCGCCGCAGCTCGTCGTACACGAGCGGCAGGAGCTCCTGCGCGGGCCGCCGGGGGCGGGGGTCGGCGGCTCGGCCATGCCGCCAGCCTCCCCGCCTAGCGCGGGGGCGAGGGCTCGAGCTCCAGCGCGGCGGGGCTGCCGACCGCGGCCAGCGGCACGTCGATGCTCGTGCCGGGGTTGTGGAGCTGGGCCACGAGCTCGAGCGCGTCCAGCCCGGCCGGCACGCGCCCGGTGGCCAGGCGGATCGGCAGCGAGCCGGTCGGGTACAGGAGCAGGTTCGCGCGCGCGACGACGCGCTCGGGCACGAACTCGCCGGTCGGTCGCATCGTCCAGGTGCGGCCGTCCGCGCGCCGGGCGAGGATCGTCAGGTCGGCCACCTGCTGGTTCCCGTGGTGGTGGACGACGACCTCGAAGCCGCCGCCGGCGGGGCGCAGCGAGAGCGTCGGCGCCTCCTGCTTGTCGCGGCTGCGCAGGATCAGGAAGGGCACCTGCGAGGTCACGCGCGGCTGGCGGCTGTCGAGCGGGACGGGGACGGCGACGAGCTCGTACCCGCCCAGCGCCTCGAGCAGGGAGAAGAGCCGGTCGTCCACGTCGCCCGCGACGTCGTGGCGCTCGAGCCACTCGTGCAGCATGTCCGCGGGCGACTGGCCCTCGCCCAGGCGTCCCAGGATCGGCGCGGCGTAGTCGGCCTGCCTGCGGAAGGCCGCGACCAGGTCGACGCGGTCGTCGCCGGCCCAGGCGCGCGGCCGGCTCTCGCCGGGCAGCGGCGTGGCGCGGCCGAGCATGTCGTAGACCGTGCGCCGCGAGAGGTAGCCGATCGCGCCCGGCCAGAACGTGAGCAGCGTCGAGGGCTCGGCCGTGCGGTCGCGCAGGTACACGCCGAGCACGCGCAGGCGCTCGACGTCGCGGATCTCCTCGGCCAGGCCCAGCCGCCCGAGCGAGCGCCCGTAGGCGGCGCGCAGCGAGGGCTCGGGCTCCATCCAGGCGCGGTGCCAGGCCTCCAGCGGCAGCGGCCCGATGTCGGTCGGCAGGCGGCTGACGAGGAACGATGCGGTCACGCTCGCCACGAGCAGCAGCGAGGCGAGGGCCGTGTGCGCCGGCGTGCGGTCGAGCCAGGCCGCGATCGCCTCCTGGATGGCGAGGAAGACGAGCGGCAGGACCGGCACGAGCGCGTTCCAGAACGGCAGCGGGTCGCCGCCGTTGGCCGCGACGACGAGCGCCCACACCAGCGCGAGCACGAGCGCGCGCCGGCCGCGGGCGGGCAGCAGCCCGAGGCACAAGGACGCGCACGGCACGAGCACGAGGAGCCCCGAGCCCGAGCACAGGAGGTAGCCCTCGAGGTAGCCGATCCCCAGGCCGATCTGGTGCCCGTCGCAGCGCAGGAGCTGCTGCTCGAAGGGCGAGATCCAGCCGCCGGTCGCGAAGCGCCGCAGGAACAGGAGCACGATAAAGGCCACGAGCACCGCGCTGAAGCCGCCGCGCAGCGCGCGCCGGCGCGCGCCGTCCGTGCGCGGGCGGTCGAGGAGCTCCAGCACGAACCACGCCGCCAGGAACAGCGCACCCTCCTTTCGCGTCCACAGGAGCAGCGCTCCGGCGAGGCCGAAGAGCCCCCCGCGGCCGGTCTCCGAGGCGAAGGCCGCGGTCGTGACGAGCAGCATGGCGAGCCCGACCTCGGTGCCGCTGCCGCCCGCCGCAGCCGCCGCGCCGCTGGCCGCGAGCAGGAGCGGCGCGATCAGCCCGGCCAGGCGCTTGGTCGAGAACTGGGCCAGGACGACCATCGAGCCCAGCGCGCACAGCGTGCCCAGCCACTGCGTGAGCTGGTTCGGGCCGATCGTGAGCCGCTCGGCCACCGCCGCGACGAGCACCCACGAGGGCGAGGGATAGGACTCGACCACAGGCCCGCCGGGGTTCCACGCCAGCGTGCCCTCGCGCACGAGGTTGCGCGCGACGCGGTAGGCGACGTGGGCGAAGTCGTAGGGCGCCGCGTAGTCCCCGCCGCCGGTCTGGTGGATCCCGAGCGAGTGGGCCAGCAGCACGGCGACCGCGAACAGGATGACGGCCAGGCGGTTCATGAGGCGGGTCGGCGCGCAGTATCCTTCCGCGAGGCGCGCCTTTTCCAGTGCGGCGCCCTCCCGCGTGAGCGCTTCCCTGGGCGATCCCTTCCCGCACGCCTTCCTCGCCCGGGGCGTGGAGGACGCGCCGGGCGAGGCGCTCGAGCGCGCCCGCGAGCGCGTGCTCGCCTGGATCGTCCCGCGCCACGTGCACGGGCTGAACAACCTGCTGATGTCCGCCGGCTTCGGCGGCGAGGCGCCGCGCGGCGCGGCGGCGGCGCAGGCGGCGCTGGAGCGCATGGCCCAGCGCCTGGCCGCGCTCTCGCGCTTCGCGCGCGCGCGCCCCTCCGGCGAGCGCGCGCTGGACGAGCTCGCGGGCGAGCTCCTGCTGCTGCTCGAGCGCCTGGCCGCCGACTGTCGCGTGCGCCTGGAGGTCCTGGCCTGCGCCGAGGGCTCGGCGCCCGATTTCCCGCTGTGCGAGCTCGTGCTGCTCGCGGCGCGCGAGGTCGCCCTGCTCTCGCGCGGCGTCCCCGAGCCCGACGGGCGCGCGCTGCGGCTGCGCGTGGACGGGCGCGCGGGCGGCGTGCTCGTCTCGCTGACCGCCGCGCCGGCGGCGCGCGAGGCGTCCTGCGACGCGCGCGTCCAGGAGGCGCTCGCGGCGCGCCTGGCGGCCGGCGGCGCGCGCCTGCACGGGCGCACCCGCGCCGGCGCGCGCTGCTGGCGGCTGCACGTGCGCGGCCGGGTCGAGCGCGCGCGCCCGCGGCCGCCGCCCACCGCGCGCGTGCTGCTCGTCGCGGACGAGGACACCGGCGAGCTGGTGGCCGAGGTGTTGCGCGAGGAATTCCGCGTGCGGCACGCCACGGCGCCGCCGGCGGCGCTGGAGGCGCTGGCGCGGGAGCCGTTCGAGCTCGTGCTGCTCGATGCGGCGGCGGCGGAGCCGGCGCTCTTGGAGCGCGTGCAGGCGGAGGGCGGCGGCGGCCGAAGAAGGGTCCTGGCCCTGCTCGGAGCCGGCCCCCGGCCCGGGCTCCCGGGCTACGAAGGTCCCATGGTCGGCGAGCCGCTCCTCTCGTTCGTGCGCGCGTGCCTGGCGCGGAGGCGACCGTGAGCGCGCCGTCCGCGGACGGGCGTCGCGGCGGCCGCTGGCGGCGCGTCGCGCAGCGCGCCGGCGTCGTGTGCCTGGCGCTCCTCGGCCTCGAGCTCGTCGGCCGCATCGGCGCCTGGCTGTGGCACGGGCGCAGCGCGTACTACCTCCTGTACGGCTTCTCCGCGCTCGCGGGCCGCGTCGGCATCAGCCCGTGGCAGGTGTACGACGGGAGCTGCTACAAGTTCCCGCCGGACTACGAGCTGCGCGGCGCGGCGGGGCAGGGCTCCGAGACGGCGCGCACGAACGGGCTCGGCTTCCGCGGGCCCGACTTCGCGGCAGAGAAGCCGCCCGGCGTCTTCCGCGTCGTGTGCCTGGGGGGCTCGTCCACCTTCGGCTACCACAACGACGACGACCAGACCTACCCGCACTACCTGGGCGCGCTCCTGGGCGAGGAGTTCGACGGCGTCGAGGTCGTGAACGCGGGCTTTCCCTACTACAACACGGGCTCGATCCGCTCGCTCTTCGCGCAGGAGCTGCTCGGCTACCGGCCGGACCTGATCACGCTCTACAGCGCCTACAACGACGCCTGCTGGCCGCTGCAGCTCCAGAAGCCCGTGCGCTGGGTGTTCTGGCTGCAGGAGCACTCGATCGTCTACCTGTTGCTGAAGGAGTCGCTGCTCTCCGACCAGCGCGTCTACTGGCTGAAGAACAAGCTGCACCGCAACCTGCGGCCCGCGGCCGACGTGCAGGCCGTGCTGCAGAACGCCGAGCAGGTCGCCGCGCGCTACCGCGCGAACGTCGAGGCCGTGCTCGACGCCGCGCGCGAGCGCGGCATCGCGGTCGTGCTCGTGCGCCAGCCGATCACGACGCGCACGCACACGCCGGAGGAGGGCCGCTATACCTACGAGGAGGAGGCGCGCCTGGTGCGCCAGCGGCTCGAGCAGGGCGAGTTCATGGGCGTCTTCGACTACTACATGATCCGCCACCGCCGGCTGATCACGGAGCTCGACGCGATCGCGGCCGAGCGCGGCCTGCCGGTCGTGGACAACATCGCGCTCGTGGACCAGGACCGCACGCGCCTCACGACCTGGGTGCACCTGACCGCCGAGGCCAACCTCGTGCTGGCGCAGGCCCTGCGCGACGCGATCCGCCCCCTGATCCCCGCCTCGCACCGCCGCTGACGCGACGCGGGTCAGCCGACGAAGCGCTCGAGGGAGGTGGAGGCGACGGCCTCGCGCACGAGCGCCTCGACGTCGAGCGTCTCCTCCTCCGCGCGGCAGCGGCCGACGCGGCCGTGGATGACCGGCGCGGCGGGCTGGAAGACGGTGCAGCAGTCGGGAGCGTCGAGGCGCGACACGTCGAAGGTGCCGATGCGCCGCGCGAGCTCGATCGTCTCCAGCTTGTCGTAGGTCACCAGCGGGCGCAGCACCGGCAGCTCGGACGCGTCCTCGATGCAGCGCAGGTTCTCCAGCGTCTGGCTCGCGACCTGCCCGACGCTCTCGCCGGTGACCAGCGCCAGCGCGTGCTCGGCGCGCGCGATGCGCCCGGCGATGCGCTGCATCATGCGCCGGTAGAGGATCGTGCGATAGCCCTCGTCGCAGCGCTCGCGGATCGCCTCCTGCACGCGCGCGAAGGGCACGCTGTAGAGCCGCGACGCGCGCTGCCAGCGCGCCAGCACCTGCGCCAGGCGCCGGATCTTCTCGCGCGAGGCCTCGCCCAGGTAGGGCGCGGAGTGGAACGAGACCAGGCTGACGTGGCAGCCGCGCTTCATCGCGCACCACGCGGCGACCGGCGAGTCGATGCCGCCGGAGAGCAGGCACACGACGCGCCCGAGCGAGCCGACGGGCAGGCCGCCGGCGCCCGCCAGGCGCTCGCGGAACACGTACGTGGCCTCCGGGCGCACGACGATCCCGAGCTCGAGCTGCGCGCGCGTCAGGTCCACGCGCAGCCGTGCGCCGTGGTCCTCCAGCACGCGCTCGCCCACGCTGCGGTCGAGCGCGACGGAGGTCAGCGGGAAGCTCTTGTCCACGCGGCGCGTCGTCACGCGGAAGGCGAGCGGCGGGCCCGGCGGCCGCTCCTCGAGCGCGCGCGCGACCAGCGCGCTCGCCAGCGCGGCGATCGCGTCGGGGTCGGCCGCCACGCGCCAGGCGGGCGAGAGCGAGGTGAAGCCGAACACGCCTCGCAGCCGCTCGAGCACCTCCTCGCAGCGCTCGGGCGCGTGCACGACGAGCTGGCCGTGCAGGCGTTCGAGCCGCACGCCGGGGAAGGAGCGCAGCGCCATGCGCGCGTTGCGGCGCAGGATCTTGGCGAAGTGGCCGCGGTTCCTGCCCTTGAGCCACAGCTCGCCGTAGCGCGCGACGACCAAGCGCGGCGCGGCGGCGACGGCGGGCTGGCGGGACGCGCTGCGCTCGGCCATGCGCACCCGCTAGCGCGCCAGCGGGGCGAGCGAGCGCTCGAGCCCGACCAGCGCGTCCACGATCCGGCGCACCGCCGCGGGCTCCGTGTCGCCGGCGAACGACACGCGCAGCACCTGGCGCGCCGCGACCTCGCTCAGGCCGAGCGCGCGCAGGGCAGGCGAGACCTCGGAGCGCTTGGCGTGGCAGGCGCTGCCGACGCTGGTCAGGATGCCCTGCTCCTCGAGGTGGTGCATCCACACCTCGGCCGGCGGCCCCGGCAGCACGACGGCGCAGATGGCGGGCGAGGCGTCGGCGCGCTCGCCGAGCAGGAGGCGCGCGCCGGGGACGCGCTCCAGGCCGCGCGCCAGCGCGGCGCGCAGCGCGCACAGCCGCTCGTGGCGCGCGGGGCGCTCGCGCTCGGCGCGCTCCGCGGCCAGCCCGAGCCCGACCACGCCGGCCACGTTCTCGGTGCCCGAGCGCAGGCCGCGCTCCTGCCCGCCGCCGAACACGAGCGGCCGCGGCCGCACGCCCTCCGCGAGCACCAGCGCGCCGCTGCCCTTCGGCCCGTGCACCTTGTGCGCGCTGACCGCCAGCGAGTGCACGCCCAGGCCGACGAGCGAGACCTCGACCTTGCCCAGCGCCTGCACCGCGTCCGTGTGCACCAGCGCCCGCGGCGCGCGCGCGCGCACCAGGCGCGCCAGGCGCGCCACGGGGTAGAGCGAGCCGAACTCGTTGTTCACCGCCATGTGCGCCACGAGCACCGTGTCGTCGCGCAGCTTGCGCTCGAGGTCGGCCAGGTCCGGCTGCGCGTCGCGGTCGAGCGAGAGCGCCTCGACCTCGAAGCCCTCGTCGGCGAGCGCCAGCGCCGGGTCGCGCACGCACGGGTGCTCCGTCGCGCCGATCAGCACGTGGCGGCCGTCGCGTGCGCGCGCGCGCGCCAGCCCGAGCACGGCCAGGTTGTTCGCCTCGGTGCCGCCCGAGGTGAACAGCACGTCCTCGGGCCGCGCCCCGCAGGCGCGCGCCACGCGCTGGCGCGCCAGCTCGAGCGCGCGCCCGGCCGCCACGCCCAGGCGATGGCGCGACGAGGGGTTCCCGAAGCCCTCCCCGAGGAAGGGCAGCATCGCCTCGCGCACGGCCGGGTCGAGCGGCGTCGTGGCGGCGTTGTCGAGGTAGAGCGCGTCCACGCGCTCAGGATAGCGCCGGAGGCGCGCGCGCCGGGGCCGTCCCCGCCGCCCGTGCTGCGGCTCACGGGTCGAAGGGCGGCAGCTCGAGCGCGAGCGTCTGGCCCGCCGCGACCTGCACGACGCGCTCGAGCGCCGCCGCGCCGGCCCGCAGGCGCACGACGTACGCGCCCTCGGGCAGGCCCTCCAGGCGGAAGGCGCCCTGCTCGTCGGTCTGCACCGCCGGCCACACGCGGGACGGGTCGTCCTGCGGCCACAGGAGCACGAGCGCGCCCTCGACCGGCCGGCCGCGCGCGTCCCGCAGGCTGCCCGCGATCGCGGCGGGCTCGAGCACGAGCGCGAGCGGCGCGCCCGCGCGCAGCTCCTCCGCCGTGCGCGTCGCGCGCGCGAGCACCGGCCACGAGCCGCCGCTCGCCCAGCCCGGCAGCACCTCGAAGGCGTAGCCGTCGACGACCAGGCCCTCGAAGGCGAAGCGACCGGCGGCGTCGGCGGCGGCGCGGCGGGTCTCGGCGCCGGTCAGCGCCTCGACCGGCGAGAGCGGGTGCGCGACGACCTGCAGCCCGGCCAGCGCGCGCCCTGCCCGATCGGCGAGCGAGCCGCGCAGGAGCACGCGCGCCAGATCGGGCAGCTCGGGGATCGGCGGCCGCGGCGGGCCCAGGCGCCAGTGCAGCTCGCCCTCCGCGGGGACGGTGACGTCGAGCGACTGCGTCTCGTTCCCCGGCTGCACGAGGGTCGCCCGGAAGGCCCCGGCGGGGAGCTCCTCCAGCGCGAAGCGCCCCTCCTCGTCGGTCACGGTCCAGAAGAGCGGCCGCACCTCCTCGCTCGCCTCGAGCGGCACGAGCTCGACCAGGACGCCCGCCGCGCGCTCGGGCGTCTCCGCCTCGACGCGTCCGGCGATGCGGTGCTCGCCCACCGGAGCGCGCAAATGCGCCAGCTCCTCGCCACGCGGCGCGGGCAGGCCCAGGTCCTCGAAGGTGCCGGCGCCGCGCGCGCGCTCCATCAGGATCCCCGTCAGGAGGGCGGTGAAGACCACCGTCACGAGCACGATCTGCGAGCGCTTCAAGGGGCCGGCGCAGTCTCCCAGCCCGCGCCCTCGCCGTCGAGGGCCGCCAGCAGGGAGCGGCGCAGCGCCTCGCAGGGCGCGAACGCGCTCGCGTCGAGCGCGGCCAGCGTGGCGCGGAAGTCGTCGAGCCCGCGCACGCCGGCCCGGCGGTAGGCGAGCGCCATCAAGCCCAGGTGCAGCCCGTCGCACAGGCGCACGAAGCGGGCCTCGCGCGTCTCCTGCGCGTGGTGCTCGCGCCACAGCGCGTGCAGCGCGGGCGCGCCGCCCAGGAGCTCGTCCGCCGCCCGCTCCTCCGCCGCGCGCTTGGCGCCCGCGGGCAGGAGCCGCGTCGCGGCGCGCGGCAGGTCCGAGAGCACGGCCTCGGGGGCGTCGTGCAGCGCCGCCAGCGCCAGCGCGCGGCCGCGGTCGAGGGGCGGCTCGACGGCCTCCGCCAGCGCCAGGACCAGGAGCGCGACCCCGTGGCTGTGCGCCGCGATCGACTCGGGGGCGGGCACGCCGGCCAGGAGCCAGCCGGTGCGCGGCAGGCGCGCGAGCGCCGTCAGGCGCAGGAGGAGCGCGAGGGGGTCCACGGGCTTCGTCGGGGGAACGGGTGGGCTCGACCGGGGGCCGGGCGGGCTCCCGGGGCGCTTGGTGCGCCGCGCGGGGGCGCCTATACTGCCCGATTCCCTCGGGCGGCCGGGACGGCCTGCGCCCACCTTTCCCGATGCTGCTCCGCCTGGCCAAGGAAACCCGCTCCGCGGACCTCGAAGGCCTCGTCCGCCTGGCGCGCGAGCTGCGCTACGAGCCGCGCTTCCTCGACGCCGCGCGCACGCTGGTCGAGCTCGCCGGCCAGGACGCGGCGCGCCCCGGCGACCGGGCGCGCTTCGAGGAGCTCGCCTGCGTGGCGGCCGTGCTGGACAGCGCGGACGCGCCGGAGCTCGTCGATCGCACGCCCGAGCGCCGCGCGACCGTCGTGCAGGTCGGCGAGGCGGCCTTCGGCGGCGGGTCGGTGGCGATCGCGGCCGGGCCGTGCGCGGTCGAGGACGAGGCGCGCCTGCTCGCGATCGCGCGCAGCGTGCGCGACGCGGGCGCCACGCTGCTGCGCGCGGGCGCCTTCAAGCCGCGCACCTCGCCGCACTCCTTCCAGGGGCTGGGCGCGCAGGGGCTGGCGATGCTGCGGCGCGCGCGCGACGAGGTCGGGCTGGCGGTCGTGACCGAGGTGCTCGACCCGCGCGACGTCGAGCTGGTGGCCGCGACGGCGGACATGCTCCAGATCGGCTCGCGCAGCATGGGGAACACCGCGCTCCTGACCGAGGCGGCCCGCAGCGGCCGGCCGATCCTGCTCAAGCGCGGCGCGGCGGCCAGCGTGCGCGAGTTCCTGCTGGCGGCGGAGTACGTCCTGGCCGAGGGCAACCCGCACGTCGTGCTGTGCGAGCGCGGCATCCGCGGCTTCGACGGCACGACGCGCAACCTGCTCGACGTCGGCGCGATCGCCCACCTGTGCGCCGCGACCCACCTGCCGGTGGTGGCCGACCCCTCGCACGCGGCCGGGCGGCGCGCGCTCGTGCCGCCGCTGGCGGCGGCGGGGCTCGCGGCCGGCGCCGCGGGCCTCCTGGTCGAGGTCCACCCCGAGCCGCACGAGGCGCGCTCGGACGGCGCGCAGGCGCTCTCGCTCGAGGCCTTCGCCGAGCTCGTGCGGCGCGCGCGGGCGCTGGTCGCGCTCGACGGGCGCCGGCTGTGCGCGCCCTCGCCGTCGGTCAGCGCCTGCGCGGAGCGCGCGGGGGAGGGAGCGCGATGAGGAAGCCGTACGTGGCCGGCAACTGGAAGATGAACGGCACGCGCGCGAGCGCGCTGGCGCTCGCCGCCGCCCTGCGCGAGAGCGTCGGCGCGCGCACCGACGTCGACGTGGCCGTGGCGCCGCCCTTCGTGCACCTCGAGGCCGTGCTGGGCGCGCTCGCGGGCTCGCGCATCGCGGTCGGCGGCCAGAACGCCTGCGACCAGGCGCAGGGCGCCTTCACCGGCGAGGTCTCCGCGCGCATGCTGGCCGACCTCGGCTGCCGCTTCGTCGTGCTCGGCCACTCCGAGCGGCGCCACGTCTACGGCGAGCCCGACGCGCTCGTGAACGCCAAGGTCCTGCGCGCGCTCGAGGCCGGCCTGGAGGTGATCCTGTGCGTCGGCGAGACGATCGCCGAGCGCCAGGCCGGCCACACCGAGGCCGTCGTGCGCCGCCACCTGTCCGAGGGCCTGAAGGGCGTCCCGGCGGCCGACGTCGGGCGCGTCACGGTCGCCTACGAGCCGGTGTGGGCCATCGGCACGGGCCTGACCGCCACGCCCGCCCAGGCCGGCGAGGTCCACCGCTACCTGCGGGGGCTGCTTTCGGGCCTCTACGACGCTAGGGTGGCGGGCGCCACCCGCATCCAGTACGGGGGCAGCGTCAAGCCCGACAACGCCGGCGAGCTGCTGGCGGTGCCGGACATCGACGGGGCCCTGGTCGGCGGAGCCGCCCTCGACGCCGCCTCCTTCCGCGCCATCGTCTCATCCGCCTGCTGAACCCGAACCATGCTGCTCACCACGCTCTTCTACATCCTCTTCGTGCTCTCGGCGATCGTGCTGATCGTCGTCATCCTGCTGCAGGAGGGGCGCGGCGGCGGCTTCGGCCAGGCGCTGGGCGAGCACGGCCAGCAGACCTTCGGCGTGGGGGCCAAGGGCATCAACACGTTCACCGGCTACGTCGCGGCGGTGTTCCTGGGGAGCGCGATCCTCTTGCACTTCCTCAACCGCTCGAGCGAGTCGGGCTCGCTGCTCGACCAGGCGCCCGGCCTCGAGCAGCCCGCGGGCGCGGCGGCCCCCGCTCCCGGCGCCGCCGGCGGAGATCCGACGGCGCCGCGCTAGCGCGCCGCGCCGGGGCGCTCGCCAGATGCTGCGCTCGATGACCGGCTTCGGCGCGGCGCGCAGCGTCGCGGACGGCCTGGAGCTGCGCGTCGAGGTGCGCTCGGTCAACCACCGCCACCTGCAGGTCAAGACGCGCGCGGCGCCCGAGCTGGCGGGGCTCGAGGGCGAGCTGGAGCGGCGCGTGCGCGCGCGCCTCGAGCGCGGCGCCGTCAACGTGCACCTGGCGCTGGCGCTGGCCGAGGACGCGCGGCCGGCGGTGCTCGACGCGGGCGCGGCGCGGCGCTACCAGGCCGAGCTGGCGGAGCTCGCGCGCGCGCTCGGGCTCGAGGGGCGGCCGACCCTGGACACGCTGCTCGCGCTGCCGGGCGTCGTGCGCGCGAGCGAGGCCTCGCCGCCGGGGCCGGAGCTCGAGCAGGCGCTCCTGGCGCTGGTCGAGCAGGCGCTCGACGAGCTGATCGAGGCGCGCGCGCGCGAGGGCGCGGCGCTCGAGCTCGACCTGCGCAAGCACGCCGCCGAGCTCGAGACGCTCGTCGCGCGCGTCGGCGAGCGCATGCCCGAGGTCGTGCGCGGCCACCAGCGCGAGCTCGGGCGGCGGCTCGACGAGCTGCTCGAGGGCCGCGCGCCGCGCGTGCGGCCCGAGGACCTGGCGCGCGAGGTCGCGCTGCTCGCCGACCGCCTCGACGTGTCCGAGGAGCTGGCGCGCCTGGCGAGCCACCTGGTCGAGCTCGGGCGCCTGCTCGACCAGGGCGGCGCGGTCGGCCGCCACCTGGACTTCCTGGTGCAGGAGGTCTTCCGCGAGGTGAACACGATCGGCTCGAAGTGCATGGACGCCACCGTCGCGCACTGGGTCGTGGACGCCAAGACGCACGTGGAGCGGCTGCGCGAGCAGCTCCAGAACGTCGAATGAGCGCGCCCGCCCGGCCTCCCGCCCGCGGCTTCGCGCTGGTGCTCTCCGGCCCCTCGGGCTCGGGCAAGAGCACGATCTGCAAGCGCCTGCTCGAGGACCCGCGCGTGACGTTCTCGGTCTCGGCCACGACGCGCCCGCGGCGGGCGGGCGAGGTCGACGGACGCGACTACCTCTTCGTCGAGAAGGAGCGCTTCAAGGACCTGATCGAGCGCGGCGCCTTCCTCGAGTGGGCCGAGGTGCACGGCAACCTGTACGGCACGCTGCGCTCGCAGGTGCAGGAGGCGCTCGACCGCGGCCAGATCGTGCTGGTCGAGATCGACGTGCAGGGCGGCGCGCAGCTCAAGGCGATCGACTTCTTCCCCGGCACGTACGTGTTCGTCGCGCCGCCCGACATGCCGACGCTCGAGCGGCGCCTGGCCGGCCGCGGCACCGACCTTCCCGAGGTCGTCGCGCGGCGCCTGCAGAAGGCGCGCGAGGAGATGCTGGCGCAGGACAAGTACGATCACGTGGTCGTGAACGACGACCTGGAGCGCGCGCTCGCCGAGGTGCGCCGCATCGCCGGCCTGGAGCAGCGCCCTGCGCGCGCCGCGGCGCCCGGCGGCCAGGGCGCGGAGGGGCGGCCGTGAGCCGCATCCTGCTCGCCGCCGGCGCCTCGGCCGCGCTGCACAAGGCCTGCGACCTCGCGAGCAAGCTCGCCCAGGAGGGCCACGCCGTGCGCGCCGTGCTGACCCCGCGCGCCGCGCAGCTCGTCGCGCCCCAGCTCTTCGAGGCGCTCACCGGCGAGCCCGCCTCGGTCGAGGAGCTCGGCCCCGGCCGCGCCGGGGCGATGGACCACATCGCGCTCGCGCGCTGGGCCGAGGCGTTCGTCGTCGCGCCGGCCTCGGCCGACCTGATCGCGCGCCTCGCGCTCGGGCTGGCGGGCGACCTGGTCGGCACCGTCGCGCTGGCGCTCGCGCCGGGCGTGCCGCGCCTGCTCTCGCCGGCGATGAACCCGACCATGCTCGCCGCGGCGCCCGTGCGGCGGCACCTGGCGACGCTCGCCGCCGACGGCTGGCGCGTGCTCGCCGCCGGCGAGGGGCACATGGCCTGCGGCGAGCGCGGCGCGGGCCGCATGGCCGAGCCGGCCGAGATCCAGGCCGCCCTGCGGGACGCGCTGGGATGAAGGCGGGCCGGGAGCGGCCGCGCGGCCGCGTGGTCGTCACCGCCGGGCCGACGCGCGAGCCGATCGACGCCGTGCGCTACCTCTCGAACGAGTCGAGCGGGCGCATGGGGTTCGCGATCGCGGAGGCGGCCGCGCGCGCGGGGCACGCCGTCACGCTCGTCGCCGGGCCGGTCTCGCTGCCGACGCCGCGCGGCGTGCGGCGCGTGGACGTCGAGACCGCGCGCGAGATGCTGCGCGCCACGCGCGCGGCCTTCCGGGACGCCGACGCGCTCTTCATGTGCGCCGCCGTGGCCGACTGGCGGCCGCGCCGCCGGCGCGCGGGCAAGTGGCGCAAGGAGGAGGTCCTGGGCGAGACGGCGACCCTGGAGCTCGTGCGCAACCCCGACATCCTGGCCACGCTGGCGCGCGCACGGCGCGGCCGGCTGGTGGTCGGCTTCGCGCTGGAGACCGGCGGGGGGCTGGCCCGCGCCCTCGCCAAGCTCGAGCGCAAGGGCTGCGACTACATGGTCCTGAACGACGCCAGCGTCCTGGGCTCCGCGCGCACCAGCGTCACGATCCTCGGCCGGGACGGCTCGCGGCGCGCGCTCCGCGACCGGAGCAAGCGCGACGTGGCGCGCGTCCTGGTGGCCCTCCCGCGCCTCTGACCGCCCGCCCCGGGCGCCGCGCGGCGCCCCCGGACGGGGGGCGCCGCCCCGGCCGGCGCGCAACCCGGGCCGTGCGCTTGTGCTGGCCCGCCCGCATTTGGGACGCTTGCGCGCCGGATCGGCAGCATGCCGCCGCGCCCCCCGGCGCGGCCGCCGCGGCGCAGCGCGGGCGGCGCGGCGGAGGGTGCACCGTCCGGCCCGATGGCACGCACCCGAGGCAAGCCCACGAAGCGCCGCCGCGCGAAGCGCGAGGAGCGCTCCTTCCTCTCGCGCCTGGCGAGCGGCCTGTCCGTCTTCGTGCGCGGCGAGGAGGTGGACGAGGACACCTCGATCCACCTGCAGGAGATGAAGGGCCTGGCCCTGATCGGCTTCGCGCTGTGGCTCGGCGTGTCGCTGGTCAGCTACCGCACGGGCGCCGAGGGCGGCGGGGCGAACTGGGGCGGGCAGGCCGGCTGGTTCCTCGCCAACTGGGTCACGATCGGGCTCGGCTGGAGCGGGTTCCTGCTCGTGTTCCTGGGCTTCGCCTGGGGCGGGGTGCTCGTCGCGCGCAAGCGCATCGCCTGGCCGCTCCTGCGCCTGTTCGGCGGGGCGTGCTTCCTGCTCTCGACGGCGTTCCTGCTCCAGCTCGCCCTCGGCGCCGCGCACGCTCCCTCCGCGGAGCTGCCCTACGGCCCGGGCGGCTACCTCGCGCTGAGCCTGGTGGGCGGCGGGCCGGAAGGCGCGGGCCCGCCCGTCCTGGTCGAGAAGCTCGGCGGGCCGGGGCTGTGGATCCTGCTCGTGCTGGCGGCGCTGCTCTCGTTCATGCTCGCGACCGAGATGGCCTTCTACCCGGCCATCGCCGGGATGGTCGCGTGGGTCGCCGAGCGGCGGCGCTCGCGCGGCGAGAGCGCGCTGGGCGCGATCGCCGGCTGGCTGGCGCGGCTCTTCCGCGGGCTGTGGGACTTCGTGCGCGGCGCCGACCTCGAGACCGTGCCGGCGGCGGGCGCGCGCGGCGGCGCGAAGCGCAAGCGCTCGCGGCGCCGCAAGCCGGAGGAGGAGGCGACCGGCGAGCTGTTCGAGGAGGACGAGGACGAGGACGAGCCCGAGGCGGACGACGACGAGCTCCAGGGGCTCGACGAGGACGAGGAGCCCGAGCCCGACGAGGCGGAGGACGAGGACGAGGACGAGGCCGGCGAGGCCGCTCCGCGCCGCTCGCTGCAGCCCGTCGCCAAGAGCGCGCCGGTCGTCTACGAGCCGCCCACGCCGCCGCCCGGCCCGTGGAAGTTCCCCCCGCTCGACCTGCTCGAGCCGCCCGCGGCGACGAGCGTCGAGGACGCCGAGGCGATCGAGTCGCAGGCGCGCCGCCTGGAGCACGCGCTGGCCTCGTTCCGCGTCGAGGCCGGCGTCGTCGGGGCCAAGGTGGGGGCGACCGTGACCCTGTTCGAGCTCGAGGTCTCGCAGGGCACGCGCATGAACAAGGTCACGCAGCTCAGCCAGGAGATCGCGGCCGCGCTGCGCGCCAAGAGCGTGCGCATCATCG
>CADEGS010000061.1 GCA_902826945.1 uncultured bacterium | reverse complement strand
AGCAGCACGTTCTTGCACTGGCCCGAGCGCACGTACAGGTCCGCGATCGAGAGGCCGTAGATCCAGCCCGTGCACTGCTGGCGGATGTCGAGCGCGGGGATGCCGGGCAGGTCGAGCTTGCCCTGCAGGAAGCAGGCCGAGCCGGGGTAGGCCGCGTCGGGGCTGAGCGTGGCGAAGACGATCATGTCGATCGCCTCGCGCGCGATGCCGGCGTCCGCGATCGCGCGCTCGCTCGCCTCGCGCGCCAGCTCCGAGGCCGAGGTCTCGGTCGAGAACTCGACCCAGTAGCGCTCGGCGATCCCGGTGCGCTGGCGGATCCACTCGTCCGACGTGTCCATCCAGGCCGTCAGGTCCTGGTTCGTGATGCGCCGCGAGGGCAGCGCCACGCCGAGCCCGAGGATCCTCGACCAGGTCGTCGTCATCGCGGCACGGGTGGCGTGTGGAGCGGAGGCAGCGGGTGCTCAGCCGAGCGGCAGCTCGAAGTCCTCGGCGCGCACCACGCGCCGGTGCCGCAGGCAGTAGGGCAGATTGTACAGGACGCTCGCGGCCGCCTTGCAGAGCACCCACCACGCGCCGGGCGTCTCGCGCAGCGAGCGGCCGATGCCGATCGTGCCGGTCGCGTCGGTGACCTCGCCCTCGGCCTCGGCCCGCTCGCCGCGCAGCAACACCTTCTTCACGATCAGGAACGGCAGGCGCGCCAGATCGGAGAGCGGCGCGTGCTTCAGCATCGTCAGCCAGGCGTTGCGCGCGTGGTAGTAGAGGCTGCGCTTGCCCATCTGGATGCCGAACGGCGTCTTGTGGTAGGTCTCGATCGAGGGGTCCTGCAGCACGCGGAAGCCGAGGTTCAGCAGGCGGCAGGTCAGGTCGCGCTCGTTGCCGTAGATGAACAGGCGCTCGTCGTAGAAGCCCGCGCGCGCCAGCGCCTCGCGGCGCGCCAGGCTGCCGCAGCCGCGGAAGGTGCTCATGTAGCGCAGGCCCGCCGCGCGCGAGCGGCGCAGGTACGACTCGGGCATGCCGGGCTCGATCACCTCGGTCGAGACGACGGCCGTCGTGTCGGGCTCGGAGAGCAGGCGCGCCGTGGCGCGCTCGAGCCAGTCCGGGGGCAGCGTGATGTCGTCGTCGAGGATCGCGACCAGCGGCGTCGTGGCGCTGGCGAAGCCGACGTTGAACGTCTCGCAGGCCCCGTAGCGCGAGTGCGGCATGACGACCAGGCGCACGTCGGGGTACTCGCGCGCCACGAGCTCGGCCGTGCCGTCGCGGCTGGCGTTGTCGACCACGACGATGGCGGCGAAGGGCAGCGTCTGCGCGCGCAGGCTGTCGAGGTTCTCGCGCAAGACCTCGCGCTTGTTCCAGGTCGAGACGACGGCCGTCGTCTCGGGCAGGCCGCGCGCGGCGGCGCTGCTGGGCTCGGCGCCCTGCACGAGCGCGAGCAGGCCCCCCACCGCGCGCTCGTAGTCGCCCAGGCGCGCGCTCGCGACCTCGCAGAAGCCCTCGACCTGGTCGACGGCGGGGTCCTCGACGTTCATCGTGCGCGAGCGGTCGAACGACTGCGCCTTCTTCGGCATGTCGTGGTAGGCGAGCTGGCTCGTGAAGCAGCGGAGCGCCGCCTCCTTGACGCCCACGAAGGGCGTCGTGTCGAAGAGCACGTTGGCCGTGACCTGCGAGTTGATGCCGTAGAAGAGCACGCGCCGCGGCGGCCCGCCGGCGAGCGCCGCGCACGCCGCGCGCGCGCTGGCCCGGTGGTCGGCATGCAGCTCCTGCGGCGAGGGCGCGTAGACGAGCTCGGGCGCGAAGGCCTCGATCTCCGCGCGCAGGCGCGGCACGTACTCCGCGCAGGCGCCCAGCCCGCCGTCGGGCAGGCCGAGGAAGACCAGGTCGGGCGTCGCGAAGCCGAGCGCGCGCGCCGCCGCGCGCGACTCCTCCTGGCGCGCGCGCGCCAGGTCGGTCGCGAGGCCCGCGGGATCGCCGCCCGCGCCGTCGCTGGCGACCACGACGCGCACCCGGTCGCCGCGGCGCGCGTGGAAGGCGAGCACGCCGCCGACGCCGATCACCTCGTCGTCGGGGTGCGGCGCGAGCACGAGCACGCGCGCGGGCAGGCTCGCGAGCGCGGCGAAGGGCGGGTAGAGCGCCTTCACACGCGCTGCTCCACGAGGGCGCCGAAGCGGCGCGCGAGCTCGGCGGCGGCGTCGCGCGCGCGCGGCACGTGCGCGGGCAGCGCGCTCCGCTGGCGCGCGAGCAGCGAGGGGTCGGCCAGCAGGCGCGCGAAGGCCGCGCGCCAGGCGCCCGGGTCGGCGGCGGGCAGCACCAGGCCCGCCTCCCCCACGCGCTCGCGCGGCGCGCCGCGGTCGGAGACCCAGGCCGGCAGGCCGAGCGCCAGCGCCTCGTCCACGACCAGGCCGTAGCTCTCGAAGGCGCGCGAGGGCTGCGCGACGAGGTGCAGGCCGCCGGCCTCGCGCACGCGCGCGGGCAGCTCGTCGAGCGCATAGGGGCCGGCGAAGACGAGCCGCAGGCGCCCGTCCGCGAGCGCGCGCAGGCGCTCGTCGATCCCCGGCTCGACCGCGTCGCCGAGCAGCACGAGCTCGACGCGCGCGCGCGGCCCGGGCTCCAGGCCGACGAGCGCCTCGACCAGGTCGAGCACGCCCTTCAGGCGCGCGCGGTGGCCGAGGAAGCCGACGCGCAGCGTGCCCTGCAGGCCGAAGGGGAGCGGCTCGCCGGCGCGCGCGAAGTCGCGCGCCAGGCCGTGCGGCACGACCGCCGTGCGGCCCTCGGAGAGCGGCACGTGCGCGCGCACGCGCGCCAGGTGCGAGGCGCTGGGCGCGACGACCAGCGCCGCGGCGGCGAGCTCGGCCGCGTAGCCCGCGGCGCGCTCGGCGAGCGCGCGCGCGAGCGCCGCCGGCGCGAGGCCCGGCAGGTCGGGGCCCGCGCACGCGGCGCACGGCCCGAGGTCGGCGCCCTCGCCGCAGCGCAGGACGCCGTGCTCGGGGCTGCGGAAGAAGCGCGGGCAGGTGACGAACAGGTCGTGCAGCGTGACCGCCACCGGCCGCTCGGGCGCGAGCGTGCGCACCAGGCGCGCGTCGAGCGTGGACCAGTGGTGCAGGTGCACGAGGTCGCTCTCCGCCACGGCGTCCTGGACGAGCGCGCGCAGGCGCGGGCGCTCGAGCGCCAGGTCGTAGGGCTCGCTCGCCAGGCGCGGCAGGAGCCGCACCGCGACCCCGTCCACGCGCGCCTCCTCGACGTCGCGGCCGGCGTGCGGCCGGTCGCTGCCGGCCACGACGGTGACCGCGTGCCCGAGCGCCGCGAAGGCCGCCGCCTGCGCGCGCACGACGGTCTCGGTGCCGCCCTCGAAGTGCGGCGGGTAGTGCTGCGTGACGAGCGCGAGCCTCACCGCCCGCCCTCCGCGCCGCTCGCGCGCGCGCTCAACTCGCCACCCCCCAGGCGCGCTCGCCCAGGCCGGCCAGCTCCTCGGCGCTCAGCGCCTCGAAGCGCCCGGGTGTGGCCTTGTCGAACCACCACGCGCCGAGGACTTCGCCGCTCGTGCGGTCGAGCGCGCGCAGGTAGAAGCGCATCTCTGGCAGCCAGTCCCAGGCCTCGCGCGGGCAGCGCCAGCGCTCGCCCTCGCCCAGGATCCCGCCCGCGAGCAGGAAGGTCGAGGCCACGCCCAGCTCGACCAGGTAGGAGACGTGGCGCCCGAAGGAGAGCTCGACCGGCTCGTGCAGGTGCCCGAGCGGCTCCAGCGGGAGCATCGGCCGCGCCAGCTTCGCGCGCGGCCAGCGCGCGAGCAGCGCGTTCGTGGCGCGCACGACCAGGCGCCCGAATGGGCCCGAGAACTTCTCGAAGTAGGCCTTCTGGCTGATGTGGTAGCGGCGCGTCGGCTCGTCGGCGAACTGCCCGCCGACGCCGGCCGAGCGCGACCAGTGGTGCAGGATGCGCGCGCCGCCGTGGTGCACGATCGTGTAGCCGCGCGCCGCCAGCGTGCGGAACAGGTCGGTGTCCTCGTAGTAGAGCGGGTAGCGCTCGTCCATCAGGCTCGGCAGCTCGTCGGCCACGCTGCGGCGCAGGAAGACGCAGCAGCCCGAGAGCATGTCGGTCAGGATCGGGCCCTCGGCGCTCCACCACGGCAGCGCGTAGCGCACGCGCCGGCGCGAGTAGAGGCGCGTCAGCGCCGGGTGCAGCTGCGCGACCGAGACGCGCACGTGCTCGGCGACCGTCGGCAGGAGGTTGCGCGGCAGGTGGAACACGCCCAGCGGGTCCATGCAGGCGCGCGGGTCGATCGCGCCGCACTCGCGGTGCTCGGCGAGGTAGCCCATCAGCCGCTCGACCGACCCCGGCAGGAGGTAGATGTCGGGGTTCAGGATGGCGACCATGTCCCCGGGCCGGCCCGTGGTGCGCGCGTAGGCCAGGTTCATGCCCTTGGCGTACCCGGCGTTCTCGTCGTGGCGCACGACGAGCGCGCCCATGCGCTCCAGGCGCTGGAGCCACGGCTCCTGGTCCACCGGCGAGGCGTTGTCGACGACGACGACCGAGAGCTCCTCGCGCGCGCGCCCCATGCGCCGCCACTCGTCGAGCAGCGACTGCACGCAGCCGACGGCGAACACCCCCGTGTTGTAGTTGACGACGAGGGCGGCCAGGGCCGGGCGCTCGCTCACGGCGCGCGCACCCCCGGAGGCGCGGCCGGCGCGCGCGTCTCGGGCACGGGCTCGTGCGTCTGCACCCAGCTGTGCGCCATGCGCACCAGGCCCACGTCGTAGGTGTGCGAGCGGATCGTCAGGTTCTCGGGCAGCAGGTACTCCTGGTACTTGTGCACGCCGCGCTCGTCCATCAGCACGACCGGCACCAGGAACTGGCCGGAGAGGAGCTGCAGCTCGGGCACCTGGAGGCGCAGGCAGCCCTCGCGCCCGGAGAGCTGGATGCGGTCGAACTGCGTGCTCATGCCGCCGCAGGTGGTCATGTCCTGGCGCATGAAGCCGACGCCGATCTGGATCGGCGTCTCGTGCGGGCGCGGGTTCGCCCACCACACGCGGAACTCGATCGAGTCGCCGGTCTCGATCTTGTACGTCTCCTCGTCGGTGCCCAGGCGGTAGATGCGCGCGTCCCTGATCGTGGGCAGCTCCGACGCCGAGCGCGTCTTCGCCTCGGGGCTGAGCGGGAACTCCTCGAACACGTCGCGCCCCTCGCGGATGTGGTGGCGCTGGAACGCGGAGTACTCGTTCGTGACGTGCACCGAGTCGCCCTGGGCCATCACCAGGCCCTTGTCGATCCACAGCGCCTCGTCGCACAGCTGGCGCACGTCGTACAGGCTGTGGCTGCAGAACAGGATCGTCTTGTTGCGGCGCTTGAAGTCGTAGATCTTGTCCACGCACTTCTTCTGGAAGTACATGTCGCCGACGGCGAAGACCTCGTCGATGATCAGCACGTCGGGGTCCACCGCGACCGCCACGCTGAAGCCCAGGCGCAGGCCCATCCCCGACGAGTACGTGCGCACGGGCTCGTCGATGTAGGGGCCGAGCTCGGCGAACTCGACGATCTCGTCCATGCGCGCCGCGATCTCCTGGCGCGAGAGCCCCATCATGACGCCGTTCATCACGATGTTGGCGCGGCCGGTGAAGTCGAGGTGGAAGCCGGCGCCGAGCTCGAGCAGGCTCGCCACGCGCCCGCGGATGCGGTAGCCGCCGGCCGTCGGCGCGGTCGTGCCCGCCAGCACCTTGAGCAGCGTCGACTTGCCCGCGCCGTTCGCGCCGCACAGGCCGACCGAGCCGCCGGGCTTCACGCTCAGGTTCACGTCGCGCAGCGCCCAGAACTCGTGGTGCCCGCGCACGCGGCCCAGCGTCAGGCCCTCGACGATGCGCTTCATCGGGCCGGCGTAGATGCGGTAGGCCTTCGACAGGCCGCGCGTCTCGAGTGCGTGCTCGCTCCCCACGTCAGACCTCGTCGGCGAAGCGCCGCTTCGAGAGCACGAAGAACGAGTAGCCCAGCGCGTAGACGGCGAGCGCCCACAGGCCGAAGTGCGAGAGGTGCCGCGGGATGGCGGCCACCGACACGATGCTCTGCACCTCCCCCGCGCTGGCCACGAACACGCGCAGGTCCCCCATCAGGATGCCGCGCCAGGCCTGCACCAGGTGGTAGACCGGGTTCAGCTCGAGCAAGGGCAGGTAGGGCCGGATCGAGCTGCCCATCAGCTCGGGGATCCAGAAGAGCGGCGTCCAGAACATCCACACCGTGACCAGCACGGCGACGACCTGCAGCGTGTCGCGCAGGAACACCTGCAGCGTGGCGAGCAGGAGCGCCAGGCCGAAGCAGAACAGCGCCTGCAGCGGCAGCAAGACGACGGCCCAGGCGATCTGCGGCCCGGGCGCCGGCCACACCGGCGTCAGCAGGCAGCCCAGCCCGAACACGATCAGCGCGAAGACCAGCGTGACCTGCGAGACGAGCGTGATGTTGAGCGGCAGCACCTCGGCCGGGAAAGCCAGCTTCTTGATCAGGTTGCCGTTGTCCACGATCGAGCTGCAGCCGCGCGTCAAGGACTCCGACACCGACGACCACACGACGATGCCGGCGAACATGTAGATCCCCATCGCCGACTCCTGCCCCTCGGGCAGGTCGGGGATCTTGAAGTTCAGGAGCTTCGTGAAGATGAAGTAGTAGACGGTGAACAGGAACACCGGGTGGAAGAGCGGCCACAGCCAGCCCAGCACGGTGCCCTGGAAGCGCGCCATGAGCTCGCGCCGCACGCTGGTCGCGATCAGGTCGCGGTGGCCCGCGAGCAGGCGCGGGAAGCCGACCAGGCGCGCCAGCACCTCGTGCGCCCGCGGCGGGCGCGCGGTCACCCAGCCCTCCGCCGGCGACGGGTCGAAGGCTTCCGGGGCGGAGGGGGTCGGCTCGGGGCTCATGGCACGGGGGAGTTCGGGGGCGGGGCGCGCAGCCGCCTTCTTCGGCCGCGCCCTCGCGCCGCGCGCATCGGCGGCGCATGGAAAAGGGCGGCCCGCGGCGCGCGCGGAAAAGCTTTCGTGAATCGGGTCAGCGATCGTTCTCGGGCCGGGCGGAGCGGGCGCCGGCGGCCGGCGCGGCGCCCACGTCGGGCACGACGCCCAGCGCGGCGCGCACGTGCTGCAAGAGGACGCGCGCGCCCTCGGGGTCGTCGGGCTCCCACTTCCAGTCGGCGTGGGCCGGGTCGAGCGGGCGCCCGAGCTCGCGGTTCGTCTGGCGCTGCACGCGCGCCTCGACCGTCCACAGGCCGCGCTCCCTCGGGCGCATGCGCAGGACGGCGCGCGTGCGCTCGCCCTTGCGGCTGAAGGGGTGCAGGTCGAGGCGCCAGCCGGTCTCGACGCGCATGTCGCTCGGGTCGAGCCCCGCGCCGAGCGGGTAGTCCAGCCGCTGCAGCGTCTGCAGCGCGAGCTTCCACAGCACGCGGTCGGAGGGCGCGCGCACGTCGGTCTTCTGCCAGGAGGGCTCGGGCTCGCGGTCCGTCGCGCAGGCGCACAGGACGAGCAGCGCCGAGAAGAGCGCGCGGCGCGCGATCACCGCCCGCCCCCCTCGAGCGCCGCGGCGCGCTCGTGCTTGTCGCGCAGCACGACGTGGATCGGCACCTCCTCGAAGCCCAGCTCCTCGCGCAGCCGGTTCTCGAGGTAGCGCAGCCAGTCCTTGCCGATCAGGCGCTTGTCGTTCACGAACAGGACGAAGGTCGGCGGCGCGACCTCGGCCTGCGTCGCGTAGCGCACGCGCACCATGTGCCCCTTGCGGCTGGGCGAGCGCGAGGCCAGCGCGCGCTCCAGCACGCGGTTCAGCTCGGCCGTCGGCACGCGCCGCGTGGCCTGGCGCTGCAGCTCCAGCGCCAGGTCGAAGGTCTCGGCCACGTTGAAGCCGGTCTTCGCCGACAGGAAGCTGACCGGCGCCCACGAGAGCCCCGGCAGCTCCTGCGCCAGGTAGGCCTGGAAGTCCTCGGGCGCGGGCCCGTCGACCAGGTCCCACTTGTTCGCGCACAGGACGACGATCCTGTAGTGGTCGACGGCGTAGCGCGCCAGGCGCTTCTCGATCGCCGACAGCGGCTCGGTGGCGTCGAAGAGCAGGAACACGACGTCCGCGCGGCGCATGGCCTTGTGGCTGCGCGCGTCGGAGTAGAACTCGATCGCGTCGGCGTGGCTCTTCTTGCGGCGCACGCCGGCCGTGTCGATCACGACGAAGGTCTCGCCGCCGCGGTGGATCACGACGTCGAGCGCGTCGCGCGTCGTGCCGGGCACCTCGGAGACGATCACGCGCTCCTCCTCGGCCAGCGCGTTCAGCAGCGTGGACTTGCCCGCGTTGCGGCGCCCGACGATGGCGATCTTGAGCGCGGGCACGGGCGCCTGCTCGTCGGGCGCGGGCGGCGGCAGGAGCTCGCCGATGCGCTCGCACAGGAGCTCGATGCCGGTGCCGTTCTGCGCGCTGATCGCGAGCGGCTCGCCCGCGCCCACGCCCAGGCGCCGGAACTCCTCGACCGCCCAGGTCTCGCGCTCGGCCTCGACCTTGTTGCACACGAGCAGGACGGGCGCCGCCAGCCCGCGCACGAGCGCCGCCGCGCGCTCGTCGAGCGGCGTCGGCCCCGAGCGCGCGTCCACCACGAGCAGCACGACCTGCGCCGAGGCGAGCGCCACGGCGACCTGGCGCTCGACGTGCGGCCCCAGGTCGTCGCGGTCGACGATGCCGACGCCGCCGGTGTCGATCGCCTCGACCACGCGCTCGCCGAGCGGCGTCGCCAGGCGCGCGAAGACGCTGACGCGGTCGCGCGTCACGCCCTCGGTCGGCTCGACGATCGCGACGCGGCTGTGGCACAGCCGGTTCAGGAGCGTCGACTTGCCGACGTTCGGCCGGCCGACGATGACCACGCGCGGCAGGCTCACGGCACGCCCAGCAGGCGGTGGACCTGCGGCACGACGCGCGGCGCGAGGCCGCGCGCCAGGGCCTCGTCGACCAGGCGCTCGAGCAGCGCCGGCGCCGGCGCGCGCACGCCGTTCGCCGGCGTGACGGGCTGCAGCACGAGCGGCACGTCCGGCGCGACCTCGGCCAGGTCGTCGAGCAGCGGCAGGAAGCGCTCCGGCGCGTGCCCGCCGGCGACGACGAGCTTGGCGCACGCGTCGCGGCCGCGCACGAGCTCGAGGCACGCGCGGCGCGCGGCGCGCCACGCGCGCGCGTCCGTCGGCGCGGGCTCCGCGTCCTCCGGCGCGCCCTCGAGCACGACCGGCGCGTCCATGTCCTCGGGCAGCTTCAGGTCGAGGCTGACGTGGTCCACGGCGTCGCGCACGAGCGCGAGCGCGCGCGGGTGCGCGCCGGCGGTCTCGAGGTGCAGGCGGCGCGGCGAGAGCAGCGCGCGCCAGGCCAGCACGAACTCCGGCCACACGAGCGGCTCGCCGCCGGTCAGGCTGACCGCGCGGCGCCCCGACGGATCGGCCGCCGCCACCCAGGCCGCCAGCGCGAGCGGGCTCGCGCGCCCCTCCTCGCGCCGCGTCCCCGCGGGCGTGACGACGCGCGGGCGCGCGCCGGCGCGCAGCGCCCACGAGCCCGGCGTGTCGCACCAGCGGCAGCGCAGCGGGCAGCCGGCCAGGCGCACGAACACCTGGGGCTCGCCCACGTAGCGGCCCTCGCCCTGGATCGAGGCGAAGACCTCGATCACGGGCGCGGTGAGCCCGCTCGCGAGCGGCCGACTGCGCAGCGCTTCCATGGGGGTCCGCCCGCCGCGCGGCCCGCAGGCCGAGCCGGCGCCGCGCGGGCGCGGCCGGCCTACTTCTTGGCGTCCTTCTTGGCGGGAGCCTTGGCCGGCGCCTTGCCGGCTGCGGGCGCGGCGGCCGCGGCCGGCGCGGCGGCGGCCCCGTCGGCGGCCTTGGCCTTCTTGCCGCTGGTCGCCTTGAACTTGGTGCGCACCTTGGGCAGGCCCCAGGCCGAGGCGCTCTCGACCTGCAGGCGCTTGTCCTTGGCGAGCTTCGCCACGCGCTCGACGCGCGTCAGGACGCTGCGCTCGCCGCGGAGGGTGTCGACGCCGCGCAGGCTCGAATGGATGCTCATTGGTCTTCGGTTCCGATGGAAGGGGTGGTCAGGACTCTAGCGCTCGACGATGCGGTCGATGCGGTCGACGTAGGCGTCGGCGAAGGCCGCCGGGGTGCCGTCCCAGCTCGCCAGGCGCCGCAGGTCGGCCAGGGTCGGCTCCAGCGCTTTCGCGTCCGGAGCGGCGCCGACGAGCACGAGGTAGTTGCTGCCGCGCTGCGCGACCGGCCACACGGGGTAGCCCTTGTCGAGCAGCAGGTCGTGCGTCGCCCAGGCGAAGTCCTGCTTCGACGCGCCGTAGGTGATGACGACGATCGTGTAGCGGTTGGCCTGGTCGTAGAGCGGCGCGACGCCGCCGGGCGCGGCGGCGGGCGCTGCGCCCGCGAGCGGCGGCGCCTCGCCCGCGGCGGGCGCGGGGCGCTCGGCCGGCGCGGCCGCGGGGCGCTCCTCGCGCGTCGTCTCGGGCGCGGCGGCGACCGATGTGCCGCGCCGCCCGAGCGCGAGGCCGAGCACGAACGCGAGCCCGACCCCGCACGCCCACGGCAGCCAGCCCGGCAGCGCCATGCGCCGCGGCGCGCGCGCGCGCGGCGCCGCGGGCGCCTCGCTGCGCGCGAAGGGCCCGGCCGCCGGCTCGGTCTCCTGCGCCGGCCGGTTGCCGGCGTCGCGGAAGGCCTCGAGCAGGTTCTTGCGGGGGACGACCATGGTTCGGGAGAGGGGCGAGGGCGCTCGTCCGCGTCCGGCCCGGAGGCCTCGTGGACGCGGGAAACGCAGGAGCGTACCCGCCCCTGGCGCGGGGGGTCAACGAGCCCATGCGCTTCGCGGCGCGGCGCGCGCCGGAGCGCTGCGCGCGGCGAGGCTCCGCGCCGCTCGGGTGGTATGGTGCGCAGCCGCATGGGGGCCAGGGAGCGAGCGCGCCGGGAGCGCGGGGCGCGCCGGCGAGCGGTCGCGCTGGTCCTGACCGCCGCGCTGGGCTCCTGCGGCGAGGAGCACGAGCCGCCCGGGGCGTCCGGCCCGACGGGGGCCCACCCCTCCCCCGCTCCGGTGCGCGGCCTGCCCGACGTGGCGGCCGCGCGCGGCCTGGTCTACGTGAACCGCTGCGGGGCGCCCGAGAAGGAGACGATCCTCGAGGCGAACGGCGCCGGCGTGGCGCTGCTCGACCTGTCGAGCGACGGCGACCAGGACGTCGTCTTCGCGCAGGGCCTGCGCGACCTGCCCGCGCTCCTCGGCGGCCCGGGCGCCGACCTCGAGGTCTACGCGAACGACGGGCACGCGCGCTTCGAGCGCACGAGCGGGCCCGGGCTCGACGGCTGGTGGACGGGGCTCGCGACCGGCGACCTCGACGGCGACGGGCGCACCGATCTCGTGGCGGGCGCGTTCGGCGACCTGGTCGTCTTGCTGCAGGACGGGCGCGGGCGCCTGGTGGCGAGCGACGCGGCGGCGAGCGGCCTCGGCGCGTGGCTCGCCGCGCGGCCC
Source organism: uncultured bacterium (assembly GCA_902826945.1). The sequence continues at coordinate 8,108 of CADEGS010000061.1, read as the reverse complement.
GGCGCGCGGCTCGAGCGCGCCGGCGCGGGCGCCGGCGCGCCGGACTGGTTCACCAGCCTGGCGCTCTTCGACGCCGACCGCGACGGCGCGCTGGACCTGTACGCCGCGCGCTACCTCGACCTCGACCCGCGCGCGCCGCCGCGCGGCGCGCTCGGCCGCGCGCCGCTCGAGGTGCCGTGCACGTGGAAAGGACACCCCGTGTACTGCGGCCCGCGCGGCATGCGGCCGCAGCCCGACGCGCTCCTCTCCGGCTCGGGCACGGGCGCCTTCCGCGACCGCAGCGCGGAGTGGCTGCCCGCGCACGAGCCCGGCTTCTCGCTCGCGGTGGCGCCCTTCGACGCGGACATGGACGGCGACACCGACGTCTACGTCGCCTGCGACAGCTCGCCGAACCTGCTCCTCGTGAACGAGCTGCGCGGGAGCGAGCGCGCCTTCGTCGAGCGCGCGCGCACCGCGGGCGTGGCGGTGGACATGGACGGCGAGCTGCAGGCCGGCATGGGCGCGGCCGCCGCCGACGTGGACGGCGACGGGCTGCCCGACCTGGCGGTGACGAACTTCAGCGAGGAGCCGACGCAGCTCTACCTGGGCGCGCCGCGCGGCTACCGCTGCGTCACGTACAGCTCCGGCCTGGCGCACCGCACGCGGCGCCTGCTCTCCTGGGGCGTGCACCTGGTCGACCTCGACGGCGACGGCGCGCTCGAGCTCTTCACGGCCAACGGCCACGTCTACCCGCAGGCCGACCTGCCCGGCACGGGCACGAGCTACGCGCAGCCCGACTCGCTCTTCCGCCTCGAGCGCCTCGAGGGCGGGCTCGCGGTGCGGCCGTTCGAGATCGATCCGGCGCCCTCGCTGCTCGACGTCGCGGCCGGCTCGCGCGGCTCCGCGATCGGCGACCTCGACGGCGACGGCGCGCCCGAGATCGTCGTCGTGCGCATCGACGCGCCGTGCGGGCTGGGCCTGAACGGCCTGGCGCCGCAGAGCCACCGCCTGCTCGTGCGCTGCCTGGGCCCGCTCGAGGGCGAGCCCGGCGGCTGGAGCCGCGCGGGCTCGGGCGCGCTGCCCGAGGACCCGCGCACGCCGCCGGACGGCAAGGGCACGCGGCTCGTGCTCGTGCCCGAGCCCGGCCAGGACGGCGTCGAGCGCGCGATCCTGTGCGAGGTGCAGACCGCCACCGGCTACCTCTCCGCCTCGAGCGAGTGGGTCGCCTTCGGGCTGGGCGCGACGGAGCGCTACCGCTCGCTGACCCTGCTGTGGCCCTCCGGCCGCGTCGAGACGCTGCCCGCGGGCGAGGCCGACCGGCGCCTGACCGTGCGCGAGGGCGTCGGCCTGATCGACGCGGAGCCGCTGCGATGACGCGCGCGCGCGGTGCGCCGCGCGCGCGCCGCCGGCTCGCGGCCGCGCTGGCGACGGCCGTGCTCGCGCTCGCGTCCGGCGCGAGAGCTCACGCGCGGCCCGGCGCGCCCGAGGCCGCCGCGCAGGACGCGGGCGAGCTCGACCGGCTGCGCCTGCTGGTCGGCCTCGACCGCGGCGCGGAGGCGCTGGAGCGCTTCGGCGCGCGCGTGCGGCCCGGCGGCGCGTGGAGCGACGAGGGCGAGGCGATCGCGCTCGTCGCGCGCGCGCTCGTCGCCGGCGGCGAGGAGGAGCGCGCGCTCGAGCTCCTGCGCGCCGCGCGGCCGGCGCGCGCGGCCGGCCTGGTCGCGCTCGAGAGCGTGCGCACGCTGCTCGCGCTGGACCGGCTCGACGAGGCGCTCGCGGCGCTGGCCGAGGAGCGCGACGGGACGCTCGTCCTGCGCGCCCCGGACGAGCCCGAGGCGCTGCTGCTCTTCGCGCGCGTGCAGGCGCGCCGCGGCCGCCACGAGGGCGTCCTGGACGCCTGCCGGCGCTTCCTCGCGCGCGCGCCGCGCCACCCGGAGGCCCCGCGCGCGTGGCACCTCGTCGCGGGCGAGGCGCTGGCGCGCCGCGACCTCGACGCGGCGCGCGAGGCCTTCGCGCGCGAGGAGGAGAGCCAGCGCTGGAACGAGCTCCTGCGCGCGCGCGAGCTGCAGGTGCTGCGCGCGCCCGACGAGGCGCTGCCGCGCCTGGGGCTGGCGCTCCTGTGGCTCGAGGCGGGCGAGCCGGAGCGCGCGCGCGCGCAGCTGCTCGAGCTCCTGCGCCGCCACCCCGACGAGGCGCGCGCCTGGTTCCGGCTCGGCGAGGCCGAGCGCGCGCTCGGGCGCTCGCCGCTCCCCGCCTACGACCGCGCGCTGGCGCTCGCGCCGGACCTGGCCGAGGCGCTCTACCGCCGCGGCATGCTGCGCCTGGGCGCCGACGACGACGCCGCGCGCTTCGGCGAGCGCGATCGCGCCGGAGGCCGCGTCGACCTCGAGCGCCTGGTCGAGGCCCTCGACGCCGCCCTCGACCCCGAGCGCTCGCGCGCCTTCCGCGACGCCTGGTGGGCGCTCGCGCGCGAGCGCCGCGCGGCCGGCGACGCGCCCGGCGCCGACGCGCTGCTCGCGCGGTACCGCGAGCTCGGCGGCGAGCGCTGACATGCCGCATGTCGCGGCCCACGGCGCTCCTGGCGGCGGTCCGACAAAGAGTAGCCCGCGCCGAGCATTGCCGGAGTCCGCGCCCCGCAGGAAGATGAACATGCCACGGAGGCGACGAGGTCGCTCGCGACGGATCGCCGGCGCGCGTCCCCCCCGATTTCCTGGCAGCCCCCGGAGGGAGTCATGAGAGTTCCGCGCGCGTGCCTCTTGGTGTCGATCGTCCTCTCCGGCGCGGCCACCGCCCAGGCCCCAGCGCTGGGCGGCGCGCGCGGCCGCGTGCCGGCCGCGCCGGCGCCCGAGCTCGTGCCCGCGCCCGGAACGGTCAAGGCGTTCCTCGAGATCACGTCCATCCCGGGCGTCGTGGGCATGGGCGACGCGGTCGCGAGCCTCGGTGACGTGGACGGCGACGGCATCGGGGACATCGCCGTCGGCGACCCGCTTCACCCGAACGGCGTGCCGTTCTCGCGCCAGGGCGCGGTGCACGTCGTGTTCCTGAACGCCGACCTCACGGTCAAGGGCGTGCAGACGATCAACGAGCTCGCGGGCGGCTTCGGCGGCGTGCTCGCGCAGGACGACCTGTTCGGCTACTCGGTCGCCGCGCTCGGCGACCAGGACGGCGACGGGATCACCGAGCTGCTCGTCGGAGCGCCCCAGATGGACGTGCTCGTGCCCGGCTTCCCGCGCGCCTGGCTGCTGTTCCTGGACGCCGACGGCACGGTCAAGAGCGAGGTCGTGTACTCCCAGGGCTCGGGCGGCTTCCAGGAGACGATCGGCGACTCGGACTCGTTCGGCTCCGCCTTCGCCCCGCTGGGGGACATGGACGGCAACGGCGCGCTCGACTTCGCGATCGCCCGCGCCTTCGGGCCGAGCAGCAGCTACACGTTCACGCTGCGGCTGAAGGCCGACGGCACGGTCAAGAACACGCTCAAGGTCGGCCCCGGCCTGGGCGGCTACGTCGGCACGACCAACCTGCGCTGGGGCGACGCGGCCTGCGCCCTGCCCGACCTCGACGGCGACGGGATCCGCGAGTACGCGGTCGGCGACCGCGGCTTCAACTCCGACACCGGCGAGCTCGTGATCCTGTTCCCCGACTTCAACGGCCCGCTGCACGGGCAGCAGCACGTGCGGCCCTCCGCCTTCCCGGGCGATCCCCCGCTCGGCGGCTTCACCGGAGCGGTCGACGACAACGACGGCTTCGGCGTGAGCCTGGCCGCGCTCGGCGACCTCGACGGCGACGGGATCGGCGAGCTCGCGGTCGGCGCCTTCGGCGACACCGAGGGCCCGCCGGGCAACCAGTCCCACAGCGTCGGCGCGGTGTGGATCCTGTTCCTGAACGCCGACGGCACCGTGCACGGGCAGCAGAAGATCAGCCAGACCGCCGGCGGCTGGGCGGCGCCGCTCCAGGACACCGACGCCTTCGGCTACCGGCTGGCCTCGCTGGGCGACCGCGACGGCGACGGCGCGGACGAGCTCCTGGTCGGCGCGCCGGGCAGGCAGTCGTTCTTCGTGCTGTACCTGAACGGCCGCTGAGGCGTTCGCGGGGCGCGCGGCGCCGCGGGGCGAGCCCAGCGCCGCGCGGCGTCGGAGCGCACCCGGACGAGGCCACGGCGCTCGCGCGTCGAGCGGCGGCCTACAGCCGCTCCAGCATCGCGCGCGTGTCCGCGGCCCACGGGCCGTCGGGCGCGCCGGCGAGGTAGGCCTGGAGCGCGGCGCGCGCGCGCTCGGGGGCGCCGGCGAGCTTCCAGGCGCGCGCGACGTCGAGGTGCACCGGCTCGGGCAGCTCCAGCCGCTCGCGCGCGGCGTCGTCCACGAGCGCCTGCCAGACGCCCGCGGCCTCCGCGTAGCGGCCGGCGCGGAAGCGCGCCGCGCCGAGGAAGCGGCGCGCCTCGGGCGAGGTCGGATCGCTCGCGAGCGCCTCCTCGAAGGCCGCCTCGGCCTCGGGCAGGCGCTCCTCCTCGAGCGCGGCGTAGCCGCGGTCGACCGCGGCCTCGGCCGCCTGCGCGAGCACGGTCACGCCGAAGCCGAGCCCCTCGTCGTCGAGCCCGAGCGCGCGCGCGCGGCGGAAGTGCTCCGCGGCGCGCGCGCGGTCGGAGGCGAGCAGCGCCGCCGTCGCGGCCTTCTTGTGCAGGAGCGCGCGGCGCTCGTCGCGCCCCTCGCGCGCGAGCGGCTCCAGCGCGCGCAGCGCCCCCTCGAAGTCGCCCATGCCCTCGAGCGCCTCGGACGAGAGCGCGACCAGCTCGCGCTGCCCGGGCGCGAGCGCCAGGCCGGCGCGCGCGTGCGCGAGCGCCTCGTCCGGCGCGCCCTGCAGCGCGGCGCGGCCGGCGAGCAGGTGCGCCTGCGCCAGCGGGCCGTCCACGAACGGCAGCGCCGGGTCGAGCGCGCGCGCGCGCTCCAGCGCGTCCAGCGCCTGCGCGGCGCCGCCGGGCGTCACGAGCCCGAGCACGCCGCGCGCGCGCTCGAGCTCCGCGCGCGCGCCGCCCAGCGCCAGGCCGCGCCGCAGCGAGTCCTCGGCGGCGTTGCGCCGGCCGAGCGCGGCGTAGACCTCCGCCTCGCTGGCGAGCGGGCGGGCGTCGCCGGGGCTCGCGGCGCGCGCGGCCTCGAGCGCGCGCAGCGCCCCCACCGCGTCGCCGCGCGCGAGCAGGGCGCGCGCCTCGACCTCGGCCAGCGCCGCGGGGGCCGCGCCGGCCGCGCGCAGCGGGCCGAGCGCCGCCAGCGCCTCGTCGAGGCGGCCGGCCTCGAGCGCCGCCACGACCGGCGCCAGGCGCGCGTCGCGCGCGGGCGCCGGCGCCTCCGTCGCGAGGGCGGCGGCGAGGGCGGCGCGTCCCGGCGCGTCGCCGCAGGCGGCGAGCGCGACCGACAGGAGGGCGCTCGCGAGCGCGCGGGAGGAGCGGGGCATCGAGCCATTTCCACGCCGGGAGGGCCGCGCCGCAAGGGCCCTTCCCCGCTCCGCCGCGCGCCCTACCATGGCCGCGTGGCGAGCGCGGACGGCACGCTGGACCCCGGCGCGGAGCGCGCGCTCCTGGTGGCGGCGCTGCTCGCGCACGCCGGGCGCGCGGGGTGGCGCGGCGCGACGCGCGTCCCGGCTCCCGCTCCCGCCACGGAGCCCGCTCCTGCCGCGCCGCAGGCCGCGCCGGCCGCCGCTCCTGGAGCCGCCGGCCCGTCGCGCCCGCGGCCGAGCCCCGCTCCCGCCGCGCGGCACGACCCGCTCGCGGCCCTCGCGCCCGCGGCCCGCGCGCCGCGGGAGCCCGCGCGCGCCTTCGACCCCGCCGGCGCCGCCCTCGTGCGCGCGAACCGCGCGCTGGCCGAGGGCTGCGCCGACCTCGCGGCGCTGCGCGCGGCGGTCGCCGGCTGCCGCGCCTGCCCGCTGTGCGAGACCCGCACGCAGACGGTGTTCGCCGACGGCAGCGGGCGCGCGCGGGTGCTCTTCGTCGGCGAGGCGCCGGGCGAGAGCGAGGACCGCCAGGGCGTGCCCTTCGTCGGCCGCGCCGGCGCGCTGCTCTCCGACATCGTGACCAAGGGCATGGGGCTCGCGCGCGAGGACGTGTACATCGCGAACGTGCTCAAGTGCCGGCCGCCGGGGAACCGCGACCCCGAGACGCTCGAGAAGGAGCGCTGCACGCCCTTCCTCGACCGCCAGATCGAGCTCGTGGACCCCCTGGTGATCGTGGCGCTCGGCCTGCACGCCGCGCGCCACCTGCTGGGCGGCAACGAGTCGATGGGCCGCCTGCGCGGCCGGGTCCACCGGCGGGGGTCGCGGAAGGTGGTCGCCACCTACCACCCGGCCTTCCTGCTGCGCAGCCCGCACATGAAGAAGGATTGCTGGCAGGACATCCAGCTCGCGATGCGCGAGCTCGGCCTGCCCGCGCCGCAGGAGCGTCGCGCGCCGGCCGGGGCGGGCGAGGTCGGCCCCGACGGGCCGTAACCCTCGCGCGCGCCGGGGCTACTCCCCCGCGGGTGGCGAAGTTGACCCCTTTCCTGGGCGGGGCTATCCTCCCGCCTCGCTCGCGGGCGCCCTCGTGCGGCACTTGCGGGCGCGATCTCGATCGACTTCGGCCGTCCCTGCGTGGCCCGCGCGGTCGCGCCGAGCGGCGGCAGGAGCCCGGCCGGTGCCATGGGCGCGTCCCGTGGTCGCGGGTGGGTTTCGCTCCGTTCTTTTCGATCCGCACGAGGGGAGCCACCCCGTGCCGGCGCCGCCGGTCCGGGCCCCGTCCTCCGCTGCCGCGCGCGCTCCGCGCCGCGCGCCCGCGCTCGCCGCTGGAGCCGCGTCGCTCCCGCACCGGCGCCGGGCCGTGCGCGCCGGGCGCGCTCCGCGCGGGGCGCGGGCGCGCGCCCCACCCCACACCCCCTGCGACCGAACCCCCAAGGAAGAGCCCTGCGGCCTCCCGCTCGTCCTGCCACGCGAGCGGAGGTCGACGCGCCGCGACGCCGCGGCTGCGCCTCCCGGAAGGCCACACGTCCCATGCGAACCCGCTCTCTGCTCCTCGCGACCCTCCTCGCCTCCGCCGCGTGCCGCTCGACGGAGGAGACCCGCCCGAGCGATGCGCGCGCGGAGCCCTCGCCGGCGGTCGCCGCCGCCGGCGCTCCGGCCGCCGACGCGTCGCGGCCCTCGGACGAGGAGCGCCGGGCGGAGGCGCGCGAGAGCGCGCAGAGGCTCTTGGCCGAGGGCGACGCGAAGGCCGGCGAGGCCTCCTACGCGAACGCCCTCTCGGCCTATCGCCGCGCGCAGAACGTGGTCGGGCTGTACCCCGAGATCGCCACCGGCGACCTGGCGCCCGAGGCGATCGAGAGCCGCGTGGCGAGCGTGCGCGCGCAGGCTCAGGAGGACGAGGACGCCGAGCTGCAGCGCCTGCGCCAGGAGGCCGAGGAGGTCCGGCGCCAGCGCGAGCAGCAGGAGTCGAAGTACCGCGCCGACCGGCTGCGCACGCTCTACGCGCAGGCCAACGCGAGCTTCCAGCGCGAGCAGTACGGCGAGGCGGAGACGCTCGCCGAGCAGATCCTGCTGCTCGACCCGGGCAACGAGCAGGCGACCGAGCTGCGCGACATCGCCCAGGAGGCGCGCCACCAGAAGCGCCGCGCCGAGTCGCGCCAGCGCTACCGCCAGGCCTGGCTCGACACCTTCCAGGAGGTCGAGATGATGGGCGTCGCGCAGAGCGACGTGATCGAGTTCGACCTGGAGCGCTGGCGCGAGGTCTCGCAGCGCCGCCCGACGGCCTTCACCGAGGACGTGCGCGAGTCGGGCGACAAGCAGGCCGTGCTGGCCCGGCTGGAGGAGATCCGCGTCCCCGTGCGCTTCGGCGAGGACGGCGAGGGCGCGCCGCTGGAGGAGATCCGCAGCTACCTGCAGAGCGTGACGGGGATCAACTTCCTGATCTCGGCCAAGGTGCGCGACGAGCTCTCGGAGGACGAGACCTCGGTCTACCTCGACCTGCCCGACCGCAGCGTGCGCCAGCTGCTCGACATCATCACCGAGGTGCGCGAGAACCTGCGCTGGAAGGTCGAGGACGGCGTGGTCAAGTTCGTCACCGCCGAGGAGACGACCGGCGGCCAGGTGCTGCGCATGTACGAGGTGCGCGACCTGATCCG
>CADEGS010000060.1 GCA_902826945.1 uncultured bacterium | reverse complement strand
GCGCGCCCCTGGCCGCGGCCCCTGCGCGGCGCCGGCGGTGCGCGCGAGCGCGTCCCGCGCGGGCGTCGCGACGAGCGGCGCACCGGCGAGCGGCGCACCGGCGAGCGGCGCACCGGCGAGCGAGGTCCCGACGAGCGACGCGCCCGCGACGAGCGCGCTCGCCAGGCGCGCTCCCGCGCGGCGCGCCTCGGGCGTCGCGGGCGGCGCGTCCTGCGCCAGGACCTCGCCCGGGGCGCGCGCGGCGCGGCGCAGGTCGGAGGAGAGCACGCTCCAGGCGCGCGGCGCCTCGAGCGCGCCCACCAGCGCGCAGCCCGCGAGCAGCGCCAGCCGCTGCCGCGGGCTCATCGGACGCGCCCCTTGGAGGCGGCGGCCTTCGCCGGCGCGGCCTTGGCGACCGTCGGGCCGTCGTCGGCCTTGGCGCGCGCCGGCGCCGCGCCGGCGGGCAGCGCCAGGACCGCACCGACCGGCACGCGGTCGGGGTTCATGCGCGGGTTCTGCGCCGCGATCTCGCGCCAGCGCTCGCCGTCGCCGAGCTCGCGCTCGGCGATGCGCCACAGGCTGTCGCCCGGCTGCACGCGGTAGGTGCGGCCGGCGGGCGCGGCGCCCGTCGCCGCGGCGGCGCTCGCCGGCGCCTCGGCCTGGCGCGCGCCCTCGGCCGCGGGAGCGGCGTCGGCGGGCAGCACGAGGCGCGCGCCGACGCGCAGGCTGGCGGGCTCGAGGCCGGGGTTGAGCTTGACGATCTCGGGCCAGCGCCGCGCGCTGCCGAGCTTCTGCTGCGCGATCGCGCCCAGCGTCTCGCCGGCGCCGACGACGTGCAGGCGCTCGCCCTTCGGGCGCGCGGCGGCGGGCTTCGGCGACGGCTGCGCCGGGCGCGCGGCGATCGTGCGCACGGGCAGCGGCTCCTCGCGCTCCTCCTCGGGCGCGAGGGCGGGGATGTCGAGCTCGTCCTCCGCCGCCGCGGCGTCCGCGTCGGCCCACGCCGGCCGCTCCTCCGCGCCGAGCGCGAGGCGCGCGGCCAGCGCGGGCGCGCTCGCCTCCGTGCGCGCCTGGAGCTCTTCGTCGGTGACGGCGCGCGGCCGCACGTCGTCGCTCGCGGGCAGGGCGGCGGGCGTGCGCGCGGCCTCGGCGGAGAGGGCGGCGCTCTGGCTCTCGGGCTCCTCGGTGTCCCACATCACGACGGCCACGACCGTCACGACGAGGAAGAGGAGGGCGATCACGCCGTAGCGTTCGATGGACTGCATGTCAGGAGCTCCTTCTTGTTGCGGCGCGCGGCGCCCAGCGCGAGGCCGACGGCCAGCGAAGAGACGATCAGGGACGTCCCGCCGTCGGAGAGGAACGGCAGGGTCATGCCCTTGGGAGGCGCCAGGCCGGAGACGACCTGGACGTGGACCATGGCCTGCAGGCCGACGGAGACCAGCAAGCCGAACGACACCAGCGCCGCGTAGCGCTCGCGCAGCGAGAGCACCAGGCGCAGGGCGAACCACAGGTAGGCGGCGAAGAGCGCCAGCACGAGCCACGTGCCGATCTGCCCCAGCTCCTCGCCCACCAGCGCGAAGACGTAGTCGGACTCGAGGTGCGGCACGCCCGCGTTGCGGAAGCCGCCGCGCGCCAGCCCCGCGCCCGCCCAGCCGCCGCTGGAGAGCGCGTCGAGCGTGCGCGCGACCTGCTCGTTCTGCACCTGGCCCAGCCACATGCCCAGGCGCTCGCGCATGTAGGGCACGAAGGTGCCGGCCGCGACGATCGCGCCGCCGCCGACGGTGACCAGCGCCGCGCCCACCGGCAGGAGGCGCGCGCCGCCGACCCACATCGTCGAGAGCGCGCAGATCAGGAGCAGCATCGAGCCGCCCAGATCGGTCTCGATCAGGACCAGGAGGAACATCGCCAGCGCCAGCGCCAGCATCGGCAGCACGCCGCGGCGCAGGTCGTAGACCAGGTGCCCCAGGCACACGCAGCGGTCGGCCACCCACAGGACGAGCGCGATGCGCGCCAGCTCGGACGGCTGGAAGCCGAAGCCGAAGAGCTCGACCCAGCGGTGCGCGCCGTTGCGCATGGCCGCGAAGGGCTCGACGAAGACCAGCACGAGCAAGACGAAGCTCGCCACGACCAGGTGCGGCACGACGCGCCGCAGGCCGTGCGGCCCGACGCGGTAGGCGAAGAGCAGCAGCGCCAGCCCCGCGGCGCGGAAGGCGACCTGCTGGCGCAGCTCGTGCGCGAAGGCGCGCGGCGAGAGCGTCGTCGCGGCGTGGCTCGCCTGCACCAGGAGCCCCAGGCCCGAGAGCGCCAGCACGACCAGGAACAGGCGCGTGGCCGGGCGCATCGGGTCCTGCACCTCGGCGCGGCGCGCGAGCGAGTCGAGGAAGCCCCCGATCGTGAGCTGGCCGGGGACGGCGGCGGCGCGCGTGCGGGCCATCAGCGCACCTTCAGGAGGGCCAGGCTGGCCATCGCGCCGCAGGCGGCCAGGATCCAGAAGCGGGTGACGACCTGCACCTCGTGCCAGCCGCGCGCGCGGCGCACGAACAGGCCGCCGTGGCGCTCGAGCGCGTGGTGCACGGGCGCCAGCGTGAAGACGCGCTTGCCGCCGCTGCGCCGGAACCAGAAGGTCTGCAGCCAGCTCGAGCCCAGGTCGAGCACGAACACGCAGGCGATCAGGGGCAGCACGAGCTCCTGCTTGGAGACCAGCGCCATCCACGCCAGCGCGCCGCCCAGCGGCAGCGAGCCCGAGTCGCCCATGAAGACCTGCGCCGGGTAGGCGTTGTACCAGAGGAAGCCCATGCACGAGCCGCACAGGGCGGCGCCGACGACCGCCATCTCCGAGGCGTGCGCGACGTGCGGCAGGTTCAGGTAGCCGGTCCAGTCCGGGCGCCCGGTGACGTAGCAGAAGATCGAGAGCGCCAGGCCGGAGATGATCGTGCAGCCGGCCGCCAGCCCGTCCATGCCGTCGGTGACGTTCGCCGCGTTGGCCGAGCCGACGATCACGAGCCACTCGAAGGCCAGGAAGGCGCACAGGCCGCCGATCCCCCACTCGCCCAGCGGGATCGCGACGTTCTTGAAGAAGGGCGGGTAGAGCGCGAGCACCGTGTGCCGCCCGCCGATCTTCGCGTACCAGGCGAGGACCGCGAGCGCGGCCAGCGCGGAGAGCGTCAGGCCGAGCGACTTGGCGCGCCGCGAGAGCCCCTTGCAGCCGGGGATCGTGAGCTTCTTGTAGTCGTCGACGAAGCCGACCGCGGCCAAGGACGCGATCAGGAACACGCCGATCACGACGTGCAGGTTGTCCAGGCGCGCCCACAGGAGCACCGACACGAGGAGCGCCAGCACGAGGAAGCTGCCGCCCATCGTCGGCGTGTCGTGCTTGCCGGCCGCGCGCGCCGAGGCCGCCAGCTCGGGCGCGTCGGTCTTCGAGACGTCCTCCGCGACGCGGTGGCGGCGCAGCCAGGCGATCGTCGGCCGCCCGAGCGCGAGCGCCAGCGCGAAGCCCGACAGCGCGGCCATGGCCACGCGGAAGGAGATGTAGCCGAACAGGCGCATCCCGAGCCCGTCGTGCAGGATGGCGTGCAGCACGCGTCCCTCAGGCCCCGCGCGCGCGCCGCAGCGCCTCGACGACGCGCTCCATCCGCAGGCGGCGGCTGCCCTTGACCAGGATCGCGTCGCCCTCGCGCACCAGCGCGTCCACCTCGCGCGCGGCCGCCTCGCTGCTGTCGAAGTGCACGACGCTCCCGCGCGCGAGCCCGGCCTCCAGCGCGCCCGCGCCCGCGGCGCGCGCCAGCTCGCCCACCAGCACGAGCAGGTCCACGCCGCTGCGGGCGGCGTCCACGCCGACCTGGTGGTGCAGCTCGGCGGCCAGGCCGCCCAGCTCGAGCATGTCGCCCAGCACGAGCACGCGGCGGCGGAAGCCGTGCAGCCCGGAGAGCACGCGCACCGCGGCGCGCAGCGCCTGGGGGTTCGCGTTGTAGGTGTCGTCGAAGAGCGTGCAGCCCTCGAGCTCGATGCGCTCCATGCGCTGCGGCCCGCCGTGCAGCGCCGCGACCTGCGGCAGCACGTCCTCGAGCGCGATCCCGAGCCCGACGGCGACGCCCAGCGCCGCCAGCAGGTTCTGCACGTTGTGCGTGCCGAGCAGGGGCGTCGTCACCTCGTGGCCGCGCAGGCGGAAGGTCGTGCCGCCCGAGTGGAACAGGAGGTCGGTGGCGTCGAGGTCGCTCTCGCCGCCGCCCTCGACCGAGAACGTGACCACGCGCGCCGGCGTGCGCTGGCGCACGAGGGGCGTGAAGCGGCAGTCGGCGTTCAGCACGCAGAAGCCCTCGGCCGGGAGCGCGGCGGCCAGGTCGCCCTTCTCGCGCGCGACGCCCTCCAGCGAGCCCAGCCCCTCCAGGTGCGCCGCCCCGATGTTCGTGATCACGCCGCCGCCGGGACGCGCGATGCGGCACAGCGCGGCGATCTCGCCCGGGTGGTTCGTGCCCAGCTCCAGGCACAGGACGCGCGTGTCCGCCGGCGCCATCAGGATCGAGAGCGGCACGCCGATGTCGTTGTTGAACGAGCTCGGCGAGGCCACCACCGGCCCGCCCTCGAGCGGCGCGAGCAGCGCGCGCACGATGTCCTTGGTCGTCGTCTTGCCGCACGAGCCCGTGATGCCGATCACCGGCGCGCGCAGCGTCGAGCGGTACCACGAGGCCAGGTCCGCCAGCGCGCGCCGCGGGTCGGGGTGCACCGCGACCGGCGCGTCGCCGGGCAGCCGGCCGCCGTCGAGCTCGGCGTCGGCGCGCAAGAGCAGGCCGCCGGCCCCGGCCGCCAGCGCCTTCTCCGCGAAGCGGTTGCCGTCGAAGTTCGGCCCGCGCAGCGCGAGGAACAGCTCGCCCGCGCGCAGCGTGCGCGTGTCGGTGCAGACCCCGCTCACGCGCCGCTCGGGCGCGCCCCGCACGGGGGACGCCCCGGTCGCGTCCAGGACGTCCCGCCATGCGATGTCGGTCACCGCAGCGCCTCGGCCGCCACCTGTCGGTCGTCGAACGGTACGCGACGGTCGGAGAGTTGTTGCCATGTCTCGTGTCCCTTGCCGGCGATCAGCACCACGTCGTCCGGCCGGGCCCGCTCGAGCGCGGCGCGGATCGCCGCGCGCCGGTCCGGCTCCACGACCACCTCGCCGCGCGGCGCGCCCATCCCCGCCAGCACGTCCTGGAGAATGGCTTCCGGATCCTCGCCGCGTGGGTTGTCGCTCGTGACCAGCGCGACGTCGGCGCGGGCCGCCACCGCGGCCCCCATCGTCGCGCGCTTGTCACGGTCGCGTTCCCCGCCGCAACCGAAGACGCACAGGAGTCGACCCTGCTTCGACCCGGCGCTCTCCGCGAGGAGCTCGCCCAGCGCTTCGAGCACACGCTCGAGGGCATCCGGCGTGTGAGCGTAGTCGACGAAGACCCGGAAGCCCCGCGCGCCGGTGTCGATCGGTTCCAACCGGCCCGGCGGCGGTGTAACGGCGGCGAGCCCTTCCAGAACGCGGGAAGGGCTCGCCCCCAACGAGAGAACCGCGGCCGAAGCCGCGAGGGCGTTCTCGACGTTGTGGCGGCCGACGAGGGGAATGGTCAACCCGGTCCACGGGACCCCCATCCCTTCGAGGAACAGGTGAGTCCCCCGTCGTCCGCCACTCGGTCGGTCGGCCCTCAGGTCAGCGCGTGACCCGATTCCGAACGTCACCACCCGCGCCCCGCGCGCCCGCGCCGCGTCGATCATGACGGGCGCCCAGCCGTCGTCGATCCCGACGACGGCCGTGCCGCCCGGCTTCAGGCGCTCGAAGATGCGCGCCTTGGCCGCGGCGTAGGCCTGCATGGTGCGGTGGTAGTCGAGATGCTCGCGCGTGAGGTTCGTGAAGACCGCCGCGTCGAGCCACAGCCCGGCCACGCGCTCCTGGTCGAGCGCGTGCGAGCTCACCTCGAGGACGATCGCGTCGCCTCCGAGGTCGCGATGGCGCCGGCACAGACGCTGCAGCTCCGTCGCGTCCGGCGTCGTGTGCGTCGCGGGCAGCGTCTCGCCCCACAGGCGGTGGCCGACCGTGCCCAGCACGGCCGGGCGCCTGCCGAGGCGCTCGAGGAGCTGGCCGCACAGGCAGGCCACCGTGGTCTTGCCGTTCGTGCCCGTCACGCCGACGACGAGGGCGCCCTCGGCCGGCCGGCCGTGCACGAGCGCCGCGGCCTCGCCGGCCACGCGCCGCACCTCGGGGTGCACCCAGTTCGCGCAGTCGGCCTCGAGACGGCGCGCGGAGAGCACCGCCGCGGCGCCGCGCGCCAGCGCGTCGGGCGCGTAGCGCGCGCCGTCGTCGCGCGTGCCGGGCAGCGCGGCGAAGAGCGCGCCCGCTCCCGCACGGCGGCTGTCCACGTGCACGTCGCGGATGTCGGGACCCGCGTCCGAGGCGTCGCGCTCCCAGCTGCCGCCCAGCGCGGCCACCAGCTCGCCCAGGCGCACCATCAGAGCGTCTCCCCGCCCGGGCCGCGGGCGACGAAGCCGCCCTCGATCGTGCGCTCGCCGGCGCGGCCGTCGCGCGTCAGGCCCAGCGCCTCGGCCAGGATCGCGAAGGCCGCCGGGCCGGCCACGCGCGAGCCGAACTTCTCGCGCCCGCGCGGCTCGTCCACGACGACCAGCACGAGGAGCTCGCGGCCGGTCTCGGGCGAGCGCCCGGAGACGCACATCGAGCTCGTGTAGCAGATGTCGTGCGGGCGCGGCTCGCCGCGCAGCGAGCGGTAGCGCTCGCGCGTCACGGGCACGCCCGCGCGCTCCCAGCGCTCGCGGGCGGCCAGCTCGACGTGCACGCAGACCTCGGTCGGCGTCTTCTCGGCCGTGCCGGTCTTCGTGTACAGCAGGACGCCGCTCGCCTCGAGCGCCTCGGCCGCCGCGCGCCAGCGCTCGGCGTCGCGCATGCGCCCGAGCACGGGCGCGCCGGTGCCCTCGGTGGCGCCCAGGCGCATCATCGCGCGCACCTCGGCGCAGGTGTGCTCGCCGAAGACGCGCGCGCCCGGCTCGCGCTCGAGCGCCAGCACGCGCGCCCCCTGGCCGACCTCCGTGAACAGCCGCAGAGGTCGCAGCACGCCTCCGCCGACGACCGTCGTCAGCGCGGAGGCGTGCTGCCAGAGTGTCGTGGTGAGTTCGTGCCCGAAGGACACGGAAGCCTGGGTGTAGGCTCGGCTCCAGGGGAGCTTCGCCAGGTACCCGCGCTTCTCGATCCCCAGGCCCGATCCGGGTGGGCTGCCGTAGCCCAGGCGGACGAGCGTGTCGTGGAACACGCCGCCCGGTACGGTGAGGCCGATCTGCGCCAGCCCCGCGTTGATCGACCAGGCCAGGCACTCGGTGGCGGTGCGCACGCCCTCGAGCGCGCCCTCGGCCTCGCGGATCGTGCGGTGCACGACGCGGCTGCCGCGGCCGTTCTTGTACGGCTCCTCGATCGCGAGGTCGCAGTGGTCGCGCGGCCCCACGTCGAACAGCGTCCCGGGCTCGACCGTGCCCTGCTCGAGCGCGATCGCCATCGTGACGACCTTGAAGGTCGAGCCCGGCGTGAAGGCGTGGTACACGGGCGCGAAGGGCGCCACGGCGTAGGACTCCGCGGAGTCCACCGCCAGCACGTCGCCCGAGGCGACGTCGACGACGATCGCCATCGCCAGCGCCGGACGGTGCTCGTCCAGCACCGCCGCCAGCGTGCGGCCGACCATGTGCTGCAGCGGCATGGCGAGCGTCGCGCGCACGTCCGGCGCGGGCGCGCCCGGCTCGAACGCGAGGAAGCCGCTGGCGCGCGCGCCGCGCACGTTGCGGTCGCGCGACCACAGGTAGACGTCGGGCCGCGCGTCGAGCGCGTCCTCGTGCGTCCCGAGCAGCCGCGCCGCCGCCAGCTCCAGGCCGCTCCTCGGCACCGGCGCGGTCGCGACCTGGTCGGGGAAGCCCCAGCCGCCGACGAGCTCGTGCTCGCCGCACGGGTGCACGCGCTCGCTCCCGTAGGCGAGGCTCATCTGCCAGCTCGCCACGCCCTCGCGCCGCAGGAGGTCGCGCAGCGCGAGCGCGGCGGAGCGCCGCACGCCGGTCAGCACGCGCACGTGGTTGCGCGGGAAGAGCGCGGCCCACACCTCGTCGCGGGCGGCGCTCGCCTCCTCGGCGGCGCGCGTCGCGCCCGGCGCGAGCGGCCGCAGCGCTCCGGCCAGCCCGTCGGCCAGGCGCCGGCTCCAGGCGGCCGCGCTCGAGGCGCCGCGCGCCTCGCGCAGCGCGCCCGCGAGCAGCTCCGCCGGGCGCCAGAGGAGCCGGTAGCCGCCCGGCGCGGGCTCGACGCGCAGCCCCGGCAGCGCCGCCTGCTCGGGCGCGGGGCGCGCGATCCACTCCTGCACACGCCGCGCCGCCGGCTCGTCGAGCTCCAGCGCGGCCTCGATCCAGCCGTCCAGGGCGCCGGGGAGCATGCGCGCCAGCAGCTCGTCCGCGGGCTCGCCGACGACCGCGGCGATCGCGCGCGCCATCGCGTCGGGCGTGTGCGCCTGCCACATGCTGCGCGGCGACATCTCGAGGTCGAAGCGCGGCACCGACTGCGCCAGCACGCGGCCCTCGCGGTCGAGGATGCGGAAGTCGGGCGGCGCGCCCGCCTCGCGCACGACGCGCTCGGGCTGGCGCGCGCCGCGGCGCTGCGCCAGCCACGGCACCCACACGGCGACCGTCGCCAGCACGGCGGTGATCACGACGAAGGCGCTCATCGGGCGCAGGCCGGAGGCGGAGTCGAAGGTGCCGCTCACTCTTCGACCTCCGCCGGGGGACGCGCGCGCGGCGGCGCGCCGGCCGCGCCCGCGCGCAGCGCCCACTCGCCCTCGCGCACCTCGTGCGCCAGCAGCTCGTTCTGGCGCGCGAAGGTCTCGTGCCAGCGCTCGAGCGCGTCGAGCTCCGCCGCGCGCGCGCGGTTCCGCGCCACGCGGCAGGCGGTGAACACGCCCAGGCCGAGCGCCGTCAGGCACACGCCGAGCGAGAGCAGCGCGCGCGTCATCGCACGCCTCCGCGCGCGTCGTGCAGGCGCGCGCCGCGCCCGCCGGCGCCCGCGCGCAGCCGCAGGCCGCAGCGCAGGCGCGCCGAGCGCGCGCGCCGGTTCGAGCGCCGCTCGTCGGCGCCCGGCCCGCGCGGGCCGCGCCCGGCCACGCTCCAGCGGCCGGCGCGCGCGCCGTGCGCCAGGAAGCGCTTGACCATGCCGTCCTCGCCCGAGTGGAAGGTCAGGACGACCAGCCGCCCGCCGTTGGCGAGCAGCGCCTCCGCGCAGGCCAGGCCGCGCAGGAGCTCGTCGCCCTCCTCGTTCACCGCGCGCCGCAGCGACTGGAAGACCTTCGTCGCCGGGTGGATGCGTCCGCCGTGCCCGCCCGCGGCGCGCGCGACGAGCTCCGCCAGCGCGCCGGTGCGCAGGAAGGGCGCGCGGCCGCGCGCCTCGACGATCGCGCTCGCGATGCGGCGCGAGCGCCGCTCGCCGCCCTCGTGGAAGAACAGGTCCGCCAGGTCCTCCTCGTCCCAGCGGTTGACGATGTCGGCCGCCGTGCGCCGCCGCTCGGGGTCCATGCGCATGTCGAGCGGCCCGTCGGCGTGCAGGCTGAAGCCGCGCTCGGGGCGGTCGAACTGCATCGAGCTCGCGCCCAGGTCGAAGAGCACGCCCACCACCTCGCCGACGCGCTCCTGCGCGCACAGCTCGGCCATCTGCGACATGCGCCCGCGGCGCAGCACGGCGCGCGCGCGCAGGTCGGAGAGCGTGCGCTCGGCCTCCGCCAGGGCGTCGGGGTCCTGGTCGATGCCGAGCACGCGCAGCGCGGGGAAGGCCTCGAGCAGCGCGCGCGCGTGACCGCCGGCGCCGAGCGTGCCGTCCACGATCCAGCCGCCGCGGCGCGCGGCGAGCGCGGCGAAGGCCTCCAGCACCTCGCCCAGGAGCACCGGCACGTGGGCGCGCGCCGAGCCGCGCTCCAGCCCCTCGGACTCCCACGCGCGGCGCTCCACGGGCACCTCGCCGTCGGCTCGCTCGCTGCGGGCGATCACGGCCGGCCACCCTCCGGGGCCGCGCCGTCCCCGCCCCACAGGAGCTCGCCGAGCCGGTCGTAGTCCGCGTCGTTGGCGCGCTCGTAGCGCTCCCAGCCCGCCTTGTCCCAGATCTCCGCGCGGTCGGCGACGCCGACCATCACGACCTCGCGCTCGATGCCGGCGAAGCTGCGCAGCTTCTCGGGCAGGACGAGCCGGCCCGAGCCGTCGAGCGTCGCCTGGTGCGTGTTCGCGAAGAACAGGCGCTGCATGCGGCGCGTCTCCTCCGCGCCGAAGGGCTGGGTGCGCAGGCGGCGCAGGATCTCCTGGAAGCCGGCCAGCGAGTAGAGGAACAGGCAGCGCTCGAAGCCGCGCGCGAGGACCGCCGTCAGGTTGCCCTCGGCGTCGCGGCCGAGGGCGTCCTGGAACCGCTTGGGCACGAAGACGCGATGCTTCGAGTCCAGCGAGTGTGACGACTCCCCGAAGAACACGGTTCGACCCCTTCAGCGGCCCTCGTGCCACTTTCCCCCACTTCGTGCCACGGCACGATCCTATGCACCACCTCGATGGCCGTGGCAGGGATTTCGCCAAAAACCAGGGGGGCGCGAGCAGCGTCGCGGCGGGCGTGCGCAGCGGCCGATTCGGCGCGTCGCGGGCACGGCTCGGCGCGCCGGGCGCGAGGTCTCGACGCCGCTCCCGCGGCGCTCGCGACCTCTCGTCCTGCGCGCCCCTTCGCGCCACCCGGCGACCCCTGGCCGGGTCCCGTCCGCCGGGCGGTCCTCCGGGGAGCGCTCGGGGGAGCGGCGGGGAGGCGCCCCGCGGCGGAGACCCCTCTCGCGAGGCTCGCCGTCCACCGCGGCGACCGAGGTGCACAAGCCGCGCTCCGCCAGCGACTTGCGCCGCAAGCCCCGGGCGCCTCGGCGCGCCCGCGGCGACGCGTCACGGCATCCGCAACGCCCTCAGGCGCGGGTCGAGAGCTCGGGATCCGCGGGCTCGGAGCCGAGCGCGTCCGCCGCGTCGTCGGCGTCGCCCTCGACCTCGTCCAGGTCGGCCTGCTCGGGCTCGAGGGCCGCCGGCGGCCCGGCCAGCACGTCTTCCGCCCCCGCCCCCTCGACGATGCGCTCGAGCTCGCGGCGCAGCGCGTCCATGCGCTCGGGCGTCAGGTCGAACACGTCCACGCGCTGCTCCTCCTGGCGGCGCGGCCGGCGCACGACCATCGCCTCGCCCTCGCCGCTGCGCAGCACGCGCACGAGCTTGAGGCGCCGCTTGCGCATCAGGAGCAGCGACAAGAGGTAGCGCAGCTCGCGCAGGCGGTCGGCCTCGTGCCCGTCGAGCGCGAGGAACAAGGCCTCGATGGCCTCGAAGTCCACCGCCAGCCCGCGCCGCGAGCGCGGCCGCCGGCGCGTGCGCCACCAGATGCGCTCGCGCGCGCGCTCCTCGGCCGGGCCCTCGGGCGGCGCGGGGAAGCACGGCGCGCAGCGGTCCTCGCGGCCGAGCGCCTCGCCGTCGATGGTGAGGATCGAGAAGTACGCCTCGCCCTCCTCGAACGCGTGCGCGCACCCCGCGCAGGCGCTCTCCTGGCGCTTGACCTTCCAGTCGGACATGCGGCCTAGAGCCTATCCCCGGGCGGGCCCCGCGTCCCGCCGGGAAGGGCGGGAAAGGCCGTGGAGAGGCCCCTCAGGCCCGGTAGAGCGCTTCCAGCCGGTCCACGATCGCCTCCAGCGTCGGCACCGCGGGGCGGCCCGCGGCCAGGCGGTCGTAGAGCCCCGGCTCGCGCGCCAGGCGCTCGAGCGCGCGCGCCAGCGCCTCCGCGTCGCCGCGCGGGAAGCACAGGCCGCTCGCCTCGTGGCGCACCGCCTCGCGCATCCCGCCCAGGTCGCTCGCGACCACCGGCAGCCCGTTGCGATAGGCCTCCTGGATCGTGATCGGCATGTTCTCGTACCAGATCGAGGGCACGACGAGCACGTCGAGCGTGGCCAGCACCTGGTCGATGCGGCCGGGCTCGAACGGCCCGCAGAAGCGCACCGCGTGCCCCGCGGCGTCGCGCCGCAGCCCGGCGACGTAGTCGGGGAACCAGTCGAGGTGCCCGTGCACGTCGAGCGTCGCGAGGCCGGCCGGAAGCGCGGCGCAGGCGCGCACCAGGACGTGCAAGCCCTTCGAGGGGTAGATCCCCCCGACGTAGCCGACGCGCAGCGGGCCGGCGTCGCGTGCGCGCGTGCGCGGCGGCGCGAGCGGCCCGGGGTAGCCGGCCTTGAGCACGTGCACGCGCGCGGGATCGACCAGGCCGTGGCGCGCGAAGAGCTCGGCGGCGAAGCGCGAGGGGCTGACGACGACGTCCGCCGCGGCCAGGTCGGCCTGGTGGCGCGCGCGGCGCTCGTCGGCGGCGCGCGCCAGCGCCTCCTCGCGCGCGAGCCCGCGCCAGTCCGCGGGCCAGCGCGCGGGGAGCGTCGGGTGGCGGCGCAGGCAGTCGCTGCAGCCCACGCCCTCGCACAGCGCGCCGTCGGAGCGCAGGAGCGTCGCCGCGTCGCACAGCGCGTGGTAGTCGTGCAGCGTGACGACCACGCGCGCGCCCGCCGCGCGCGCCGCGGGCAGCACGCCCGAGCCCCACAGCGCGAAGTGGTGGAAGTGCACGACGTCGGGCGCGAGCGCGCGCACGAGGCGCTCGAACGACGCGCGCGCGGCCTCCTGCAGGTAGCTCTCGCGCACGTCGGCGTACTCGCGCTGGTGCACGAGCTCGAGCGTGCGCACGCCGTCCAGCACGCCCTCGCGCACGGCGCCCTCGGGCGCGCCGAGGTCGCGCTCGGTGAAGAGCGCGGTGACCTGGTGCCCGCGGCGCGCGAGCTCGCGCGCGCTCTGGTGCGCGTGGATCTCCGAGCCGCCGGTGTGCAGCGGCAGGTAGTCGTGCAGGCAGACCAGGATCTTCACGCGAAGCCCAGCTCCTCGGCGCTGGCGCGCGCCAGGCTCGCGTCCCAGGCCTCCTCCGCGCGCAGCCGCAGCGTCGCTTCCCACCACGGCTCGTCGGGCGCATCCGGCGGGCCGGCGCGGCGCGCCTCCTCGTAGAGCGCGAGCAGGCGCTCGGCGTGCGCGCGCGGCGCGGGCGCGAGCGCGGCCGCCGCGGGCAGACGCTCGCGCAGGGATGCCACGAGCCCCGGCTCGTCGCGCAGGCGCACGAGCGCGGCCGCCAGCGCCGCGGGGTCGCGCGGCGCGACGAAGAGCGCGCCCTCGCCCTCGCGCAGCCGCTCGGGAAAGGCGCCCGAGCGCGGCAGCACCATCGGCAGGCCGAGCGCAGCCGCCTCGTCGACGACGAGCCCCCACGACTCCTCGGCGCGCGTGGCGCTGACCATCGCGTGCGCGCGCGCGAGCGGGTGGCGGTCGAGCGCGTCGGCGTCGAACGGCCCGTGGAAGCGCACGGCGAGGTCGCGCGCCGCGTCCTTCACGCGCGCGGCGAAGGCCGCGTCGGGCTCGCCGCCGGCGATCTCGAGCGCGATCCCGGGCCCCGCGCGGCGCAGCGCGTCGAGCAGGAGGTCGGTGCCCTTGAGCGGGTGCACGTGCCCCCACGCCGCGAGCACGAGCGGGCGCCCGGGCCCGGGCGGCGGCGGCGCGGGGGCGCGCGCCAGCGCGAGCGCGCGACCGTGCGGCACGACGCGCAGCGCGAGCCGCTCCTCGTCGAGCCCGAGGAAGCGCGCCACGGTGTGCGCGTGCGCCCGGCTCGGCACGACGACGGCGCGCGCCAGCAGGAGCTCGCGCACGACGTCCGCCCTGTGCCGGGCGAGCGCCAGGCGCTGCTCCTCGGCCGGCACCCACGGCGTGCGCGGCGCGAGCGAGCCGGCGCAGGCGAGGCAGGGCGAGGCGGCCAGCGGCGCCTCGCAGAACTCGGCCGCGCCCGGGCGCACGCGGAAGGCGATCAGGCACGTCGTCCACAGGTCGTGCAGCGTGACGACGGCGGGCACGCGCTCGCGCGCGGCGACCGCGACGAGGTCGCGCGTGAGCCGGATCCAGTGGTGCACGTGGACGACGTCGGGTCGCTCCTCGGCGACGAGCGCGCGGAAGGCGCGCGCCACGCGCGCGGACGCGCTCTTCTGCCAGTGGTCGAAGTAGAGGTCGGCGCGGTGGATGCGCCGCACGCGCACGCGCCTCCCGTCCGCGAGCGCGTCCTCGGCCTCCGAGGTGCGGAAGCCCTGCTCGTACTGCATCGAGCCCGCGACGACGACGACCTCGTGGCCGAGCCCGACCAGCGCGTGCGCGAGGCCCTGCACCGCCTTCTCCGTGCCGCCGACGAGCTCGGGCGGGTAGCCGTGCGCGACGAGCAGGACCTTCACGCGCGCCCGCCTCCGCTGCGCGCGGCGCCGGCGGCGGCGCCGTCCGCCTCCAGCGCCTCGCGGTAGAGCCGCTCGGCCGCCTCGGCCGCCTCGCCCAGGTCGCGCGGGCGCACGCCGTCGAAGGGCAGCGCGGCGAGCGCCGCGGGATCCTCGAGCGCCCGCTCGAGCGCGCGCGCCAGCGCGGCGGCGTCGCCGACGGCGAAGCGCCAGCCGTCGCGGCCGGGCGTGACGAGCTCCGCCATGCCGCCGAAGTCGGAGACGAGGAGCGGCGTGCGCGCGGCCAGCGCCTCGTGGATCACGAGCGGCGAGTTCTCGAACCACACGCTCGGCACGACGAGCAGCTCGGTCTCGGCGAGGAGCGCCGGCACGCGCTCGCGCGCCACCTCGCCGCCGTCGCGCGCGCCGACGCGCTCGGCCAGGCGCTGGCAGCGCGCGACGTAGTCGGGGAAGTGCGCGCGCGAGCCGTGCAGCCACAGCTCGGCGCGTGCGCGCAGCTCCGGCGCCAGGCGCTCCCAGGCCTCGAGCACGAGGTGCGGCGCCTTGTGCGGCGCGAAGGTGCCGAGGAAGCGCACGCGCGGCCGCGCGGCGGGCCGCCGCTGGAGCGCCGCGAAGGGCGCGAGGTCGATCCCGTAGGGCTCGTGGCGCAGCTTCTCGGCGGGGATGCCCCACGCTCGGAAGGCCTCGAGCAGGAAGCGGCTGGGCGCCAGGAAGGCGTGCACGGCGGGGACCAGCCGCGCGCGCAGCTCGCGGTCGCGCTCGGCCATGAGGGCCGCGAAGCGCGCGCGAGTCTCGGGCTCGACGGGCTTCGGAGCCCGGGCCGGCAGGAGCCGCGCCGCGGCGCGCGCCGCGCCCACGAGGTCGATCCCGCTGACGCGCCGCAGGGCCGCCAGGGCGCGCCCCGCGCGCCGCTCGAGCGGCGTCTGCGCCAGCTTCGTGCGCGCCAGGCAGCTCCCGCAGCGCGCGTGCTCGATCGCGTGGCAGACCGAGCCGTCGGCGTGGATGCGCTGGCCGAAGCGCGCGCACTGGAGCCAGTAGTCGTGCAGCGTGTAGACCACCGGGATCCCGCGCCGGCGCGCCTCCTCGACGCAGCCGACCGAGAGGTAGAGCAGGTGCATCACGTGCACGACGTCGGGCCGCAGCTCGTCGAGCAGCGCGCCCAGGGCGTGCTCGGCCGGCGCCCACTCCCAGCTCTCGCGGAAGTCCGCGTAGAACAGGTTGTTCACGAGCTCGTGCACGGGGATCCCGTCGAACGTCCTCCGCACGAGCGAGCGGTCCGGCCGCGCCACGTCCTTCTCGGTCGTGAAGACCTGCACCTCGTGGCCGCGCGCCTGCAGGCCCTTGGCGAGCTGCCAGGTCTGGATCTCGGTGCCGGCCGCGTGCCGCGGCAGGAAGTCGTGGGAGACCAAGAGGGCGCGCATCGGGGAGGGCGGTCCTGGAGTCGGGAAGGGTACATCGACTCCGTCGTTCCCCGAGGTGCCCAGGGACCTCGAGAGGACGGCTCGGGTGCTTGCTGCGGCCTCCGGAGCGCGACGCACGCCGGGCACCGCCGGTCGTCTCGGCGCGGGAGCCGGCGAGCCGGATCCCCGGACGGCTCCGCCCCGATCCCACGCCGAAGCACCCCGCCCCCCCCACCGGCATTCGCCGGCCTCGCCCAGGGGCTCGATCCTCGACGAGCTCGCCAACGCCTGTCTCGCCAGCCCCTCGGTGCTGGTCGCGGTGCGCCGAGCTCGCGGGAGCGGTTCGGTCGAGGATCCTCGCGCTGCGCGAGGATCCTCGGACCGCGTGCCTCAATCGCCCGCGGGGACCTGGTCCTTCCGCAGCGCCATCTTCGAGCGCACGGTGACCGGGAACTGGCACGTGGCCTGGTTGCCGGACGCGTCGGTCGCGACGCACGTCACCATCGTCGTGCCGCGCGGGAAGACGCTCCCCGAGGGCGGGATGCTGACCACGACGGGGGCCGCGTCCACGGCGTCGGCGGCCGTCACGGAGAAGGAGACGACGCGGCCGGGCCCCCCACCGTCCTCGATCGCGACGACCTGCGCCGGGCACTGGATCGCGGGAGCGGTCGCGTCGAGGCTCCCCCACTTCCCGACGGGGCTGTCGCCGGAGTCGGGGATGCCGGCGAAGGAGCCCCCGGCGAACAACGCTGGTCCCGCACCCTCGTCGTGGATGGCCAGGGCGAAGACACCCCGCAGCCCGAGCCCTTCGCTCTCGCCGCCGACCCCGCTCCCCAGGGACGACCACGACGAGCCGTCCCAGCGCGCGATCCGATCGACGCCGGAGCCGCCGCCCACGCTGAACGTCCCGCCAGCGTAGAGCAGCGCGCCGCTGCCGTCGTCGAATGTCGCCAGGGAGTGGACCTGGCCTGCGCCCGGAAAGCCGCTCCCGAGCGGCGACCACGCCGCGCCGTCCCAGCGTGCGACGAGATTGGCGGGCTGGCCCCCCGCCGTCGTGAAGTAGCCGCCGGCGACCAGCGCCGGACCGCTCCCGTCGTCGTACGCGGCCAGGGCGTAGACGTAGCTGTCCATGCCGCTGCCCAGGCTCGACCAGGACGAGCCGTCCCAGCGCGCGATGCGCTCGGCCGGAGCTCCGCCGGCGGTGTGGAAGAAGCCGCCGACGTAGAGGTCCTCCCCGCCGCCGTCGTCCCACGCCAGGAGCGAGCGGACGCCGAGGGGGCCCACGCCGCTCCCGAGCGGGGTCCACGCGCGGCCGTTCCAGCGCGCGACGCGATTCGCGCTCGCGCCGTCGGCGGTCTGGAAGTTCCCCCCGGCGTAGAGCGCCGGTCCGTTCCCGTCGTCGAACACCGTCAGGGCGTGGACCCCGAAAGTGAGCCCGCCGCCGAGCGCCGCAAAGCTCGTCCCGTCCCAGCGCAGGACACCGTTCCCGGGATCGCCCTGGACGGTCCGCAGGTCGCCGGCCACGTACAGCGCCGGACCGTTCCCGTCGTCCCAGACGGCGAGCGCGCGGCCCGTCCTCGACAGGCCGTTCCCGACTTGCGACCAGCTCGACCCGTCCCACCTGGCGATCCGCTCCAGCAGGTCCTCGCCGGCGTTGGTGAACTCGCCCGTGGCGTAGAGCGCCGGCCCGCCGCCGTCGTCGTAGACGGCCAGGGCCAGGACCTCGTTGTCCAGCCCCTCGCCGAGCGGCGCCCACTGCGCGCCTCGGTATCTCGCGATGTAGTTGACTCCCAGGCGGGGGCTGCCCGCGCTCGCGATCGTGCCGAACTGCCCTCCGACGTGGAGCGCGGGTCCGTCGCCGTCGTCGAAGACGGCCATGCACCGGGCTCCGTAGTAGGTGTCTCCGACGTGGCTCCAGCTCGTGCCGTCCCACCTCGCGACGTTGCCGAGGCCCTGCGAACCGCTGGCGTTGAAATCACCCGCCACGAAGAGGGCCGGACCCGAGCCGTCGTCGTGCACGAGCAGGGAGTACACGGGGTCGTTCACGCCGTTGTGCGACGCGTCCCCCACCGGGCTCCATTGCGCGCCGTCCCAGCGAGCGACGCGGTTGACGGCGACGCCGTCCATGTCGAGGAAGCTGCCTCCCACGTGGAGCTGCGGCCCGTCGCCGGCGTCGAAGACCTGCAGGGCGTAGACCGTCGGCGAGGCACCGAGCCCCGTCCACTGCGCGCCGTCCCAGCGCGCCAGCGAGACGATGGGAGCTCCTCCCGCGCTCGAGAACGGTCCTCCGACGTAGAGGGCCGGGCCGCTCCCGTCGTCGTGCACGAGCATCACGCGCGCGTCGAGGCCGGTGAGCCCGCCCCCGACGTCCGACCAGGCCGCGCCGTCCCACTTCGCGATCAACGGCGCCGGCTCTCCGCCGGCGATCGTGAAGCTCCCGCTCGCGTACAGCGCGGGGCCGGCTCCGTCGTCGTACACGCACAGGGCGTAGACCGTCGCCCCGAACGCCCCTCCGCCGCTCATGCCGCCCCCGACGTCCGACCAGCTCGAGCCGTCCCACCTCGCGATGCGCGGCGCGGGGAGGCCTCCGGCCATCTGGAACGTCCCGCCGGCGTACAGCGCCTCGCCGCTTCCGTCGTCGTGCACGACCAGGGCCAGCACCGTGGCCGGAGCGGAGCTCATGCTGCTCGTGCCTCCACCCACGTCGCTCCACGCGCGGCCGTCCCAGCGCGCGATGGCGGGCGCCGAGACGCCACCGGCGTGGAAGAACTGGCCGCCGACGTAGAGAGCCGGGCCCGTTCCGTCGTCCCAGACGACCATGGCCCGCGCCTCGCCGTCCAGGCCCAGGCCTCCACCGAAGGTCGGCAGCCATGCGGGCGAGGGAGCGGCGCCCGCGGCGAGCCGCAGCGGGTCGAGCGCTGCCGGCCGGTCCGCGCCGAGCGCGACGAGCGCGCTCGCCGCACGGTTGCCCGCGCCCGAGCCGACGGCGGTCACGCGCAGCGTCGTCGCGCCCGCGGGGACGCGCACGTCGAGCCGGTAACGGCCGCCGCGATCGGTGACCGCGCTCCCTCCGGCGCTGGTCACCACGAGAGCCCCCTCGGCCGGCACGCCGCGCTCGTCGAGCACCGTCCCCTCGAGCCGCGTCGCGCGCTCGGGAGCGAGCTCGCTCCCGCCGGCTCGTCGTCCGACCGCGCCGTCCGCAAAGACCGGCGTGCACAGGAGAACACACAGGGCACAGGCGACTCGAGCGAACGTCATGGGACACCTCGTTTCCTGCCAGGGCCTCGGGACCGCACATCTTCATACCACCCGCGCGGATGGCCAGGCCGGTCCCGTCCACCGGCGGCGCGAAGGACGCGCTCCGGGACCCGGGCGGTTCGCCTATTCCGGATCCTTCAGCCGGCCAGGCGCCGGGCGAGCGCCCACCAGAGGGCGAGCAGCGTCTCGAGCGTGCGCGCCGCCGCGCGCGCGGCCGGCTTCTCGACCAGCGAGGGCGAGAGCGTCAGCGGGCGGCCGACGGCAGGAGCCGCGCCGCGCCGCGCGCCGCGCGCGCGAGGTCGAGCCCGCTCACCCGCCGCAGCGCCGCCAGCGCGCGCCCGGTGCGTCGCTCGAGCGGCGTCTGCGCCAGCTTCGTGCGCGCCAGGCAGCTCCCGCAGCGCGCGTGCTCGATCGCGTGGCAGACCGAGCCGTCGGCGTGGATGCGCTGGCCGAAGCGCGCGCACTGGAGCCAGTAGTCGTGCAGCGTGTAGACCACCGGGATCCCGCGCCGGCGCGCCTCCTCGACGCAGCCGACCGAGAGGTAGAGCAGGTGCATCACGTGCACGACGTCGGGCCGCAGCTCGTCGAGCACGGCTCCGAAGGCGCGCTCCGCCGGCGCCCACTCCCAGGTCTCGCGGAACCCCTCGTAGTAGAGGTTGTTCACGAGCTCGTGCACGCCGATCCCGTCGAACGCCCGCCGCGCGAGCGAGCGGTCCGCGCGCCCCACGTCCTTCTCCGCGGCGAAGACGTGCGCCTCGTGCCCGCGCGCCTGCAGGCTCTTCGCGAGCTGCCAGGTGTGGATCTCCGTCCCGGCCGCGTGCGC
>CADEGS010000059.1:3185-19852 GCA_902826945.1 uncultured bacterium | reverse complement strand
GACGACCTGCCCGAGGTGCGCGACTGGCGCTGGCCAGCCTGAGCCACGCCCCCGCACGGCTCCGGCCGCGGCCGCCTGGCCGCGGAGGGACGCGTCGTCGCGCCGGTGGACGAAGACGGTCCGCCGTAACGACCGTGTCCTTCGACCCCTGGCGTTGATCAGCGGGTGAGTAGGTCGCGCTCGCGCGCCACGCGCCTGGCCCCTACTTCGCCGCCTGGCGGGAGGTGATCGTGGCCTCGAAGGTCCAGGCGTCGGCGCCGATCTCGCCGGGGCGGACGCGGTCCACGGGCGTGATCTTGAGGTCGGTGACCTTCACGCGGCGGCTGTCGGCCTCGAGCTTGTAGAGGAAGTTGCCGATGTGGCCGCGCGAGAAGCGCTCGCTGCGGTTGTTCGGGCGGATGCCGTAGTGGCGGTCCTCGACGTCGCGCTCGGGGGTCGTGGTGCGCGGCGTGATCACCACCTGGCCGATGTTCACGTTGTCCTGCTGCGCGACGCGGCGGATGTAGAGCTCGGGGTCGCTCTCGCCCTTGAGCCCCTCCTTGTCGGCCGCCTTCTGCAGCGTGTCGAGGCGCCAGGCGTTCTCCTGGATCTTCTGCACGAGCGGCTTGACGCGCGCGAGCTCGCCCTCGACCGCGGCCAGGCGCTGCGTCCTCTGCCACACGAGCCAGCCCAGGACGCACGAGCCCAGGAGCGAGATCAGGATCACCCAGCGCGGGAACGTCATCGCGGCGAAGAAGCGCTTCACGCCTGGTCCTCCTCGGGCTGCGGCAGCTTGCTCAGGTCCACGCGCACGGCCAGGCCCTCGATGTAGATGCCCTTGCCGTCCTCGAAGACCTTGGTCGGCTTGCGCTCGAACTCGACGCACCAGGGCGCGGCCTGGAGCGCGTTGGCGAAGTCGGTGTAGTGCTGCGTGGCCGCCAGGTCGTCCTCGCCGTGGAAGTCGATGTCGAGCTTGACGAGCACGGACTCGCCCGAGCCGCCGCGCCCCGGCAGCGTGCTCGCCTCCATGCTGCGCACGGCGAAGCGCCCGGCCTTGGGCCCGAGCTCGTCGAGCACCTGCATGACCAGCGTCGAGGCCTGCAGCGCCGACTGCGGCTGCGTGGTGCCGTCGCCGCTGCGCAGCCCCGACGAGACCTCGAGCTCGCGGATCTGGCTCTCGAGCATGCGGTTGATCACGCCCATCTGGTCGAACACCGGACGGTCGGTGATCTCCCCGCGCTCGGCCCGGCGCGCGTAGGTCTCGATCTCGGTCGGCGGGTTCTCGAGCCGGCCCGCGTAGCCGCCGCTCGGGTTGGGCAGCATGTAGGCGTTCGACGCCTGGAGCCAGATCTGCATGTCGCCCGGGAAGCCGCGCGCGGGGTCGCCGACGTCGAGGTGCCTCAGCTTCTGGTCGGTCACGACGTACACGACGAGCAGCAGGAAGAAGCCCAGGAGCAACGCGACGGCGAGCGGCAGCTCGAGGCGCTCGAAGGTGCCCGTGAAGCGCAGCTCCTCGCGTCGCAGGTGCGGGCGCAGGACGCCGCCGCCGAGCGCGCGCAGCGCCGCGCCGTAGGCCACCGCCGCCTCGGAGGGCAGTGGCTGGTCCGACCCGCCGGGCGTCACGCGCAGCGCGACCACCGGCACCTCGAAGGTGTCGGGGTCGTCGATGCCCGCCAGCGGCCGGCCGCTGACGTGGATCGCCTCGAGCGGGTGCGCGAGGCGCGCGCCCGAGAGCGTGCGCACGATCTCGCGCCGGATGCGGGCGGCGGTCTGCGCCGCCTCCGCGAGGTCCTGGGCCGGGTCGCGTTGGGGCGCCGGCGCGTCCTCGGCGGGGGGCTCCTCGCCCTCGGCGGGCGCCGCGGGCGGGGGCGTCGCCGGCCGCCCGCCGGCGCGGATCGCGCGCATGCCGACGAGCTTCCCGCCGTCGGCGACGACCACCACCGTCGAGGCGTCGCCCACGTGCACGAGCAGGTGCGCCTTCTCCGCGTCGAGCACGCCCGACTCGAGCGCGGCGTGGAAGAGCGCCGTGCCGTCGATCTCGGCCTCCTCCGCCTCGAGGCCAGCCTTCTCGCAGGCGGCGAGCCGCGCCGCCAGGCGATCCTTCGGCACCGCCGTCACGAGCAGCTCGGAGGAGACCCCCGGCTTGCTGTCGGTGATGACGAAGTCGATCACGACCTGGTCGATGTCGAACTGCGGGAGGTCGCTCTCGACCTCGAACTTCAGCACCTCCTCGATCTTCGCGCGGTCGTCGAAGGGCAGGCCGAGCGTGCGGAAGGAGACGGCGCCCGAGTCCACCGCGAGACCGATGCTCTCCACCGACAGCTTGTGCTTCTTCGCCGTGCCGCGCAGGAAGTCCACCAGCGCGGCGGCGGGGTCCTCGCCGTCGAGCTCGGCGCTCGCGTAGGCGACCAGACGGTGCTTCTTCGGGCTCCCGTCGAGGGCGACGAGGTAGGCGCTGCGCTGGTCGACGTGGATGCCGCAGGACTTCATGCGCGGGGTTCGGGCGCTCTCAGAGCCGGGAGAGGGTCACGGGCAGGCTGAGCCGATCGAAGCGCGAGCGCTCCTCGGGCGCCAGCACCCACTTGCGGATCCGGTCGCGGCAGGTGAGCCCGATGCGCACCAGCTCCTCCTCCGCCCCGCCCATCTGGCGCACCTTCAGCTCCTCCACATCGGAATGGTAGAGGCCGAGGATCGTGCGCAGGTCCTGGCGCTGCTCGGGCGTCAATGCGAATTCCTTGGAGAGGCGCTGCGCGTAGCCGTCCATCGGCAGGCGCTCGCGGACGGGCGAGCGGTCGAGCGCCCACAGGACGCCGCCTCCCGCCCCGGCCAGGAAGGAGACCAGCGCGAGCACGACGATCCAGAAGCGCTCCGAGTCGATCAACGCGGCCCCTCCGGAGGATCGGCAGGCGGGGACGCTTCCTGGCCCTCCGCGTCGTCCTCCTCGGGCGTCTCGAGCGCCGGGCGCTCGACGGGCAGGTCGGGCGCCGGCTGCGCGCCGGGACGCTCCCAGGGCGCGAGCGACTGGGCGCGCAGGTCCTCTCCGCTCGGCAAGCCGCGGCGCTGGATCCCGATCGCGAGCACGAGCAGCACCGCCGCCGCCGCGGTGACCGCGCGCAGGAGAAAGGTCAGGTGCTGGCGCCGCGGGAGGGCCGCGGGGACCTCGGCCGGGTCGCGCGCGCCCGGATCGCCGGCGAAGGCGCGCCGCGCGACGCGCGCGGCGAAGCCGTCGGGGACCAGGCGCGCGGCGTCCCCGTCCACGAACCAGCGCGAGAAGGTCTTGCCTTCCTTGGCGAGCTCGCGGCAGTCGCGGCAGTCGAGCAGATGCTCGCGCAGCGCGTGGCTCTGCTCCGGCGAGAGCTCGCCGTCGAGGTAGCTCGGAACCAGCCCGGAGGCGTTTTCGCAGCTCATCTTCATGTTGTCTTCCTCACGAGAGGCTGGCGAATTCCGGATGCAAGCGCAGCAGCGCCTCCTTGAAGCGCGCGCGCGCCCGGAACAGCCGCGACTCGACGGTGCCGATCGAGACGCCCAGGAGGTCGGCCATCTCCTGGTACGAGAGGTCCTCGAACTCGCGCAGCACGAGGACGGTGCGGAAGATCTCCGGCAGCTCCTCGAGCACCCGGTGGGTGATGCGGGCGATCTCCTCGCGCTCCAGGCGTGCGTCGGGCGCGCCGATGCGCGGAGCGCCGGTCCGGCCGGTGGACCCCGGCAGGAGCTCGGGGTCGTCCACGACCTGCACCGGGCTGCGCCCGGCCTTCTTCAGGTGGTCGAGCGCGGTGTTCACCGCCACGCGGTAGAGCCAGGTCGAGAACGAGCTCTGGCGCTGGAAGCCGGCCAGCTTGCGGTACGCCTTCAGGAACGTGTCCTGGGCGATGTCCTCGACCTCGACCGGGTTGCGCGTGTAGTGGCGCACGAGCGAGAAGACGCGCTCCTGGTAGCGCTCGACGAGGAGCTGGAACGCGAGGGGGTTGCCCCCCAGCGTCTCCTCGATCAGGGAGATGTCCTCTCGGGCGGCCGGCTGCATCCAGGCGTCCATCGGGGCTGGGACGCCCCGGGTCGCGCCCTATTCCTGGGCTTCGGCGAGCGAGCCGGGGCCGCGGGAAGGCTCCTCGATCCCCCCCAAGGTGTGCCCGAGCTTGTCGCGCTTCGTACGCAAGTACTTGATGTTGTTGGGGTTGGGAGCGGTGAACAGCGGCACCTGGTCGACCAGCTCGAGCCCGTAGCCCGAGAGTCCGTGCATCTTCTTCGGGTTGTTGGTCAGGATGCGCATGCGGCGCACCCCCAGGTAATGGAGGATCTGGGCGCCGATCCCGTACTCGCGCAGGTCGGCCGGGAAGCCCAGGGCCTGGTTGGCCTCGACGGTGTCCAGGCCGGAGTCCTGGAGCTGGTAGGCGCGCAGCTTGTTCGCGAGGCCGATGCCCCGCCCCTCCTGGCGCAGGTAGAGCAGGACGCCGCGCGGCTCCCTGGCCAGCGCGGCCAGCGCCTGGGAGAGCTGCGGGCCGCAGTCGCAGCGCTGCGAGCCGAAGACGTCGCCGGTCAGGCATTCGGAGTGGACGCGCACCAGGACCGGCTCGGAGACGGCTTCGCGCGGGCCGTCGAGCCCCGGCCCCGGCATGCCGCGGGCCAGCACCACGTGCTCGGCATCGCCGACCTTCGTGCGGAAGAGGTGGCTCGCGAAGGTGCCCTGCGGCGTCGGCAAGGGCACGTCCATGACGACCGGCTCGATCAGGCGCTCGTTCTGGCGCCGCCAGGCGATCAGGTCGGCGATCGTGCAGATCTTGAGCGCGTGCCGGCGGGCAAAGGCCTCCAGCTCGGGCATGCGCGCCATCGAGCCGTCCTCCTGCATGATCTCGCAGATCACGCCCGCGGGGACGCGCGCGCCCGCGAGGCGCGCCAGGTCCACGATGCCCTCGGTCTGGCCGCCGCGCACGAGCACGCCCCCCTCCTTGGCCCGCAGCGGGAAGACGTGGCCGGGGCTGCACAGGTCGTCGGGCAGGGCGTCGGGGCGACAGGCGGTGCGGATCGTGTGCGCGCGGTCGGCGGCGCTGATCCCGGTCGTGACCCCGCTGGCCGCCTCGATCGAGACGGTGAAGGCGGTGCCCATGCGGCTCGTGTTGCGCTCGACCTGAGGCCGCAGGCCGAGCCGATCGCAGTCCTCGCCCGCCATCGGCAGGCAGACGAGCCCGCGCGCCTCGCGCACCATGAAGTTGATCGCGGCCGGCGTGGCGTGCTCGGCGAGCATCGCCAGGTCGCCCTCGTTCTCGCGCGAGGGGTCGTCCACCAGGATCACCATGCGGCCGGCGCGCAGCTCTTCGAGGATCTCGGGGATCGGACTGGCGGGCATGCAGGCCTCCGGGCGGACGGCTGGGCCGTCCTCGGCGCGCGCGGAGGAAGGGACCTCCGCCCTTTGCGCGCCCCAGGCGACCGGTCATAGTAACCGCGCCTCGGCGTGGAGACGCAAGCGCTCGGCCGCGCCGGCAACGCTGCGCATGACGTCTTCCCGACCCTCGGCCCGCGCGCTCGCGGCCGCGCCCTGGGCGCTGGGCGCCCTCGCCCTCGGCTCCTGCGGGTCGAGCCAGGCTGCACCCGAGCCCGCGCTGGCGGCGCGGCGCCAGGCGCTCGAGAACCCCTCCCTGCAAGCCGGCGGGGAGCGCGGCGAGCTCCAGCGCGGCAGCCAGATCGAGCTCGACGTCGGCGCCGAGTTCGCGGAGATCGCCCGCCTCTCCTACGCTCGCTCGAGCGGACGCGGACGGCTCTTCGAGCTGTGCGCGCACGCCGACGAGCGCGTACGCCTGCGCGCCACCGAGGCCGCCGGGCGCCTGCCCTGGCCGGCCGTGGGGAGCGAGGCGTCGAACGCGCTCTCCCAGCGCCTGCAGGATCCTGCCCCGGCCGTGCGCTACGCGGCCGCCTTCGCGCTCGGGCTGCGCGGCGACCCGGCGGGAGCGGGGACGCTCGCCTCCTACCGCAACGACAACGACCCCGAGCTGCGCGCGCGCGTCGTCGAGGCTGCCAGCCGCCTGCCCGACCCGCGCCTGCACCGCGAGCTCCTGCTCGCGCTGCGCGACACCGACCCGCGCGTGCGCATCGAGGCCGCCATCGCGACCGCGCGCTGGGATCCCGACGCCGACGACGCGGACGAGGTCGATCGGGCGCTGCTCGACGCGCTGCGGCCCTACCAGCTGCGCCCGTCGCAGGAGGGGCCGCCGCGCATCGAGCCCGAGTTCGTGTGGCGCGTGCTCTATGCGCTCTCGCAGCGCCGCGCCGCGCTCGGCCGCGGCGCCTTCCTCGAGTACGCGGCCACGCCCGGAGCGCTGGAGCGCCTGTTCGCGGTGCGCGGCCTGGCCTCGCTCGCGCCCGACGACGAGATCGGCCTGGCCCTGGCGCGCGCCCTCGACGACACGCAGTCGGACTGGCGCGCCGCCTACGAGGCGGCCCGGGGCCTGGGCGCGTGGGGCGACCCCCGCGCGCTGCCGGCGCTCTTCCGCGCCGTCGAGCACCCGAGCGGCCACGTGCGCGCCGCCGCGATGAGCGCGCTGGGCGGCTTCGCCGCGGAGCGCGAGGACGTGCTGGCACGGCTGCGGCGCGGACAGCTCGACGTCTCGACCGAGGTGCGCGTCGAGGCGCTGGGCTCGCTCGCGCGGCTCCTGCCGGCGAGCGACGCGCTCGAGCTCCTGGCCCAGGAGGTCCGGCGCGAGGACCCCGTGCTGCGCGCCGGCGCCGCGCGCAGCCTGGCGGCGCTGGCGGACCCGGGGGCGGTCACGCTGCTCCAGCGCCTGGCGGCCGACGAGGACCCGCGCGTCGCGACGCAGGCCGTCGAGGCGCTCGGCTCGCACCCGGGCGACGCGACGCGCGCGTTCCTGCACCGTGTGCTCGAGTCGCCCGACAACGGGCTGCGGCTGGCCGCCGTGCAGGCGCTGCGCGCGATGCCCGACGCGAGCGACCGCGAGCCGCTCGAGCGCGCCTTCCGCACCTCGCAGGGCGACGTCGCGGCAGAGGTCGCGTTCAACGCCATCGAGAGCCTGGGCGCGCTCGGCGGCGAGGAGGCGAAGGCGTTCGTGCTGGCGGCGCTCGACGACCCGCGCCCCTACGTGGCGCAGGTGGCGCTGCGCACGCTCGACGAGCGCTTCGGCGGGGCTCCCGCCGGGCGCCGCGTGGCGGCCCGCGGCGTGGACGGACCGGTGCCGTTGCCCGGCGAGGACTACCCGAACTACCGCTACGACCCGCTGGTCGAGGTCGTCACGAGCCGCGGCACGCTCGTCTTCGAGCTGTTCCCCGCCGAGACGCCGCTGCACGTCCACAACTTCGTGCAGCTCGCCAGGAACGGCGCCTACGAGGGCCTGACCTTCCATCGCGTCGTGCCGGACTTCGTCGTGCAGGGCGGCGACTACCGCGGCGACGGGAACGGCGCGCGCCCGTGGAACGGCGCGTTCCTCCCGCAGGAGTTCACGCCGCGCAAGACCACCCGCGGCTCGCTCGGCATGCCGCGCAACGAGGACCCCGACAGCGGCGGGAGCCAGTTCTTCGTGACGCAGCGGCCGACGCCCCACCTCGACGGTCGCTACACGATCTTCGGCGAGCTGCGGGCGGGCGGCGACGTCCTCGATCGGCTCGAGGTCGGCGACCGCATCCTGAACGTGCGGCCGCTTCGCTGATCCGGCGGCGCGCGCGCGACTCGCCTCCGGAGGGTCGGGCCGAGGGCCTGGGGCGCCCCCCTGGCGCGCTCCGCTCCGTGCGCCTGGCCTGGAAGGCGCTACCCGGCCGGCCTACGAGGAAGCTAACTCCTTGGGGGAGAAGGAGATGAGCGCCTTCTCCGGCGGCGCCGCCGAGGGCTCTCCGGCGAGGCTTGAGACGGGCCGTGCCCGCCAGCCGATACCGGATGTCCGACGCGGGCCGCGCGGGCGGCCGTCCCCACACCCATGGATCGGCATTCGAAACTGTCCCCCGTCCTCATCACCGTCCTCCCCGTGGTCGCCCTGGCGAGCGGCGGCTACGTCGTCCAGCAGCGCTTCGAGGAGCGCCTCGCAGCGGTGGACGAGGAGACCACCCGGCGCGAGCGGGCCTACGAGGCCTTCCAGGACCGGCTCGACTCGGTGCGCCAGGACCTCGCCTCCCTGCGCACCGAGCTCGACCAGGCCGTGCTGTCGGAGGAGTCCACGCGCGCGACGCTGCGCGAGCGGCTCGACACGACCGAGCACCGGCTGGGCAGCATCGGCCACGCGGTCGAGGCCCAGGCCACCGACCTGGCGCAGCTGCGCGAGGCGCACGCGACCTTCGTGCCCGAGATCGAGGCCGAGATGGCCGAGCGGGAGGAGCGCCTGCAACGGCGCTGGGAGAGCCTGCGCGAGATCGCGTCCACCGCCAGCCTGATCGCCGGCGAGAGCCAGCGGCGCGTGGCCGAGATCGCCGCGCCGCGCGACCTGCGACGCATGTGGATCGACCTCGTCGGACCGATCGTGCAGATCTCGGGCGAGTCGAGCGTCGGCAGCGGCGTGCTGCTCGCCTCGCATCCCGAGGCCGCGGGCGAGGGCTTCGAGACGTTCCTCTTGACCGCCTGGCACGTCGTGCGCGACATCCAGGGCGACGCGTCGCACCGCGACGAGCCCGTCGCGGTCGCGGTCTACGACGAGGACGGCACGATCCGCCGCGAGTCGGCCGCGCTGCTCGAGTTCGACGCCGACCTCGACGTCGCGCTGCTCGTCCTGCACACGCCCGACGACCTGCGCCACGGCGCCGCCCTGGCGACGCCCGAGCGCCTCGAGGAAGTACGCATCTTCGACGACATCTACGCCGTCGGCTGTCCGCTCGGCAACGACCCGATCCCGACGCGCGGCGAGATCGCCACCCGCCACCACGACGTGGACGGCGAGCTCTACTGGATGATCAACGCCCCGACGTACATCGGAAACTCGGGCGGCGGCATCTTCGACGGCGAGACGCACGAGCTGCTGGGGATCTTCTCGAAGATCTACACGCACGGCTCGCTGCGCCCGACGATCGTGCCGCACATGGGGCTCGTGACGCCCCTGACCTCGGTCTACCCCTGGCTCGAGACGAAGGGCTACGCGAAGCTGATCCCGCACGACGCGCGCGACCTGGCGTCGGCGCGCGCGGCCGCGCCGGCCTCGGCCTCTCGCTGAGCGTCAGGGGCGCTCGAGGCGCGTCGCCCGCACGTCCTGGACGACGAAGCGCTCGGCCAGCGGGACGAGCACCTCGCGCAGCGCGCGCTGGTGGCGCGGATCGGCCTCGTAGCGCGCCAGCGCCGCGGCGTCGGCGAAGCGGAACACGAAGCCGAGCGTGAAGCCGTCCTCGACGACCTCTCGCTCGCTCGCGAGCGGCGGCCCGGCGCGCAGCTCGAGCACCTCGGGGATCGCCGCCAGCGTCCGCGCCGCGTCGAGCATGCGCTGCACGTGCTCGGGGTTCTCCGGCTCCTTCAGCCACACGAGCACGACGTGCTCGACGAAGGTGTCGGCCGGCTCACCCGAGGCGGGCGCACGACACCCGACGAGCGCGAGGACGACGGCCAGCAGGCTCGCGCGCAGGCGCGCGCTCGGACGGTTGCGGCGCATGGCCAGCAGCTCATCCGCTCGCGCGGCGCCGCGCAAGGCCTCGCTCAACGCGCCAGCCGCGCGAGGCCCGGGTGGTCGGGAGCGAGCCACTCGGCGCGGAAGAGCGCGTGCGGCGGCACGCCCCGGCCGCCGCCGCCGCTCGGCGCCACGTCGCCGCCGAAGGGGTTGTGGTAGCGCCAGACGACCTGCCCCGCGGGCGTGACCGCGAAGATCTCGCCCGGCGCCCCGGAGCAGATCAGCGTGTCGCCGTTCGGGAGCCGCTGCGCGCCGGAGATGAAGCCCGAGAAGAAGCTCTCCTTCTCGGGGGCGCGGTAGGTCCAGAGGAGCTTCTCCGGCGGGAAGCCGCGCGCGGTCGGCGCGGCCACGCGGCCGGGCGCCTCGAGCGGGAAGAGGAGCTCGTCCACCGACGAGAAGTCGCCCTGCGGCCGGTCGCTGCCGTTGTTGAAGACGAGCAGGTGCGTCGCACCGCCCGGGCCCTTCACCCAGCGCGCGTCGTGCTGGCCGAACAGGCGCTGGTCCTCCGGAGTGCCGGCGCCGTGCATGCGCGGGTTGCCCCAGCGCCACAGGAGGTCGCCGCCGCGGCCGAAGCGCCCGCCGCTCGACCCGGCCGCCTCCTCGGTCGTCGTGCCGTGGTCGATCACCCACAGCTCGTGGAAGTTGTGGATCGAGAGCACGATGAGGTCGAGCTCGGGATCCCAGGCCACGGCGTTCGTGTGCAGCCAGTCGGCGCGGCCCGCGTCGCCGCGTGGACCGCCCTGTCCCCCGGGGCCGGGCGCGCCCGGACCTCCGCCAGCCCCTTCGGCCGGCGGGCCCGGCGGCGCGCCGCCGACGTAGCCGAGCGCGCGCATGCGCTCCTCCTCCGCGGCCGCGCGCTCGCGCTCCGCCTCGGTCGGCGCGGCGCGGTCGCGCCAGTCGGCGTTGACGTCGATCTTCTCTGGGTGCTCGGCGACGACGCCAAAGTTGGGCTTCTCGGGATCGAGGTCCTGGATCAGGTGGTCGAGCGCGTGCCACTCCCACACGACGCGCGCGCCGTCGGGGGCGACCGGCTCGAGCTCGAGCACGGCGTCCGGCCACAGGCCGCTCGGCCCGAGCGACTCGGGATCGCGGCCGAAGAGAAGCGCGTCCTCGCGCGACAGCCGCTCCCAGACGATGCACAGGAAGCGCCCGTTCGGCAGCGGCTCGAGGTCGTGGTGCTGGCAGCGCTCCTCGTCGGACAGGCGGTAGTCCCACACGACCTTGCCCTCCCAGTCGATCTCCTGGATGCGCCCGCCGATCCCGCCACCCTGGAAGACGGTGTTGTCCTCGAGGCGCGCCGCGCGCAGCAGGTTGCCGCTCGGCAGCAGGTAGGCCAGGTTGCCGGGCGGGAACGCCGTCTCCCAGCGGTGCACGACCTCGCCCGCGAGGTCGATCAGGTAGGTCGTCTTCGAGAGCAACGGCGAGAAGAGCGTGTAGCCCGCGAGCGCGCCGGGCTCGCGCGCGACGAGGCCGCGCGGCGATTCGGGAGCGGGGCTCGCCTCCGGCGCGTCTTGCGCGAGGAAGGCGGCCTGCGCGGGCGCCGCGGCGAGCAGGAGGACCAAGAGAGCGCGCATGCGGGTCGACATGGCGGACATGGTAGTCGGCGCGCGGGAGGCGCGGCGTCGACGAGGCGGCGTCGCTCGCGGCGGCGCTTCGGGAGCGCGCGCGCCAGGGTCGCCAGGGGCCGCAGGCGCCTTGTCGGACGCGTCGGGATTCCGCAAGGCGCGCCGCTCGGCGTCGCGCGCGCCGCCTCCTCGGGGAGGGCCATCGCCGCAGCCTCGGGTTGCGATCCCGTCCACGCGCGGCGAAGCTCTGCGCATGAAGCTCGAAGGCAAGCGGGCCCTGGTGACGGGCGGGAGCAGCGGCATCGGTCTCGCCATCGCGCGTGTGCTCGGCGAGCGCGGAGCGCGGGTGGCGATCAACGCGCGCTCGCGCGAGCCGCTCGAGCGCGCCGCCGGCGAGCTCGGCTGCCTGGCGATCCAGGGCGACGTCGGCGACGAGCAGAGCGCGCAGCGCATCGTCGCGACCTCTGTCGAGCGCCTGGGCGGCATCGACGTGCTCGTGAACAACGCCGGCTTCGGCATCTTCGCCCCGCTGCTCGCCACGCAGCGCGAGGACTTCGAGGCCGTGCTGCGCACGAACGTCACCGGCGCCTTCCTGATGGCGCGCGAGGCCGCGCGCCACATGGTCGAGCAGCGCTCCGGCGCGATCGTGAACGTCGCCTCGACCGCCGCCCTGCGCGGCTTCCAGGGCGGCAGCGCCTACGCCGCCTCGAAGTTCGCCCTGCGCGGCCTGAGCGAGTGCTGGCGCGAGGAGCTGCGCCGCCACGACATCCGCGTGATGCTCGTCAACCCGAGCGAGGTCCTGACCGACTTCGCCCGCCGCGCCGGCCACGACCAGGCCCCGCACCCGAAGAAGCTGCGCCCCGACGAGATCGCCCACGCCGTCGCCGCCATGCTCGAGATGGACGAGCGCGGCTTCATCCCCGAGCTCTCGGTCTTCGCGACGAACCCGTTCTGAGGGGCCGGGGCTCGGCTCAGCTACCGCGCGGCGCCGGAGACGGCGCTTCGATCGCGTTCGGCTGCTCCGGCGCGAGGATCGGCGGCTGGGCGGGAGACCAGCGCGGCACGGTGAAGGGAGATGCGTTCAGCAGGGCGCTCTCGCCTGTCGTGCTGACCGCGTGGAGACCAGAGATCCCCGCGGCGTCCTTGCCGCCATAGGCCAGCCAGCGCCCCGTCGGGTCCCACTCCCAGCTCACCGCGACGTCGAAGCCGACCAGCCTCCGGCGCAGGCCGTCCGCGCGGGCCACGAAGAGCTCCTGCGGGGCGAATCCATGTGTCGTGGTCATGGAGTAGGCGAGCCACGGCTCGGTCCGGGCCGGTGACCACCGGAACGTCGGATCGCTCGAGCCCGGAATGCTGCTGAAGGGCACGGCCACCAGCCGGGCGGAGCGCGTCTCCGTGTCGGTCGTGAAGAGCTTGCGTGGCGTCCGCAAGACGAAGGCCAGCGTCTGCCCGTCGGGCGACCAGCCGAAGCTCATGACGTCGGCGCCGGCGTCGAGGAAGGGCGCCGTTCGACGGCGCGAGGCGGGTGCACTCGCGTCGGAGAGATCGAAGAGCTGCCTGGGCCCCCCCACGAACTCGTTCGAGGTGTAGGCGAGGCGCCCGCTCGACGACCAGGCGAAGGTCGATGCCAGGACCGCGTGCCCCGCCGACCCGCTGAGCTGGACGGCGTCGGAGCCGTCCGGGGCCGAGGACCAGAGCGACACCTCGTTCGCGAGCGGCCCGTTCTGGCGCCAGGCGATGCGGCTCCCGTCGGGAGACCACCTGAACTCGAGCACGCCGCCCGTCGCGATCGGACCCAGCGGGGTGCCGTCGGCGAGGAGCACCTGCAGCCCGCCGGCGTAGAAGTTCGCCGCCAGCTTCGTGCCGTCGGGCGACCAGGCGAAGGTGGGCGGGAACCCGGGATCGATGG
This sequence comes from uncultured bacterium, assembly GCA_902826945.1. Next base: position 6,821 of record CADEGS010000059.1, on the reverse strand, counting down.
AGAGGGCCGACGCGATGCTCGTCACGTCCGTGCCATCGGGCCGCACCAGGAACAGATCGGGAGGGCTGATCGAGGCGACCGACGAGCCCGTGGCGAACGCGATGCGCTCGCCGCCGGGGCTCCACGCCAGCTCGCCGACGTCGATGCCGGGAATGACCACCTGGTCGGTGCTCTCGCGAGCGGCGACGTGCAGGAGGGTCGCCCCTTGCGGGCCGAGGACGAAGGCCAGGTGCTGACCATCCGGGCTCCAGGCGAGGCGGCTTACCTCCTCGCCGCTGTCTGTCGCGAGCGCGACCTCCACGAGGCGATTGGCTCCGACCCCGACGGCATCGCACGTCGACACGCGGCGGAAGCCGCCGTCTGCGGAGACATAGGCCAGCCGCAGTCCGTCCGGGGCGAAGACGTGCTCGCCCAGCGAGGTCAAGGACGTCTGGAAGGGCGCGCTCAGGACGACGCCAGGGCCTCCTAGGGCCGTGGACCCGACCAACTCGGGTGCCGCTGGGCCAGGGGATGTGCGCAGGAAGACGATCCTGGCGGGCGCGGAGCGAACGCGCTGGGGAGCGGTGAGCAACGGCATGCCGTCCGCGTCGACGACACCTTGCAGGGCGAACTCGGTCCCGAGCGGGAGGAGGCTAGCTAGCTCCAGCCGGAATGTGCCGGAGAACCCCGTCGAGAACGGGATGCCGGAAGGGTCGAAGCCGTTGAAGAGCGCCAGAGGATCGAGCAGGTTCAGCAGGCCGGAGCCTCCCGTGCGCACGCCGGGCGAGAGCGCGTCCCCGAGCAGCAGCGAGACCGGCTCGAAGGGAGCGCCGGAGATCCGGACCTCGAGCGTCGCTCCGGGGATCCACTCGTACGTCTGCGAGCGCTCGAACCCGTCGCCGGCACGACCGTCGACCAGGAGCTGCGCCTCGGCGCGGTTGCCCTGGACCTGTGCAGCCGGAGCCGCGGCGAGCGCCAGCGACGCCAGCAGGAAAGGGAGCGAAGGGCGCGGCCGGACCCTCATCGGATCACGTCCAGCGGCGCCGGCGCCGGCGACCAGGTCCAGTCGTCTTCCCCTTCCGTCCCGATCAAGAGCGGCAGGCCGCCCTCCGCTCCCGCCACGTGCAGCATGTCCGGCCCCAGTCCCAGCCAGCGTCCGGTCGGGTCCCAGCGGAAGTCGGTGTCGCCCTCGAGCGCCGGGAAGGAAAGGCTTCCGCTCATCCGGCGCGGCGGGTCGCTGCCGTCGGTCTCGACGGCGTAGACCTCGTATCCGGGGATGGTGGCGTCCTCGTTCGCCAGGTAGGCGAGCGTGCGGCGGGAGGGATCGGGGTTCCAGCGGAAGAGCACCGACTCGGCGAGAGGCAGGCTGAACAAGCCGGGAGCCGCGCTCGCGCTGACCAGCACGGGATCGCCCCCGTTCGTGTCTGCGGTGTACAGGGACGGGTGCGCCTCGAACTGGAAGGCGAGCGTCGATTCGTCGGGCGACCACGCAAAGCGGGAGATGTCCTTGCCCGGGTTCACGGCCGCGCTGACGGGATGCCGCGTCGCGTTGGAGCCGTCCGCGCGGACGACCCAGAGCTGGCGGCCGTCGCCGCCTTCGTTCGAGACGTAGGCGACGTGACTCCGCTGCGGCGACCAGCGCAGGTCGCTGACGCGCGGGAGGACGCCCGGCGTCGGGGTCGCGTTGAGGCGCAGGACTGCGGTGCCATCGGGCTTCACCGAGTAGAGGTCGCCGCTGTCGGTGCCGAGGACGGGATCGATGCTGTAGGCCAGGCGGCTGCCGTCGGGGGCCCAGGCGGACCGATCGACGTCGCTGGAGAGGTGACGACCGACCTGGCCGTCGGCGCGCACGCAATACAGCCGGTGGCGGAAGACCGTGTCGTCGTAGAAGGACAGATGCTGCGAGTCGGGCGACCACGACCAGACGAAGCCGACGTCGACGGTCGGAACGAAGGAGGAGACGGGGGTGATTCCCCCACCGTCCTTGTCGGTCACCCAGAGACCCGTCGTGCCGAAGATCCCCAGGGGCGACCAGCGGAACGCCAGCTTCGTGCCGTCCGGGCTCCAGGCGAAGTCCTGCACGTCGGGGATGGGGAGCGCCGTCAATCCGCTCCCGTCACGGTGCGCGACGTAGAGCGTGTCCGCCCCCGGGTTGGGCCGGGTCAAGAAAGCCACACGGTCGCTCGTCGCGTTCCAGCGCGGCCCTTCGACGATGTTGCTCGCCACCGGCAGGACGAGCACGGGATGGTTCGCGGACGCGCCGACCGCGTCGATCATGACGAGGCCTTGGTTGGACAGCAGCGCGATGCGCTCGCCATCCGGAGAGAAGGCGAACCGGCTGACGTGTCCATCGAACAGCGCCATGTCCGACGAGCCGAACGCGTTCGTGCCGCGCAGGTCCTGGAAGTCCCGGTAGGCGATCCGGACCGGCGCCGAGCGCAGCCGCTGCGGAGCCGTCAGACGCGGCCCGCTCGCGGAGCCCACCACCCCCTGCAGATCGACCTCGGTCCCGAAGGGCAGGTCGGCGCCGATGCCCAGGACGAAGCGGCCGTCCGGTCCGGTGTGGAACAGGAAGCCGGAAGGCTCGAACCCGTTGAACACCGGGACGATCGGCAGCAGGTTCAGGACGCCGGGAGCTCCGATGACGAACCCCGGCTGTACGGGCAGTCCGTGGAGCAGCGCCACCGGCTGGAGCGCTTCGCCAGCGAGCTCGAACACGAGAGCGTGCCCTGGCACCCACTCCATCACCGGCGTTGCCTCGTAGCCGTCACCGGACCGGCCATCGACCAGCAGGCTCGCCTCGGGACCGTTCGCTTGCACCTGCGCCTGCGCGGGCACGGCCCACAGGACTGTCGCGGCCGCGCCCGCCGTCCAGCGGGCGCTTCTTCGCCACGAATCGAGATGGCCAGTCTTCCCGGGGTGCCTCATCGTTCTCTCCGCTTCGTTCTCCGAGTCGAAAACGGGAGAAGAGTCTCCCCCGAGGAGGCCTGCCGCGAGCCAGCCTTCGGTTGCTCAGACTAACCGCGGGTCGCGAAAGTCGTCAACCGGAGCGGCGCCCCCGCGGCAGAGGCGGGTCCTCCCCGGTTCCTCGGGCAGGCAGGGAGCCTCTTGTCACAGCTGGGAACCGCAAGGTCTGCGACTCGAGGTGCACGGCGGTCATGCCGCGATGCTCGAGATGGACGAGCGCGGCTTCATCCGAGCGTGGTGCGGCGAACGTCAGTCCCCTGGAAGTGTTTCGATGAGTCGCTCGAGCACTACCAGCTCTCCGCGGTTGAGGACATGGGAAGCTTTGATCGCCTCGGGAATGACGCGCAGTTGATCTAGCAAGGCTTTGGCGCTCGCGAATCGGCGACCTGTGAAGGCAGCGAGCTGTTCGTGATAGTCGCCTGATCCCTCGCAGAGCAGGTCGAACCCGCCGACGATGGGACCACCGCCTCTCAAGGTTCTCGGTTGATCCTCGGAGACTCGAACGATCAAACCGCGGTTCAACGGCCTGACGCCGACAAGGCATTCACGAGCTGAAGCGCCCGTGAACTTCACGCTCCGTGGATGATGAATGCCCATGAGTCTCCATTGTGGGTGACGTTGGCTGATATTGGCTGGAGCGGCCTGACAGTGCCCCAGTCACCAGGAGTGCACAGTCGCTCCTGGAGCGAC
>CADEGS010000059.1:0-3085 GCA_902826945.1 uncultured bacterium | reverse complement strand
GAGCGGCCTGACAGTGCCCCAGTCACCAGGAGTGCACAGTCGCTCCTGGAGCGACGCTCGGGAATCACACGGTCAGTGCCGGAAGTGTCTCCGCCCCGTGAACACCATCGCCACGCCCTGCGCGTCGCAGGCGGCGATCACGTCGGGGTCGCGTACCGAGCCGCCGGGCTGGAGCACGGCGGTGACGCCGGCCTTGGCGGCGGCCTCGACGCCGTCGGGGAAGGGGAAGAAGGCGTCGGAGGCGAGGGCGGCGCCGCGGGCGCGAGCGCCGGCCTTCTTGCAGGCGAGCTCGACGGCGTCGACGCGGCTCATCTGGCCGGCGCCGACGCCGACGGCGTGCGTCCCCTGCGCGAGCACGATCGCGTTCGACTTCACGTGCTTGCCGACGGCACTGGCGAAGAGGAGCGCACGGACCTCGTCGGCGCTCGGGGCGCGCCTCGTCACCGTGCGCAGCTCGTCCGCGGCGTCGGCGGCGAGGTCGCGCGTCTGGAGCAGGAAGCCGCCGACGAGCGGCTTCGCCTCCCAGGCCTCGGCGTCGCGCGCGTCGGGGCCCAGCGGGCCGCAGGCGAGCAGGCGCACGTTGCGGCCCCACTTGGGGCGCGTGCGCAGGCACTCGAGCGCGTCGTCGTCGAAGGAGGGCGCGACGATCGCCTCGACGAAGCGGCCGCCGTCGGTCAGGAAGGTCGCGCTGGCGAGGTCCACCGGGCGCGTGAAGGCGAGCACCGAGCCGAAGGCGCTCAGCGGGTCGCCTTCCCAGGCGAGCGCGAGCGCCTCGGCGATCGTCTCCGCGCTGGCGGCGCCGCAGGGGTTGTTGTGCTTGCACACGCACACGAAGGGCGCGCGGAACTCCTTCGCGAGGCCGAGCGCCGCGTCGAGGTCGACCAGGTTGTTGTAGGAGAGCGCCTTGCCGCCCAGGACCTCGGCCGTCGCGACCGAGGGCTCGGCGGAGCCTTCCTGCGCGTAGAGCGCCGCCTCCTGGTGGGGGTTCTCGCCGTAGCGCAGGTCGAGGAGCTTCCTCCCGACGAGCGCGTGGCCGGCCGGGAAGCGCGCCTCGGTCGCACCGCTCGCACGCTCCTGGCCGAAGAGCCAGGCGCTGATCGCCGCGTCGTAGCGCGCGGTGCGCGCGAAGGCGGCCAGCGCCAGCTCGCGCCGCAGCCCCTCGGAGGTGGCGCCCTCCAGCCGCTGCAGCTCGTCCTGCACGCGGCCGTAGTCGTCGGGGTCGCTGACGACCGTGACGAAGCGGTGGTTCTTGGCCGCCGAGCGCAGCATCGAGGGGCCGCCGATGTCGATCTGCTCGATCGCCTCGGCGCGCGTCACGCCGGCGCGCGCGACCGTGCGCTCGAACGGGTACAGGCTCACGCACACGAGGTCGATCGGGCCGATCCCGTGCTCGCGCATCGCGGCCGCATGCGAGGGCTCGTCGCGCAGCGCCAGGATGCCGCCGTGGATGCGCGGGTGGAGCGTCTTCACGCGCCCGTCCATCATCTCGGGGAACCCGGTGTGCTCGGAGACCTCGCGCACGGCGATCTTGGCCTCGCGCAGGAGCTTGTACGTGCCGCCGGTGGCGAGCAGCTCGATCCCGTGCTCGGCCAGCGCGCGCGCGAAGCCCTCGAGCCCGCGCTTGTCGGAGACGCTCAGGAGCGCCCGCTCGATCTTGTGGTTCATGGCGTTCTCCCGGGAGCGCCGTCCGGGCTCAGCCCTTCTTGCTGCGCAGGTAGGCCTCGATGAACTCGTCGATGTCGCCGTCCAGGACGCCCTGGACGTTGCCCTTCTCCACGCTCGTGCGGTGGTCCTTGACCAGCTGGTAGGGCTGCATCACGTAGGAGCGGATCTGGCTGCCCCACGCGATCTCGCCGCGCTCGTCGCGCAGCGTCGCCAGCTCCTTGTCGCGCTCGGCCTCCCGCATCGCCAGCACCTTGGCCTTGAGCAGCTTGAGCGCCGTGGCCCGGTTCTTGTGCTGGCTGCGCTCGTTCTGGCAGCGCACGACGATGCCGGTCGGGAGGTGCGTCATGCGCACCGCCGACTCGGTCTTGTTCACGTGCTGGCCGCCGGCGCCGCCCGCGCGCATCGTGTCGACGCGGATGTCGGCCTCGTCGATCTCGACGTCGAGGTCGTCCTCGGCGTCGGGCGTGACGTCGATCGAGGCGAAGGCCGTGTGCCGGCGCGCCTGGCTGTCGAAGGGGCTGATGCGCACCAGCCGGTGCACGCCCGACTCGGCCTTCAGCCGCCCGAAGGCGTAGTCGCCCTTGATCTGGATCGTGGCCGAGCGGATGCCCGCCTCGGGCTCGTCGATGCGCTCGACCTCCTCGACCTTGTAGCCGCGGTTCTCGGCCCAGCGCACGATCATGCGCAGGAGCATCGCCGCCCAGTCGCAGGCGTCCACGCCGCCCGCGCCGGGCGAGAACTGCACGTAGGCGCCGGCCGCGTCGTGCGGGCCGCCGAGCATGACCTGGAAGTCGAGCTTCGACAGGTCGAGGTCGACCTTGTCGAGCGTCTGGGAGAGTTCGTCCGCGACCGCCTCGACGCCCTCCTCCCCGGCCATCTGGACCAGGACGTCCACGTCGTCCAGCGCGCTCTCCAGGCCGCGCACCGGCTCCACGACGCGCCGCAGCGCGTTCGTCTCCTGGATCACCTGCTGCGCCTTCTCCTGGTCCGACCAGAACTCCGGTCGGGTCTGGAGCAGGGCGAGCTCGTCGAAGCGGGAGGCCTTGGCAGGCCAGTCAAAGACCGTCTCGCAGCTGCTGGAGACGCTGGCGCGCGAGGAGGGCCCGTTCCTGGAAGTCGCTCAGGGAGGTCATGGGGCGGCGAAGATAGCCCCGCCGCCCACGAGCGACCAGCCTCGAGCGCGGAGACGGGCGGCCGGCACGAGAGGTGCGGAGCGCGATGGTGCGGATCGAACCGCGCCGGCCGCCCCTTGGTCGCCGCGCGCGGGCGCGCGCCGAGGGACACGGCATCGATCGGTCGCGCGGGCCGCGGAGGAGGAGCCCGAACGGCGGATTCCTCGCGCCGCGGGCTCTCAGATCGAGACGTTGTACTCGTCCGAGTCGTCGATCGGGTACTGCGGGCCGCCGGGGCCGCCGATGTG
>CADEGS010000058.1 GCA_902826945.1 uncultured bacterium | reverse complement strand
TCCCGTGCCCCACTGGGTCCTCGCCACGCCGACGAGGCCGACCGTGCCCAGCATGCCGACCAGCGCGAACAGCGCGAAGCCGCGCCGCCCGGGCTCGGGGCGCGCGCCCTGCACGAGCAGCCCGACGGTGCCGAGCCACAGGACAGGCAGCCCGAGCCCGATCACGGCGCAGCCGGCCGTGTACCAGATCCATTCCAGGTAGTGCGCGATCGGCTGCAGCCCCGCCACGCTCAGGCCCTGGCCGTAGGAGAACGCGATCTCGACCTCGGCCTCGGCCGGGAACGCGAGCCCGCGCAGCCGCCACGGCAGGACGACGCACAGCGCTCCGACCAGCACGCCCGCGCCCGCGAGCAGCGTGCGCCGGGGCGAGCGCAGCGCCCACAGGACCGCCAGCGCCGCGCCGGGCACGGTGGCGACGACGATCGAGCGCGTCAGGTAGCACAGCCCGAAGGCCAGCCCGGCGACGAGCGCGCGGCGCGCGCTCGGCCGCTCGCACAGGCGCGTCACCGCCAGCGCGAACCACACGAACAGCGGGAGGAACAGGTTCTCGGAGAGCACGTAGCGCCCGAGCACGAGGCCGGTCGAGACGACCGAGAAGAGCGCCGCCAGGACCGACCACCACGGCCCCGCGAAGCGGCGCGCCAGCGCCCAGGCCGGCGCCAGCGTCGAGGTCAGGAGCAGGATGTTCAGCACCCGGCTCCACCAGCGGAAGCCGTCGCGGCCGGCGAGGGCGCGCACGGGCGCCTGCACGACGCCGTAGAGCGGCGGGACGAACGGCGCGTAGATCCGGTTGTAGCGCGGGAAGTGGCCGGTGGCGACGTCGCGCGCCTCCTGCGCGTAGTGCAGCTCGTCGTGGAAGGATTGCGAGTGCGGATTCGACGGCAGCAGCCAGAGCTGCGCCCACACGAGCGCCCCCGCCAGCAGCGCGAGCAGCGCGAGCGCTCCGGTCCGCCCGCGCCCCGGCTCGTGGGCGTCGGCGGCCGTCACGGGCCCGCCTCGCTTGCCGCGGGGGGAGCGCCGACGGAGGTGCGCACGGTGTAGCACGGGCGCTCCATGCTGCGGAAGTGCATCCGCGCAAGGTACTCGCCGATGATGCCCAGCGCGAAGAGCTGCGCCCCGGAGAAGATCGCGATCACCGAGGCCAGGAACGGGAAGCCCGGCACGCTCGTGCCCTGCGCCAGGTAGCGCACGACCACGTACAGGAGCACGCCCACGCCGAACAGCGTGAAGGCGAACCCCGAGAGGCTGGCGAGCTGCAGCGGGAACGTGCTGAACCCGGTCAGCATGTTCAGCGCGTGGGTCACCAGGCGCCGCAGCGTGTAGTTCGAGACCCCCGAGCGCCGCGGGTCGTGGCGCACCGCGACGGCCGCGAAGCGCGTCGTGCCCCACGTCAGGAGCACGTCGATCGAGACGTGCTGGCTGCGGTAGGAGCTCATCGCGTCGCGCAGCTGCGTGCGGAACACGCGAAAGGCCGTGACCTTGCGCGCGGTCTCCGCCCCCATCGCGCTCTGCAGGGCGAGCTTCGTGACGCGCGAGGCCAGGTCGCGCAGGAACCCGTGCTGCTCGGCCAGCGGCGTGCCGTAGACGACGTCGAAGCCCTCGTCCAGCTTGGCGAGCAGCTTCGGCAGCTCCTCCGGCGGGTGCTGGAGGTCGTCGTCCATCGTGACCGTGACCGCGTGGCGCGCCGCGCGCAGGCCGCACAGGAGCGCCGCGTGCTGCCCGTAGTTGCGCATCAGCCGGATGCCGCGCACCCAGCCGTGCGAGCGCGCCAGCTCCTCGACCACCGCCCAGCTCCCGTCGCGGCTGTTGTCGTCCACCAGCAGGAGCTCCCAGGCGGACGCCTGCGCGCGCAGCACCGGCTCCAGCCGCGCGACGAGGTCGCGCAGGATCTCCTGGCTGTTGTAGACGGGGATGACGACCGAGAGGCGACGAGCGTCCATCGGTGAGGGGGCGGTCAGGCTCGTCGATGGCCGGGGGCTTGTCCAGCGCGGCGTGCGGCTCGCGGGCGGCGAGGCCGACCCGACGCCCTCAGGCGGCCGGCCCGCGTCCCCAGCCCAGCCGCTCGCGCAGGCGTCGGTAGGGATCGAGGTCGGGCATGGAGAGCAGCGGGTACGGAACCGGGTGGCGGGCCAGGCGCAGCTCCTGGCCCGGCTCGAGCGGATGGAAGGTCTGGCCGTCCACCGCCAGCGTCGCGTCCGCTCCGGCCTCGGAGACGGCGATCGAGAGCACGTCGTCGGCGTGCACGACCAGCGGACGCATCGCCAGCCCTTGCGGCGAGATCGCCGTCACGACGAAGGCGGCGACGGAGGGCTCGAGGATCGGGCCGCCGGCCGAGAGCGAGTACGCGGTGGACCCGCTGGGCGTCGCCACGAGCAGCCCGTCGGCGCGGTACTCGCTGACCCACGTGCCGCCGATCGAGAGCGAGGCGTGCAGCATCCCCTGGTGCGTCGTGCGCTGCACGCACAGCTCGTTGAGCGCCACCGCGCGCCGCGGGACGCCCCCGGCCAGCCACTCGCCCTCCAGCCGCAGGCGCTGCTCGAGCACGGCCTCCCCCGCCAGCGCGGCCTCCAGCGCCTCGCGCCAGCGCTGCGCCACGGTCGAGGCCAGGAAGCCGACGCGCCCGAGGTGGATCCCGAGCGTGGGCACCGGGTCGCGCTCGAAGGCCCGCACCGCTCCGAGCAGCGCGCCGTCGCCGCCCAGGACGACGACCAGGTCCGGGCGCGGGCCGCGCTCGCCCTGGTCGCGCGCGCGCGCGAAGGCCTCGATGTCGGTGGCGAGCGCGACGTGCGCGACGCGCTCCTCGAGCCACGGCACGAGCTCGGCCGAGAGCTGGCGCACGCTGGCCTTGGCGAAGTTCGCCAGCACCTGGACCCGCTCGGGCGCGCCGCCCTCCCCGCGCGCGAGAGGCATGGCGCTCACACCAGGCTCGGGCGCAGGAGAACCAGCGCCGCGCGCTCGATCCCCTCGGCGTCCAGGCCGCAGGCCGCGAGCTGCTCCTCGCGCGTCGTCATGTGCTCGACGAAGCGGTCGGGCACGCCCAGGGTGCGCACGCGCACGCGCGTGTCGGGGAAGCGCGCGATCGCCTCGAGCACGGCCGAGCCGAAGCCGCCCGCGCGCTGGTGCTCTTCCACCGTCAACAGGTGGCGGTACCCGCGCGCGTGGCGCAGCAGGAGCTCCTCGTCGAGCGGCTTGGCGAAGCGCGCGTCGACCACGCCCACGCGCGCGCCGCGCTGGGCCAGCCGGGCGGCGGCCTCGAGCACCTGGCGCGTGAGCGCGCCCAGGGACCAGATCACGAGCTCCTCGCCGTCGAGCAGCACCTCGGCCTTGCCCGGCTCCATCTCGCGCCGCTCGGCCACGGCGAAGACCTCGGCCTGCGGGCACGTGTCGCGCGGGTAGCGGATGGCGACGGGGCCGCGCTCGTGGCGCACGCCCATCTCCAGCATGCGACGCATGTCGGTCGCGTCGCGCGGCGCGCACAGGACCATGCCCGGCAGCGTGCGCAGGTAGGCCAGGTCGAAGACGCCGTTGTGCGTCGGGCCGTCCTGGCCCACCAGGCCGGCGCGGTCGAGCGCGAACACCACCGGCAGCCCCTGCAGGGCGACCTCCTGGAAGACCTGGTCGTAGCCGCGCTGCAGGAACGTCGAGTAGATCGCGGCCACGGGCCGCAGCCCGCCCTTGGCCATGCCGGCCGCCATGGCGACGCCGTGCTGCTCGCAGATGCCGACGTCGTGGAAGCGGTGCGGGAAGCGCTCGGCGAAGGCGGTCAGGCCCGTGCCGGACGGCATGGCCGCGCTGATCGCGTGCACGCGCACGTCGCGCTCGGCGAGCGCCGCCAGCGCGTCGGCGAAGGCCTCGGTGTACGACGTGCCGCCCGACGCCGGCGCCTCGCGCACCTCGATCTTGCCGCCGTCGCGCAGCCTGGCCGGCGCGGGCCGGCCGCTGGGCTTGGCGGCGTGGACGCGCTCGGGGTGCGTCGGCGCCTTGGGGTGCCCGCGGCCCTTCTCGGTCAGCGCGTGCAGCAGCACGACGCCGTCCAGGCGCCGCACGCGCTCCAGGCTCTCGACCAGGTAGCGCACGTCGTGGCCGTCCACGGGCCCGACGTAGGTCACGCCCAGCTCCTCGAAGACGTGGCCCTGGACGATCGCGTGGCGCAGCACCTCGCGCACCTGGTCGATCACCTGCTCGACCTTGCCGCCGATCAACGGGATCGACTGCAGGAGGCCGTGGATCTCCTGCTGCGCGCGCTGCACGGTGCGCGCCGAGCGGATGCGCGTCAGGTAGCGCGCCAGCGCCCCGACCGACTTCGAGATCGACCACTCGTTGTCGTTCAGGACGACGAGCATCGACTCCCCGCTGGCGCCGGCGTGGTTGAGCGCCTCGAACGCCACGCCCGCGCCCAGGCTCGCGTCGCCGATCACGCTGATCACGTGCGGGCGGTCGGGCTGGTGCGCGGCGGCCTTGGCGAGCCCCAGGCCGAGGCTGATGCTCGTCCCGGCGTGCCCGGTGTGGAACAGGTCGAAGGGCGACTCGTCGGGGTGCGTGAAGCCGCACAGGCCGCCGGTCTGGCGCAGCGAGCCGAAGCGCTCGCGCCGCCCGGTCAGGATCTTGTGCACGTAGGCCTGGTGGCTGACGTCCCAGATGCAGCGGTCGCGGCGCAGGTCGAAGACGCGGTGGATCGCGACCGCCAGCTCGACGATGCCCAGGTTCGAGCCCAGGTGGCCGCCGGTGCGCTGCACGCTCTCCAGCAGGAAGGCGCGGATCTCCTCGCACAGCTGCGGCAGCTCGGAGGCGCCCAGCCGCTGCAGGTCGGCGGGCGAGCGCAGGCGCGCGAGCAGCGGGCCGACCGCGCCCTCGTCCGCGGCCGGGTCGGGACCGCGCGCAGTCTCCGGGGCGTCCTGGACTCCTTCCTGGGCCAGCCGTCTCGCGTCGCTCATGGGGGCTCCGGGAGCCGCGCCCGCGGGCGCGCGGCGGTTCGAACCGGAACCGAGCAGCCTAGGGGCCGGGCGCGCCGGACGCCAGGGGCGCTCGGGGCGTCCTACGCGCGGCGCTCCAGCAGGTGCCCGACGAGGTCGTGGAGGGGCTCGCCGGGCCCGAAGCCGAGCCCGCGCGCCCGCTCCGCCGCCCGCTCCCCGAGGCGCCGCGCGTGCGCGCGCGCGCCCTCCAACCCCAGGATGGAGACCAGCGTCGTGCGCTCGTGCGCCCGGTCCTTGCCCGGGGTCTTGCCCAGCGTGGCCGCGTCGCCGACCACGTCGAGCACGTCGTCCACGGCCTGGAACAGCCGGCCGAGCAGCAGGCCGAGGTCCGCCACCTCGGCGCGGCGGGCCTCGGCGCCGGCCGCGATCGCGCCCATCTCGCAGGCGGCGGAGAAGAGCGCGGCGGTCTTCAGCGCGTGCAGCTCCTCGACGCGCGCCAGGTCGCCGCTCCCGCCCGCCTGCTCGAGGGCCAGGTCGATCGCCTGCCCGCCGACCATGCCGCGCGAGCCCGCCGCGCGCGCCAGGACGAGGGCCAGCGCGCCGGCGCGCGCGCCCGCGCGCTCGCCCAGCACCTCGAAGGCCAGCGTGAGCAGGCCGTCGCCGGCCAGGACCGCCGTCGCCTCGTCGAAGGCCACGTGCACGGTCGGCAGGCCACGCCGCAGCGCGTCGTCGTCCATGCACGGCAGGTCGTCGTGCACCAGGCTGTAGGTGTGCACGAGCTCGAGCGCCACCGCCGGCGGGGCCGCGTCGTCGTCCGTGCCCCCGAGCGCGCGCGCCACGCCGCGCACGAGCGCCGGGCGCAGGCGCTTCCCGCCGGCCCTCAAGGCGTGCTGCATGGCCGCGTGCAGGCGCGCGGGCGCCGTCCCGCGCGCGGGCACCCACAGGTCGAGGTGGCGCTCCACCCAGGCGCGGCACTCCTCGAGCCAGCCGCCCAGCGCGGCGCCGGGCTGCGCCCCGCCCTCAGGCGCGCTCGCGCTCGCTCGGGCCATCGTGGTCGGGGTCGCGCTCGAGGGGCTGGAGCGAGAGCGCGGCGTCGCGCGAGAGCTCCTCGACCCGCTCGCGGTAGCGGGCCAGCGTGCGGTGGCAGTCCTTGAGCAGCTCGATCCCGCGCTGGTAGCGCTCGATCGAGGGCTCCAGCCCGAGGCCCCCTTCCTCGAGCTCGCGCACGATCGCCTCGAGCTCGCCCAGCCGCTCGTCGAAGCCGGCCGCGCGCTCCGCTCCCGCCTCCCGCTCCATGGCGCGCGCGAGTGTAGCGCCGCGCGCGGTACGTGTCCCCGCCGGAGCGCGGCGCGAACGCGCGGGCGCGCGCTGTCCCGCGGCTCGCCGGCCCGGCAGACTGTCGCGCGTGGACCCCACCGCGCCCCTGGCAGCCGTCGACCTCGGCTCCAACAGCTTCCACATGGTCATCGGGCGCGAGCTGGGCGGCCAGGTCTCGATCCTCGACCGGCTGCGCGACCCGGTGCGCCTGCGCGCCGGGCTGGGGCAGGGCGGCGTGCTCTCGCGCGAGGCGCTGGAGCGCGCGCTGGCCTGCCTGGAGCGCTTCCGCCAGCGGCTGGTCGAGGTGCCCCACGAGCGCATCCGCGCCGTGGCCACGCACACCTTCCGCCACACCAAGCGCCCGCGCGACCTGCTCGAGCAGTGCCGCGCGGCGCTCGGCGCGCCGATCGAGATCCTGCCCGGCCCGGAGGAGGCGCGCCTGGTCTACCTCGGCGTGACCTTCGACCTCGGGCCGCCGCGCGGCCGGCGCCTGCTGGTGGACATCGGCGGCGGCAGCACGGAGTGCATCCTCGGCCAGGGCAGCGCGCCGCGCTACACCGACAGCCTGGGCATGGGCTGCGTCTCCTACAGCCTGCGCTACTTCCCCGGCGGCGTGCTGACGCAGAAGGGCTTCACGCGCGCGGAGATCGCCGCGCGCCTGGAGCTCGAGGGGATTCGCCGCCAGTACCGCTCCGCGGGCTGGGACGAGGCCGTCGGCTCGTCGGGCACCGTGCGCGCGATCGAGGAGGTGCTGCGGCTCTCGGGCCTGGGCGAGGTCCCGATGACGCTGCGCGGCGTGAAGCGCCTGCGCAAGGAGCTCGTGCGCCGCGGCCACGTCGAGGCGCTGGCCGACCTGCCCGGCCTGGCGCGCGAGCGCGCGCCGGTCCTGCCCGGCGGCCTGGCCATCCTCGAGGCGCTCTTCCAGAGCTTCGAGGTCCAGGCGCTCGCGACGGCGGAGTACTCGCTGCGCGAGGGCGTGCTCTACGACCTCGTCGGACGCTTCCACCACGAGGACGTGCGCGAGGGCACGATCCGCTCGCTGAGCGAGCGCTACCACGTCGACCTGCAGCAGGCGGAGCGCGTCGAGCGCACCGCGCTCTTCGCGCTGGCGCAGGTCGAGGAGGCCTGGCGCCTGGAGCCCGAGCTCAGCCGCCAGCTGCTCTCGTGGGCCGCGCGCCTGCACGAGGTCGGCCTGGCCGTGGCCTACAGCGGCTACCACCGCCACGGCGGCTACCTGCTGGCCAACACCTCGATGCCCGGCTTCTCGCGCGAGGAGCAGATGCGCCTGGCGACGCTCGTGCGCTGCCACCGGCGCAAGCTCGCGCCCGAGCTCTTCGAGGCCCTGACGCCCGAGGACCGCGAGCTCGTGCTGCGGCTGTGCGTGCTGCTGCGGCTCGCGGTGCGGCTCGAGCGGGCGCGCTCGCCGCGCCGCACGAACGTCTTCCAGCTACGCGGCCGAGCCGCTGCCTTCGAGCTCGTCTTCCCCCCCGGGTGGCTGGCCGAGCACACGCTCGTCCGAGCGGACCTCGAGGACGAGGCCTCCCTGCTCGCCGGAGTCGGCCTGGAGCTCGACCTCCACTGAGTGGCTGAGGCCGGCCAGGAGCTCGAGCTGCGCGTCGCGCCGCGGGGCGGCCGCGCGCGCGCGCTGCCAAGCGCCGTCGGCGCCGAGCAGCCAGGCGCGCCGGTCGTCGGCCAGGTAGCTCTCGAGCCCCTCCTCGCGCACGCGCTGGCGCAGCTCGGGATCGAGCACCGGGAAGCACGCCTCGACGCGCCGCAGCAGGTTGCGCTCCATCCAGTCGGCGCTGGAGAGGTAGACGCGCTCCTCGCCTCCGGCGTGGAAGGCGTAGATGCGCGAGTGCTCGAGGAAGCGTCCGACGATCGAGCGCACGCGGATCGTCTCGGACACGCCCGGCACGCCCGGGCGCAGGCGGCAGATGCCGCGCACGATCAGGTCGATCTCGACGCCGGCCTGCGAGGCGCGGTAGAGCGCGGCGATGACCGAGGGCTCGGAGAGCGAGTTCATCTTGGCCACGATGCGCGCCGGGCGGCCCGCGCGCGCTTCCTCGGCCTCGCGCTCGATCAGCTCGTGCAGCGTGCGCAGCAGCGTGAAGGGCGCCTGGACGAGCTGGTGCAGCGTCCCGACCTTGCCCAGCCCCGTGAGCTGGTTGAAGACGCCGTGCACGTCCTGGCCCAGCTCGGGGTGGCAGGAGAGCAGGCCGAAGTCGGTGTAGGCGCGCGCCGTGCCCGGGTGGTAGTTGCCCGTGCCGAGGTGGAAGTAGCGCCGCAGCTGGCCGCTCTCGCGGCGCACGACGAGCAGCATCTTGGCGTGCGTCTTGTAGCCGACGACGCCGTAGACCACGTTCGCGCCGGCCTGCTGCAGGCGCGTCGCCAGGTCGATGTTGTGCGCCTCGTCGAAGCGCGCGCGCAGCTCGACCACGGCGGTGACCTCCTTGCCCGCGCGCGCGGCCGAGATCAGCGACTCGACCAGCGGCGAGCCGACGTCGGTGCGGTAGACGGTCTGCTTGATCGCGAGCACCGCCGGGTCGGTCGAGGCCTGGCGCAGGAACTCCGTCACCGGCGCGAAGGACTCGTAGGGGTGGTGCAGCAGCACGTCGCGCCGGCGCAGCACGGCGAACAGGTCGGCGTCGCGCAGCTCGCGCCGCATCCCGGGCACGAAGGCCGGGAACTTGAGCGCCGGCCGGTCGACCAGGTCGTAGATCGCCGCCAGGCGGTTCAGGTTCACCGGCCCGTGCACGCGGTAGAGCTCGTTCGGCGTCAGGTTGAGGCGCTTGAGCAGGAAGGCCGCCGTGCGCTCCTCGCAGGTGTCCGCCACCTCGAGCCGCACCGCCTGGCCGAAGTTGCGGCTCGAGAGCTCGCCCTTGAGCGCCTGCAGCAGGTCCTCGACCTCCTCCTCGTCCACCCACAGGTCGCCGTTGCGCGTGACGCGGAACTGGTGGCAGCCGCCGACCTTCATGCCCTGGAAGAGCTCGCCCACGTTGGCGTGGATCACCGACGAGAGCAGCACGAAGTCGTGCTCGCGCTGCGCGACGCCGGCCGGCATGCGCAGCACGCGCGGCAGCGAGCGCGGCACCTGCAGCACGGCCACCCCGCTCGAGCGCCCGAAGGCGTCCGTGCCCTCGACCTCGACCACGAACGACAGCCCCTTGTTCAGGAGCCGCGGGAAGGGGTGCGCAGGGTCGAGGCCGACCGGCGTGAGCACCGGCAGCACCTGCTCGCGGAAGAAGCACTGCACCCAGGCGCGCTGCGCGTCGTTCCAGTGCGCGCGGCGCAGCACGCGCACGCCGTGCTGCTCCAGGCGCGGCAGGAGCACCTCGTTCAAGAGCTTGTACTGCACCGCCACGATGCGGTGGCACTCCGCGGAGATCAGCCGCAGCTGCTCCTGCGGCGAGAGGCCGTCGGGGCCGACCTGCTGCAGGCCGTGCGCGGCCTGCTGCACGAGGCCGGCCACGCGGATCTCGAAGAACTCGTCCAGGTTGGCGCTGGCGATGGTCAGGAAGCGCAGGCGCTCGAGCAGGGGCAGCCCCTCGTCCTCGGCCTGCGCCAGCACGCGCGCGTCGAACGCGAGCAGCGAGAGCTCGCGGTTCGTGAAGAGCTCGGGGCGGCGCTGGAGGTCGGGCGTGGGCGCGGACATCGCTGCAGGATCCGTTCGGGCGGGCGGGCCGCGATCTTAAGGCGGGAGCGGCCCGGCGTCCCCCGCGGGCCCCGGAGCGCTCCCCGGCGGGCCCTGGCCGCGCGGCCGCGGACGGGCGAGGATGGCGCCGTGCGCCTCTACCTCTTCCGCCACGCGCCCGCCGAGCCGCTCGCGCCGGGCCGAACGGACGCCGAGCGCGCGCTGACCGCGCGCGGGGCGCGTCGCATGAGGCGCGCCGCGCGGGGGCTCTGGGAGCGCGGCGTGCGCCTCGACGGGCTCTGCACCAGCCCCTGGACGCGCGCGCGCCAGACCGCGCGCTGCCTGGCCCCGCTCGTCCGGGGACCGATCGAGGAGCTGGAGCTGCTCGCGCGCGCGCCCGGCCCGGCGCTCCTGCGCGAGCTCGCCGCGCGCGCGGAGGAGCGGGCGGCGCTCGGCCTGGTCGGCCACCAGCCCTGGCTGGGCGAGCTGCTGGCCTTCCTCGCGCTCGGCTCGCCGGCCCGCGCCGCAGCCTTCCGCCTCGCCCGCGGCGGCCTGGCCGTGCTCGAGGGCCGCCCGGAGCGCGCCGGCATGCGGCTGCGCAGCCTGCGCTCCCTGCGCGACCTCGCCCGCTGACGCGGCCCCTGCACGCGCGGCCGCGCAGCGCCGATCAGCGGCGCAGCGCGGACTCGACGCGCTCGCGCGTGGGCAGCGACGCGGGGCCGCCGCTCGTGCCGCCGGCGAGCGCCGCGGCGGTGCTCGCCAGCCGCAAGGCGTCCTTCATGCGCGCGCCCTCGGCGAGCTGCACCGCCAGCGCCGCCACGAAGGCGTCGGCGCGTCCGAGCGGCCCGTGCGACTCGAGCTCGGCCGCCTCCTGGCTGGAGAGCTCCGTGCCGTGGAAGTGCAGCGCGCCCTCGGCGCCGAGGTCGAGCACCACGCGCTCCGGCCCCAGGCACCCCAGGCGTCGGGCGAGCCCGGCCGGAGCGACGTCCCCGGCGGTGTCGCCGAGCAAGAGGACCGCCTCCTCGCGCCCGGCGACCAGCAGCGCCACGTCGCGCAGGAGCTCGGGCACGACGCCCGACGCGGGCGCGGCGTGCAGCACGACGCGCGGGCCGCCGCCCGCGATCTCGATCGCGCGCCGGTTGACCTCGGGGGGGAGCTCGCCCTGCAGGAGCAGCACGTCGGCGGCGCGGATCTCCTTGGCCGCCTCGTCGAGGTCCGCGGCGGAGAGCCGCACGCTCGCGCCCGGCACGAGCGTGCTCGCGACGCGCCCGTCGGGCAGGAGCTGGTGCACGCAGACGGCGCTCGGCGTGCGCTCGAGCGTGCGCGCGTGGTGCAGCTCGACGCCCTCGGTCGCCAGCGCGCCGCGCAGGTCCGAGCCGCGCGCGTCGTCGCCGATGCAGCCGACGAAGCTGACCTTCGCGCCCAGGCGGCTCGCGGCGATCGCCTGCGACAGGCCGCGCCCGCCGGGCGCCTCGGAGACCTCGTCGGCCACGACCGTCTCGCCGGGCGTGGCCAGGCGCGGCACGCGCACGACGACGTCCGCGCACGCGACCCCCACGACGCAGATGCTCTTCGACATGCCTGGCTAGCTCCGGGGGCGCTCGACCACGGCCACCCACAGGCCGTCGCCGATCGGGACGATCACGCCGTGCAGACCGTCCGTGGCGGCCATGCGGTCGTTGAAGGCGCGCACCGCGCCCACCTCGGGGTCGCTCGGGCGCTCGTCGAAGAGCTGCCCGAAGGCGAACGCGTTGTCGACGAGCACGAGCCCGCCGGGGCGCACGATGCGCAGCGCCTCGCGCAGGTAGGCGGGATAGCCGCGCTTGTCCGCGTCGAGGAACATCGCGTCGGCCGAGCCCGCCGCGAAGCCCGCCAGGACCGCGGCTCCGGCGCCGCGGTGCACCTCGACGCGCGCCGCGGGCGACGCGCGCGCGATCCAGCGCTCCGCGAACGCCGCGCGCTCGGGGTCGAGCTCGATCGTGCGCACGCGCCCGTCCGCGGGCAGCGCCTCGGCCATGGCGAGCGCCGAGTAGCCGGCCAGGGTGCCGACCTCGACCACCTCGCGCGCGCCGGCGGCCTTCAGCAGGATCTGCAGGAAGCTCGCCTGCTCGGGCGAGACCCAGATCGGCGGGATGCCCTGCGCCAGGGCGGCCTCGCGCAGCGCGCGCCGGCCGGGCGACTCGGGGCGCGTGCGCTCCGCCAGGTAGGCGAAGTGGCGCTCGGTGACGGTGCTCGAGGTCGCGGACATGCGGCGCATCCTACCCGCGCGGCGGTCCGCCGCGCGGCCAGGGGACGACCAGCGGCCGGCCGGGGGGCTCGGGCTCGCGCGCGAAGAGCAGGTGCGGGCCGAAGACCGGCTCGAGCACGGCGGGCCGCAGCACCTCCTCGGGCGTGCCCTGCGCCGCCACGAGGCCGGCGGCGAGCAGCACGATCCGCGTGGCGAAGCGGCTGGCCAGGTTGAGCTCGTGCGTGGCGACCAGCGCCGCGCGCCCCTCGCCGACCAGGCGCCGCACCGTCTGCCACAGGCCGACCTGGTGCTCGGGGTCGAGCGACGCCGTCGGCTCGTCGAAGAGCAGCACGGCCGCCTCCTGCGCCAGCGCGCGCGCGACGAGCACGCGCTGCAGCTGGCCGCCCGAGAGCTCGTGCAGCGCGCGCCCGGCGCAGTCCGCCGCGTCGGCGCGCGCCAGCGCCGCGTCCACGAGCGCGCGCTCGCGCGCGGCGCCGCGCGCGAAGAGACCCATGTGCGCGTAGCGCCCGCCGACGACGAAGGTCTCGACGTCGGTGTCGGGCAGCGCGCGCAGCCCCTGCGGCACGCTCGCGATCGCGCGTGCGCGCGCGCGCGGAGCGAGCCCCGCCAGCGAGCGCCCGCCCACGCGCACCTCGCCCTGGAGCGGCGCGAGCAAGCCGCCGAGCGTCTTCAACAGGCAGGACTTGCCCGCGCCGTTCGTGCCCAGCACGCACACGAGCTCGCCCGGGTCGAGCGCGAGCTCGACCGCGCGCAGGACCGGCGCGC
Source organism: uncultured bacterium (assembly GCA_902826945.1). The sequence continues at coordinate 7,025 of CADEGS010000058.1, read as the reverse complement.
CGCGCGCGTAGCCCGCGGCGAGCGAGCGCGCCTCGAGCGCGTGCGCGTCCCCGCTCACCACGTCGAGAGGCTGCGCCGCTGGCGCAGCAGGAGCAGCAGGAAGAAGGGCCCGCCGATCAGCGACATCAACACGCCGGGCTGCAGCGCCCAGGCGCCGAGCAGCGCGCGCTGCCCCCAGTCGCAGCCGAGCAGGAACACCGCTCCGCCGCAGGCCGAGAGCGGCAGCAGCGAGCGGTGCTCCGGCCCGCTCAGGTGGCGCATGAGGTGCGGCACGACCAGGCCGACGAACGCGATCTGCCCCGCGACCGAGACGGCCGCCGCCGTGGCCAGGGACGCCGCCAGGAGCACCGCGAGCTTCACGAGCTGCACGCGCACGCCGAGCGCCGAGGCGTCCTCCTCGCCGGCCGCCAGGAGGTCCAGCTCGAGGCCGACGAACGGGATCAGGAGCAACGCGACCGCCAGCGCCAGCCACACCAGCGCCACCTGCCAGCCGGCGCGATCGTCCAGCGTCCCGAAGGTCCACGACAGGATCGCGCGCGAGACCTCGTAGTCGTGCAGCGTGAGCTGCTGCAGCGCCGCCAGCGCGCCGGCGATGAACACGTTGGCCGCGATCCCCGCCAGGAGCAGCGTCGGCACGGAGAGCCGGCCGCCGCGGCTCGCCAGCCACAGCACGAACAGGCTCGTCGCGAGCGCGCCCGCGAAGGCGCTGCCGGTCACCGCCAGCGGCGCCCACGGCCCGCGCGCGCCGAGCGCGAGGCCCGGCCCGAAGCCGCCGACGAGCGCGATCGCGAGCGAGCCGCCGAACAGCGCTCCGGCCGTCACGCCGACGACCGAGGGCGAGGCCAGGCCGTTGCGGTACAGGCCCTGGAGGTACGCGCCGGAGAGCGCCAGCGCCGCGCCGACGCCGCCCGCGGTCAGCGCGCGCAGCAGGCGCAGGCGCAGGATCGCCTGCTCCGCGCCGGGCAGCGGCTCGCCGGCGCCGAGCCAGGCCAGCGCCCCGTGCGCGAGCTCGCGCCACGAGAGCGCGCCGGTCGGTCCGGCCCGCGCCGAGGCCGCGACCAGCGCGACCCAGACGACGAGCAGCGCGAGCGCCGCGCGCCGGGCGCGCGCGCCCGGCCGCCGCCCTCCGCCCGCGTTCAGGGAGCTCCCTCCCAGCGGAACGCGACCGGGATCTCGACCGAGCCGTGCAGCGTGCGGTGCACCGGGCACGCGAGCGCGGCGCGCTCGAGCGTCGTGCGCGCGCGCTCGTCGTGCCGGCCGGCCATCACGAGCTCGACCTCGAGCCGCGCGATGCGCCGCACGGGGTCCGCGATCATGTGCTTCACGACGCGCGCGCGGCTGCCGCGCAGGTCCCAGCCGTGCTTCTCGGCGGCGATCCCCATCACGGTCAGCATGCACGTGCCGAGCGCCGTCGCGACCAGGTCGGTCGGCGAGAACGACGCGCCGCGGCCGTGGTTGTCCACGGGCGCGTCGGTCGTCAGCGCGGCCTGCGAGGGGCCGTGGGTCGCCGCGCAGCGCAGCGTCCCCTCGTATGCGACGTCGATCTGGACCACGGGCTCCTCCTGGGCCGCGCGCCCGGGCGCGGGCCGCGCAGTCTACTGCCCGGGGCGCCCCCGGCTAGCGCGCCAGGCGCAGCGGCTCGCTCGCCACGGCGACGCGCTCCCACGGCTGCGCGCCGGGCGGGCCGACGCGCGCCTGGGCCCAGACCTCGTCCAGGGCGTCGGCCTCCGCGGGCAAGGCGACCACGAGCTCGCCCTGCGCGTCGCAGGCCTGCTCCGGCCGCAGCGGCGCGCGCGGCGTGCCCGCGAGCCACACGCGCCCCGCTTCCCACCAGATCGGGTCGTCGCGCGCCGCGTCCGACCAGAAGAGCTCGACCAGGTCGCCCGGGCGCGCGTGCACGCGCACGGCGCGGCCCGCCGGGCGCTCCGCCGCCGCGGCCTCGAGCCACGGGCGCTCGAGCGCGATCGCCTGCGGCGCGACGGCGCAGCCCGCGCTCGACTGCACGACGAGCGCGTGCGCGCCCTCGCCGTTCGCCATCAGCAGGCCCGAGAGCTCGTCCCCGTCGCGGCGCAGCGCGAGCAGCGGCGCGTTGCCGACCAGCACGACCGGCGTCTCCCCCTCCGGCAAGCCCGCGACCGTGACGGTGACGCGCGCGTCGCCGAGGATCGAGGCGCGCCGCGGCTGCCAGGCGACCAGCCGCGGCGGGTCCGGCGGCGCCGCGGGCGGGTGCAGGCGCGCCACGAGCTCGCGCGCGAGCGCGGCGGCGACGATCGCGTTGCCCTCCGGCGTCGGGTGGCCGAAGTCGAGGTGCAGCCGCGCGTCGGCCAGACCCGTCGCGGCGAAGAGCGCCGGCGCGTCCACGAAGGGCACGCCCGCGGCCTGCGCGGCCGCGCGCACGCTGTCCGCGTCCTGCCCCGTGCGCGGGTGGTCGCGCAGCGTGTCCGCGGGGTGCGCCGGCACGACCACGACCACGGGCAGACCCGCCCGCCGACAGCGTCCGATCGCGCGCCCGATCGCGACCGGCACGTACTCCGCCGGCACCTTGGTGCCGAACAGCGGCGCGCCGCGCTCCCAGGCCTCGTTCAGCTCCTCCGAGCCCACCTCGGGCAGCGCGATCGGCCGCGCGCGCGCCGTCGCGAGCCGGTTCCCGAGCGCCGGCAAGAGCGCCCGCCAGGCGGCCGGCGGCGGCCGCACGAGCATCGCCACGTCGTCCACGCCGACCGAAGGCCCCTGGTCGTTCCAGCCGGCACAGCCGATCACGACCGCGTCGGGGCGCCAGCGCTCGAGCACCTCCTCCAGGCACAGGTCCACCTGCACGGTCGTGTAGCCGCTGACGCCGAAGTTCCACACGGCGACGCGCTCGGGCCCCAGCCCCGCGCGCGCCAGCTCGTCCTGCAGGAGCGCCGGCACGCTGTGCGAGGTGAGCACGCCGTAGCCGTACATCGAGCTGTCGCCGACGACCGCGACGCGCGCGAGCCCGGGCGCCGCGGGCTCCGGCGGACGGCCGCGGAACGGCCAGTCGCCGCAGGCGTAGCGCCCGAGGTGCGTGGCGCTCGCCCGCCGGCCCGGCGCGAGCGTGTAGAAGCGGCGCGCGTCGTAGGCGAGCTCGTCCACGCCGGCGAGCTTCGCGCGCGCCAGCGCCTCGAACGCCGGCGGCGGCGGGCGCTCGTGCCACCCGCGCGCGCGCAGCACGAGCTCCGCGCCCGCCAGGCCGGCGAGCGCCAGGCCGAGGACGAGCGCCGCGGCGCGCAGGGCGCCCCTCACGGGCCCGCGACCACCTCGCCCTCGATCGCGGTGCAGAGCACGCGCGCGGAGAGCAGCGCCTCGGGCGGGCCCGCGAGCGGGTCCGCGTCCAGGACGACGAAGTCCGCCGCGCAGCCCGGCGCGAGCCGCCCGCGCAGGCGCTCCTCGCCCGCCGCGAACGCCGGCGCGCTGGTGAAGCCCGCCAGCGCCTCGCGCGCGCGCAGCGCCTGGTCGGGCTGCCAGCCGCCCGGCGGCTGGCCCTCGCGGTCGCGGCGCGCGATCGCCGCGTACAGGCCCTCGAGCGGCTGGTGGCGCTCGACCGGGAAGTCGCTGCCGAGCGCGATCGCCGCCGGATCGGGCGCCAGCCGGCGCCAGGCGTACGCGCCGCGCACGCGCTCGGGCCCCAGGCGCGCCTCGGCCCAGCGCATGTCCGAGGTCGCGTGCGTGGGCTGCATCGAGCGCACGACGCCCAGCGCCTCGAAGCGCCCCCGGTCCTCCGGCGCCACGACCTGCGCGTGCTCGACGCGCGGCCGCAGGCGCGCGAAGCCCGGGTCGCGCGCCAGGCGCGCCTCGTAGGCGTCGAGCAGGACGCGGTTCGCACGGTCGCCGATCGCGTGCACGGCGGGCTGCAGGCCGCGGTCGGCGACGTCGTCGAGCAGCGCGCGGAAGCGCTCGGGCTCCGCGAGCAGGTGCCCGCGCTGGCCGGGCGCGTCGGCGTAGTCCTCGAGCAGCGCGGCCCCGCGCGAGCCGAGCGCGCCGTCGAGCATCAGCTTGGCGCCCACGATGCGCACGCGGCTCGTCGGGTCGCGGTCGTGCGCGTCGGGGTGCAGGGCGAGCTCCGCGGGGAAGCCGTCGCTCGCCCACACGTAGCCGATCACGCGCAGCTTCCAGCGGCCCTCGGCCTCGAGCGCGAGCAGCTCCCGCACCGTGGCCGGCCGCAGGCCCATGTCGTGCACGCACACGAGCCCGGCGGCGAGCAGCGCGTCCTGCGCGAGCAGCAGGCGCCGGCGCAGCGTGGCGCGGTCGGGCGGCGGGCGCAGGCGCTCGACGAGCTCCATCGCGCGGTCGACGAGCACGCCGCTCGCGCGCCCGTCCGCGCCGACGAGCACGCGGCCGCCCTCGACCGGCGGCGGCGCGCCGCGATCGAGCCCGGCCAGCGCCAGGGCGCGCTCGTTCACGAGCGCCGCGTGCCCGTCCACGCGCTCGAGGAACACCGGGCGGTCGGGCACGGCGCGCGAGAGCGGCCCGTGCTCGGGGAAGGCGCTCTCCGGCCAGCGCGTCTGGTCCCAGCCGCGGCCGACGAGCCACGCGCCCGGCGGGAGCGCCGCGGCCGCCGCGCGCGCGCGCTCGACGAGCTCGGCGTAGCTCGCGCAGCCGTCGAGGTCGAGCGTCTCGAGCCGCTCGCCCAGGGCCTCGACGTGGCCGTGCGCGTCGCTCAGGCCGGGGACGACGACCGCGCCGGCGAGGTCCACGCGGCGCGCGCCCGGCGCGCGCGCGGCGAGCGCCGCCGCGTCGCCGGCCGCGAGCACGCGGCCGCCGCGCACGAGGAGCGCCTGCGCCGGCTCCGGCGCCTCGGCGTCGGTCCAGACGCGCGCGTGCTCGAAGAGCACGTCCTCGCCGCGCCGCGGCGGGTCGGCCCGCAGCGCCGCGAGACCCGCGCCGGGGGCGCGCGCGGCGGCCGCCGCCGGCGCCGCGGGCGCGTCCGCCGCCGGGGGCGCGGCGCAGGCGCCGACCAGCGCCAGCGCGAGGCCGGCGCGGAACGCTCGGAAGCTCATGCGCGAGAGCCTAGCGGACGCGGGGCCCCGAGCCACTGGCCGGCTCCGGGCGCGCGCCGTAGCCTCCGCGCATGACGCAGCGAGCCACGGGCGGGACGGGCGGAGGAGCAGGGCGGCTGGCGGGGCGGACGGCGCTCGTGACGGGCGCCTCGGCGGGGATCGGCGCGGCGACGGCGCGCGCGCTGGCGGCCGAGGGCGCCACGCTCGTGCTGGCCGCGCGCCGGCGCGAGCGGCTCGACGCCCTGGCGCGCGAGCTGCCCGGCAGCCGCGCCGTCGCGCTCGACGTGCGCGACGCCGACGCGGTCGCGCGCGCGCTCGGCCCGCTCGCGATCGACCTCTTGGTCGCGAACGCCGGCATGGCGCGCGGCGTGGCCACGCTCGCCGACGGCTCGACCGCCGACTGGTCGGAGATGATCGACACGAACGTGAAGGGCCTGCTGCACACCGTGCGCGCCGCGCTGCCGGGCATGCTCGAGCGCGGCGCCGGCGACGTGGTCCTGCTCGGCAGCGTGGCCGGGCGCGAGGTCTACCCCGGCGGCAACGTCTACTGCGCCACGAAGCACGCGGTGCGCGCGCTCTACACGGCGCTGCGCCTGGACGCCGCCGGCAAGGGCGTGCGCTTCACGACCGTGGACCCGGGTCTGGTCGAGACCGAGTTCAGCGTCGTGCGCTACTCCGGCGACCGCGAGAAGGCGGCCAAGGTCTACCGCGGCCTCTGCCCGCTGACGCCCGAGGACGTCGCCGACGCCATCGTCTACGCGGTCACGCGCCCGCCGCACGTGAACGTGGGCGAGATCGTGCTGTGGCCGACCGACCAGGCCAGCACGACCGTGGTCACGCGCCGCTAGCACGGCGGCGACCCGGCTCGTAGGCGCGGCCGGGGAGCCGCGCGTCCGCGCTCCGGGCGCGCGGCGCTCCCGCGCTCAGTACGACTCGTCCGCCGAGGGGAAGTCGCGCGAGCGCACGTCCGCGGCGTAGCGCTCGAAGGCGTCCTGCAGGAAGGTCGCCAGCTCGGCGTAGCGGCGCACGAAGCGCGGGTGGAAGCGCGTGTAGTAGCCGAGCATGTCGTGCGTGACCAGGATCTGGCCGTCGCAGCCGCCGCCGGCGCCGATGCCGATGACCGGCACGCGCGCCGCGGCGGCCACCTCGGTCGCCAGGGCGCTCGGCACCTTCTCGATGACGATCGCGAAGGCGCCCGCCTGCTCGAGCGCGCGCGCGTCGCGGCGCAGCTCCTCGGCCTCCGCCTCGTCGGTCGCGCGCACCTGGTAGGTGCCGAAGCGGTGGATCGACTGCGGGGTGAGCCCCAGGTGCCCCATGACCGGGATCCCGGCGCCCACGATGCGCTCGACCGTCGGGCACAGCCGCGCGCCGCCCTCGAGCTTCACGGCCTCGACGCCGGTCTCCTTGATCATGCGCCCCGCGTTGCGCAGGGCCTCGTCGGAGTTCACCTGGTACGACAGGAACGGCAGGTCGGCCACGACCAGCGCGCGCCGCACGCCGCGCGCGACCACCGTGGCGTGGTAGACCATCTGGTCCATCGTGACCGGCACGGTGGTGTCCAGGCCCTGCACGACCATCGCCGCCGAGTCGCCGACCAGGATCACGTCGATCCCCGAGCGGTCGAGCAGCTGCGCCATCAGGTGGTCGTAGGCGGTCAGCGCGACGATCGGCTCGCCGCGCTCCTTCATCGCCCCCAGGCTGTGCGTGGTGACCTTGCGCTGGACCTTGCGGGGGTCGACCGGCTCGGCGCTCATCGCGGGCCTCGACGCGCCTCCGTGCGGCGGCGCAGCGCCTCGCGCGCGCCGCTCGCGTAGTCGAACAGGCGCGCCAGCGTGGCGCGCAGCTGGTCGCGCGGCACGATCGCGTCCACCATGCCCTTCTCGAGCAGGAACTCGGCGCGCTGGAAACCCGGCGGCAGCTCCTGCTTGATCGTGGTCGCGATCACGCGCGGCCCGGCGAAGCCGATCAGCGCGCCGGGCTCGGCCAGGATCACGTCGGTGACCGAGG
>CADEGS010000057.1 GCA_902826945.1 uncultured bacterium | reverse complement strand
AGGTCGTGCTCTACTGCTCGGTCGGCTGGCGCAGCAGCGCGCTGGCCGAGCGCCTGGGCGGGACGCTCGGCGTCCCGGTCTTCAACCTCGCGGGCTCGATCTTCGCCTGGGCCAACTCCGGCCGCCCCGTCGTGAAGGACGGCGCGCGCGTCGAGCGCGTGCACCCCTACGACGACGACTGGGCGCCGCTCCTGGACGAGCGCTTCCGGCGCTAGCCCACCGGCCGCCGAGCCTCTCGCGAGGCGCGGGGCTCGCTGCGAGAGGCGCCGCCGGCCCGGCTCGCCCCGCTCCGGTGGTCGCGCCTCCGATCGGAAGGCGCGCTTCCGACGCGGCACGGGCCACCCCGCGCGCGGATCCTCGCGCCGCCCGCCGCCGTGCGCCGCAAGCCGCGCCGTTCCCGTCACTTGGAGCGGCCGCGCGCGGAGCGCGGCACGCGCGCCGAGCGGCAGGACCGCGCGTTGCTCCCGTGGCCTCTCGCCGGGCGGGCCACGGTGGCGCGCTCCGGCATCGACCTCCAGACGAGAAGGAGACCTCATGCATCTCTTCAAGCACCTCGGGCTCGCGCTCGCCGCCGGCGGAGCCCTGATCGCGACGAGCATCGCCGCCGCCACGGCCAGCAGCTCCGGCAACGACCAGAACGTCACCGAAGGCAAGCGGGAGGCCAAGGAATGGTTCGAGGACGGCCACGAGAACGAGAACGAGGAGGCCGCCGAGTGCGAGGCCATCCTCGAGAGCAAGGAGTGGGAGCTCGAGGACGACAAGACCCACGAGGAGTACTTCAGCGAGTGGCAGGAGGAGATCAGCGAGGGCGGCGGTTCGGGCACCGAGGGCGCGCGCGAGGGACGCATCGAGTGGATGCGCGAGAACAAGGAGAACCAGGACGGCCCGCCGCGCCCGAAGGACGGCGTGAGCCTCGACGACGACCTCGGCGAGAGCGGGGTCGCGAACCTCTGAGCCCGAGGAACCCGTCATGAAGGCCCTCCGCTCCGCGCTCCGCTCGCCCTTCTGGGGCGAGCAACTGCTCGCCCTGCGCACCTGGGGCACGGCCACCGTGCTGTGCACGATCGCCGCCGTGCACGCCTGGCGCGTCCACCGCGACCACCTGACGCAGTGGAAGGGCGCGGGCTTCGGGATGTTCTCCACGATCGACTCGGGAGGCAACCGCGAGCTCGTCCTGCGGATCCGGTCGGAGGGCCTCGAGTACGTCGGCCGATTCCCGGGGGGCGCGAGCTGGGCGGACACGCTCCTGCTCGTGCGCTACCTGCCCTCGCAGGACAACCTGCGCGGCACCCTCGCGCGCCTCGCGCGGGAGATGTGGATGCCCACGCGACCCTCGCGCACGCCCGCGTCCTACGCGGCGTCGAGCGACGCGGACTGGTTGCGCTCGCGCTCCCTGGGGATCTGGCCCAGCCTGACGCGCGTGCGACGCGCGGTGCTCGAGCCCGCGGGGCACAGCCCCGACCCGAGCATGGACCTCGTGCTGCCCGAGAGCCTGACGCTCGAGGTGCAGCGCACCGACTTCGACCTGCGCACCGGACGCACGACGCGCTCGCTCCTGACCAGCGCGACGATCCCGGGGCTTTCGATCGAGACCCTCGCGGAGGAATGGGGATGCACGCTCGAGTACTTGCAGGGCCTGCGCTCGACCTGAGCGCGGCGCCCGTCGCGCCCGCCGGGACGCTCGGCGCGCGCCTGGAGCGCGTCGCCGACGCGCTGCTGGCGGCTTCGGGATCGATCGTGGCGCGGCTGACGCTGCTCCTGATCGTGCTCTACGGCCCGATGTTCTGGGAGATGCGGGTGCCGGCCGTGATGTGCGCCGCGGTCGGGCTGGCCTGGCCGCGTTGCGTGCGCTCGTCGGCCTTCTGGGCGGTGTTCGCGGCGATCGTCGGGCTCGGCATCGTCCCGCGCGCCTACGTCGTGGACAACCACAAGATGCTGCTCGTGTACTGGGCGCTGGCCTTGTGCTGCGCCGGCGCGCGCGCCGACCTGCTGGCGCGCAACGCGCGCGTCCTGATCGGCCTGTGCTTCGCGCTGGCGACCTTCTGGAAGGCCACGACCGCGAGCTTCACCTCCGGCGACTTCCTGGCCTGGGAGCTGCTCTCCGACGGGCGCTTCCGCAACTTCGCGCACCTCGCCGTCGGGCTGAGCACGGCCGAGCTGCAGGGCAACGCCGCGGCGCTACGCGACATGGAGGCGGGCGGCATGAACGTCGCCCTGAGCGTCTCCGACCGCCTGCGCTTCGTCGCCGTCGGGATGACGGTGTGGACGCTCTTCATCGAGGGCCTGATCGGCGTCTCCTTCCTGCTCGGCGAGCGCGTGCGCTGGCTGGGCAAGGCGCGCAACTGGGCGCTCATCGTGTTCGTCGCCACGACCTACCCGATCGCGACGGTGATCGGCTTCGGCTGGCTTCTGGCCCTGATGGGCCTGGCCCAGTGCCGCTCGGACGAGCGCGCCGCCGCGTGCGCGTACTTCGTCCTGTTCGTGCTGATGCAGCTCTACCTCGTCCCCTGGGGCCAACTGCTCACGCAGGCCGCCCTGACGCTCTGACGGCCGGAGGAACCACCGCCATGCGCACCACGATCCGCGTACTGTCCGCGCTCGCGATCCTCGTCTCCGGCGCGGGCTGGGTGCTCGTGCCGAGCCCGCGCGCCTCGGCGGAGGACGATCTCGAGCGCGTCCGGCTCCTGTCCGACGACTACGACCACCTCGACTCCGAGGCGGTCGCGCTGCTGCGCGCGCGGCGGGTGGAGGAGCGCTCGACGCCGCGCGCTGGCAGCGCCGCGGGCACGGCGCCGGAAGCCGCCGGCACCGACCCGCTCGCGCCGCTCGAGGCGCGCGCGGACGAGCTCTGGCACCTCTGGCGCGCCAAGCCGCGGCTCCTGCTCGCCTACGCGAAGAACGATCGGCCGAGCCTGCTCGAGCTGGTCTACTCGGCGGCGTACTTCCGCCAGGTGATCGGCTCGCCGCAGTCCTCGCTCGAGGAGCGCGCGGTCGCCTTCTGCTCGCTCGCCTTCCTGCCGAACGCCAACGCCTACTTCTCGGAGGACCTGCGGCGCGCCTGGCGCGAGGACGTGGCGCTGGCAGGCGACGGGCCCGAGCTCGACTACCTGGCGCAGGTCTTCGCCTGGGTCGACGCGACGCCCGACGAGCTCGCCTTCTACGAGCGCATCCTCTCGCGCTCGGGCGTGGACGGCGCGCGCGCGGCGGCCGTCAACGTGCTCGAGGACCGCATGGACACCGATCCCGCGCTGCACGAGCTCTTCCTGTGGCTGCGCGACAACGACCCCTCGTTCCTGGTGCGCCGCCGCATCGGCGACGCGCTGCGCCAGCGTTCCTGACCGCCGCACGACCCTTCCGGAGCACCGAACCATGAGCTGGAACCCGAACTGGACCCTGATCCTCGCCTCCGGCGCCCTCGCGGGCTCGGGCGCGGCCTTCTGGAACACCGCCGCCACGCGCGCGCGCTGGCTGGGCGAGCGCGAGCTGCAGTCGCGCCTGGTCGAGATCGAGCGCGGCATCGCCTCGACGCGCCGCCTGCTGCAGGAGGGCGTCGAGCAGGCCCGGGCGCGCTCCGCCGCGGCCGCCGAGCTCGCCCCGCCGCCCGCGTCCGGCGCGCCGGCGCGCGCGCCCGCGCCCGAGCCGCTCGACGACGCGCGCCTCGCGACGCTCGCCGGCCGCCTGGACGAGCTCGAGCTCCTGCTCGCCTCGGCCAGCCACCGCTCCGAGGGGCCCGTCGAGCGTCCCGAGACGGTCGAGGACGTGCTCTCCTCCGAGCTCGCGCACCAGGCCATGCTCGAGTACCAGCACCTCTTCTCGGACCCCTCGGTCGAGTGGGCGCGGCGCGTGGACGCGCTGCGCATGCTGCGCCGCTTCCCCGCCGAGGCCGACCCGCTGTGCCCGCGCGTCGTGGACGCGGCGATCCAGGCCTTCCACGGGGAGCAGAGCCCCGTGCGCGTGGCGCAGGTCGTGGACGCGATCGACGGCGTGCGCGACCCGCGCCTGGCGGGCGAGCTCCTGCACCTGGCGCGCACGAGCGCGGACGAGCGCCTGCGCGCCGAGGCGGTGGGCGCGCTCGAGACCTTCCTCGAGGACGCCGAGGTGCGCGACTTCCTGGCGCGCGCGCGCGCCGAGGACCCCTCGGGCAAGGTCCGCCGCCTGGCCGAGCGCGCGCTCGACTGAGGCGCTGCCACCTCTCTAGCGGTAGTGCTCCTTGTGGAGCCCGTAGCGCCGCATCTTGTCGTAGAGCGCGCGCGGACCGATCCCCGCGCGCTCCGCGGTGCTCGCCAGGTGCCCGCCCGAGGCGCGCAGGAGGTCCTCCAGGAAGGCGCGCTCGGCCGCCGCGATCGCCTGCGCGCGCACGTCCTCGAGGCGCGCCAGCGGCCCGGACCCCGCGCGACGCGGAGCGGGGTCCTGCGCCTCGCCGGCGTCCTCCGCCGCGCGTCCGGCGCGCACCTCGGGCGGCAGGTCGCGCGGCTCGATCGCGCTCGACTCGCCCAGGAGCATGCAGCGCTCGACGACGTTGATCAGCTCGCGCACGTTGCCGGGCCAGGCGTAGGTCATCAGGAGCCGCAGCGCCTCCGAGGAGACCCCGCGCACCGGCGTGTCGAGGATCTCTCCGCGAAAGACGTGCACGAGCGAGCCGACCAGCTCGGGAATGTCCTCTGCGCGCTCGCGCAGAGCGGGGACGTGCAGCGGCACGACGTTCAGGCGGTAGAAGAGGTCCTCGCGGAAGCGTCCCGCCAGGACGTCGGCGCGCAGGTCGCGGTGCGTGGCGGCGACCATGCGCACGTCGAGCAGGCGCGGGCGCTCGCCTCCCAGGCGGCGCACCTCGCCGCGCTGCAGCACGCTCAGGAGCTTCACCTGCAGGTGCGTGGGCAGCTCGCCGATCTCGTCGAGCAGGAGCGTGCCGCCGTGCGCCTCCTCGAAGCGGCCCCGGCGCGCGACGGCGGCGCCCGTGAAGGCGCCGGGCTCGTGGCCGAAGAGCTCGCTCTCGAGCAGGTGCTCGGGCAACGCGCCGCAGTTCACCGACACGAACGGTCCCGCGCGCCGCGGGCTCTCGGCGTGGATCGAGCGCGCCAGGCGCTCCTTGCCGACGCCCGTCTCGCCGGTGACGAGCAGGGTCGAGCGCACGCCGATCACCTTGCGGATCGTGCGCAGGAAGCTCCGCATCGCCTCGCTGCGCGTGAAGAAGTCGGCCAGCCGCGGCTCGCCGTCGATCCCCGCGCGCTCGGGCGCGGAGGCGCGCGACCCGCCGCGGCGGGCCAGCGCTCCCAGGTGCTCGACGATGCGCTCCAGCGGCTCGTCCGCGCCCAGCACGCGCACCGCCCCGGCGGCCATCAGGCTGGCGCGCGTCCAGGGGTCGTGCTCGCTGCTGACGACGGCGACGGCCGGCGCGCTCGCCCGCGCGGCGCCGCAGGCTTCCCAGTCCGCCCCGAGCTGCCGGCGGCGCAGCACGACGAGCCCGACGTCGAGCCCCGCGAGCCGCCGCGCCAGGTCGGGAGCCGGCGCGAGCTCGGCCACGCGCAGCGCTGCCGAGCGCAGCGCCGCCAGCAGACGCGTGCGCAGGCTGCCATGCGTCATCGCGACGCCGACCTCCGCGCGGGTGGCCCGGTCCTCCGTCACGCTCTCGACCCTCCGCGCGCCATCGTACGAATACCGGGCGGGCGCGGATGCGCGCTGCCGAGGCCGTTCCCATGAACGAGACGGCCGGTGATCCCCTGTCGCGCGCGCGCGAGCTCCTGCGCCGGAGCGACGCGTTGCTCGGGAGCCTCGCGCCGGTCCGGGTAGCCGCCCGGCCTGCGGGCGAGCGGGTCGCAGAGCGGCGGCTCGAGCTGCGCCTCGCGCGCGATCGGCTCGAGACGAAGCGCCTGAAGTGCGAGCGCTACCGCGAGGGGCTCGCGCGATCGCTCGCCGAGCTGGACGAGGCCTGCCGCGCGATCGAGCGCGCCCTGCGCCGCGCCGAGGGCGATGCGCGGCCCGAGGCGTGAGCGCGCGATCGGGAGACCGGCTCCGCCCTCGGCCCTCAGCGGGCGCGCATGTGCACCGTCGCGTGCTCCTCGGCGATCTCGACGCTCGTCGTCGCGAGGCCGTGGAAGTGCTTCGCGGCCAGCGCGGGCTCGGGCAGGAGGCGCAGGAGCTCGAGGAGCGCCTGCGCCTGCGGATCCCGGCGCGGGAGCAGGAGCGGCGCGGCGTCGGCGAGCTCGAGCAGCAGGCCGAACGTGGCCGCGACGTCCGCCAGCGCCAGGTACGGCCCCGGCGGCGTCTCGGCCAGCGCGCGCTGCACGCGCTCGTCGTCGGTGAGCGAGGGCCGCTCGTCCCCGCCCAGAGGCGCGAGCGCGGCGTCCATCGCCGCCGACGTCGTGGCCACGACGAGGAACGGCTCCGCGAAGCACCACGACACGGGGCCGATCGACTGCACCCAGTGCCCCGCGCGGTCCTCGCCCTCGACCCTGGCGTCCATGCCGCCCATGCCGAGCATCCCGTCGACGAACGCCTCGACCGCGTCCGCGTCGCGCACGCGCACCAGGTAGGCCGCGTCCGCGTGGAGGAGATTCGTCTCTTCGGACGAGCGCAGCGTGAAGGCGGCGACGTCGCCCTGGAGCTCTTCGAGCAGGTCGCTCTCGAAGTCCGGAGCGACGTCCTTGAAGGACTCGATCGCGGCGCGCAGCTCCTCGTGGCGAGCGGCGTCCAGGTCGCGCAGCGTGTCCTGGCACAGGCTCCACAGGCCCGCGAGGTCGAAGCGCGCGACGAGCGCGCCGACGCAGTCGCGCGGCGCCCGCGCCAGGAGGTCGCGCGGCGCCGGCGACGCCAGGCGGACCACGTCGCGGAGCAGGCTCCGCGGCGGCAGGTGCAGCGCGAGCGCGGCGTCGAAGCGCTCGCCGGCCCCGACGTCGAGGGAGCCGTACAGGTAGCGCGCCTCGCGCAGGCCCGAGCGCTCGAGCAGCCCGCGCACGAGCGCCTGGTCGGCCGTCTCCTGCCCCGGCCGCCGCGGCTCGGCGAGGCGCACCAGCGCGCCGGCGTCGAGGAACACCTCGAGCGCGCGCGGCGTGCCGGCGGCGGCGCGCGCCTCGGCCAGCGCCGTGCTGCCGGCGAAGCCGCCCGCGCCGCCGTCCGCCAGGCGGTCGATCGCGTCGCGCGCCAGCGCGAGCAGCGGCTCGCGCTCGCGCCCCGTCAGGACGCCGTGCACGCCGTCGCGCTCGAACAGGAGCACCAGCGTGCGCGGCCCGGCGCGCGCGGTGCCGATCCACACCGGCGTCTCGCGGACCGTCACGACCTCCTCGTCCATGCCGGCGCGCGAGGCTTCCGCGAGCGCGGCCCACTGTGCGTCGAAGGCCGCCGCGTCGGGGCCGGGCGCGAGGAAGGCGCCGAGCGCCTGCAGGTCGCGATCGGCGAGCACGAGGAAGCCGGCGAACGAGCCGCTCGCCGCGCGCCACCACGCGAGCGGGTCGCTCGCCGGGCGCGCGGCGTCGCTCGCCTCGGCGCCGGCCTCTCCCCACGCGTCGGCCACCCGCTCGCGGAAGGGGCGCATGGCCTCGTCCGCGGCGAGCTGCGCCCAGGCGCTCTGCTCGAGGCGCGCGCGCAGCGCCTCGAGCGCGACGCCCGACCAGACGACCTGCGCGCCCTCGGGCACGAGCGCCAGCAACCGGTCGGGGTCCTCGCCGGGCGCGGCGGCGAGGCGCGGGGAGCACAGGAAGAGGGCGAGGATCGCGAGCATGGCGTTCGTTCCGGCAAGGGTTTGCCCGACGCGGAGCGCGCGGGCCGAGCGCGAGCGGCGGGGCGCGGGCGCGCGCTCAGGGGCCACGCTCGCCCCCTCCCGCGAGGACGCTCTCGTAGAGCGCGACGTCCGCCGCCGCGAAGCAGCAGAAGGTGACGCGCGCGGGCAGCGCGTGCGCCGCGAGCGCGGCGCGCACGGTCGCGACCGCGACGCGCGCGGCCAGCGGCTTCGGGAAGCGGTAGACGCCGGTCGAGATCGCGGGGAAGGCCAGGCTCGCCAGGCCCGCCTCGCGCGCGAGCTCCAGCGCCCGCTCGTAGCACGCGGCGAGCAGCCGCTCCTCGCCGCGCTCGCCGCCGCGCCAGATCGGGCCGACGGCGTGGATCACGAAGCGCGCCGGCAGGTCGAAGCCGGGCGTCAGGCGCACCTCGCCCGTCGGGCAGCCGCCGAGCGTGCGGCAGGCCTCGAGCAGGCGCGGCCCGGCCGCGCGGTGGATCGCGCCGTCCACGCCGCCGCCGCCGAGCAGCGACTCGTTGGCGGCGTTCACGATCGCGTCGCGCGCGAGCGTCGTGATGTCCGCCAGGAGCACCTCGACGCGCCCGGCGAGCGCATCCGGCGCCTGGCGCGGCTCGCCGCGCTCGGGGGCGTCGGAGGGCTCGGCGGCGGGATCGGCGTCGGCTCGCATCGGACGAGGCCGAGGATAGCGCGCCGGCCGGCCCGCGAGCGGCTGCGCTCGGCGCACTTGCACGTCGCGGCCCCTGCGCCCCTTGCCGCGAGATCCTGCGCGTGCTCGAGCCGGGCGGCGAGCCGCGCATCGACTCGGCCTTCCTCCAGCCCTGCCGCGCCTGCCCCGTCCTCTCCTCCGGGTCCGCGCCCTCGGGGCCGGAGGCGGCCGCGGCCGGCTTCGCCGTGATCGCGCGCGGCGTGCTCGACTCGCGGTCGCCGCTGCTCGCTTTGCAAGTCTTGCTCATCTGCCGCGATCGCGCGCTCACGCTTCGTCGAGCGCCGCGTCGGCGACCTGCTCGGTCTGTTGCCGGAGCAGGGGCCGGAGCTCCTGCGCGTGCCGACCGAGCGCGCGGCGAGTCGCCGCGGGCGTGTCCCTGCACGCGCGTCAGGCCGCGCGCGCGCGCACGACCGCTATACTCCGGCCCTTGGGCACCGCCGCACACGACCCGACGCGCGCCGGGGCCGGCGGCGCGCACCGGCTCCGGCCGTACCTCGTGGCGCTGGGCTGCGTGGCGCTGGTGACGCTCGCGCGCCTTCCGCTCGAGGGCTGGCTCGAGGGCCGCGCGCCCTACGCGCTGTACTTCCTGGCCATCCTGTGCGTGGCCTGGAGCGAGGGCGTGCGACCGACCGTGTTCGCCACGGCGCTCGCGCTCCTGGCGGCCAAGTTCTTCTTCGTGCCGGTGCGCTGGTCGCTGGCGGTCGCGCCCGGCGAGGAGGCCTCGCTGGCCCTCTTCGTGCTCTCGTCGAGCGCGATGATCGTGCTCTCGCGCCGCGCCGCGCGGCTGCGCGCCGACGCGCAGCGCAACGAGGCGGCCTGTCGCCGGGCGGAGCGCAGCTCGCGCTCGGCCGTGTGGGACTGGGACGAGGAGGACGACGCCTTCGATTCCGTCGCGCTGGCCGAGCTCTTCGGGCTCGAGCCCCGGAGCGGCAAGATCGCCGCCAGCCGCCTGGAGGCGCTGGTGCTCCCCGAGGATCGGGCGCGCTTCCGCGACGGCCTGCTGCCGGGCAGCGGGGCCGGCGAGCCGCGCCGCGTCGAGTTCCGCGTGCAGCACCCGACCAAGGGGCTGCGCTGGCTCGCGACCGTCGGCGAGCGCTCGGGCGCGCGCGTGTCGGGCCTGACCATCGACGTCACCGAGCGCATGCAGGCCGAGCGCGCCGCCGCCGAGCAGCGCGAGTGGTTCGAGGTCACGCTGCGCAGCATCGGCGACGCGGTCATCGCCTCCGACCGCGACGGGCGCGTCTCGTTCATGAACCCGGTGGCCGAGTCGCTCACGGGCTGGAAGGCGGACGAGGCGCTCGGCAGGCCGCTGGACGAGGTCTTCGACATCGTCAACGAGCGCACGCGCGAGCCGGCCGACAACCCCGCGCACAAGGTCATGCGCTCCGGCGTGATCATCGGCCTGGCCAACCACACCGCGCTGATCGCGCGCGACGGGAGCGAGCGCCCGATCGCCGACAGCGCGGCGCCGATCCTCGACAAGGACGGCGCGATCCAGGGCGTGATCCTGGTGTTCCACGACATGACGGCCGAGCGCGAGGCCGCCGACGCGATCGCCGAGCAGCGCGAATGGTTCCAGCGCACGCTGGAGAGCATCGGCGACGCGGTGATCGCGAGCGACGTGCGCGGGCGCGTCGTGTTCATGAACCCCGTCGCCGAGTTCCTGACCGGCCGCAAGCAGGACGAGGCGCGCGGGCTGGACTGCGCCGAGGTGTTCCAGATCGTGAACGAGCAGACGCGCACGACCGTGGAGAGCCCGGTCGGGCGCGTGCTGCGCGAGGGCACCGTCGTGGGCCTCGCCAACCACACGGTCCTGATCGCGAGCAACGGCGTCGAGCGTCCCATCGACGACAGCGGCGCGCCGATCCGCTCGCGCGACGGGCGCATCGTCGGCGTCGTGCTCGTCTTCCGCGACGTGACCGAGCAGCGCGCGCTCGAGAACGAGCGCCGCCTGGCGAGCTTCGAGCGCGAGCGCCTGCTGGCGTCGGAGCGCGCCGCGCGCTCCGACGCCGAGCGCGCCAACCGGCTCAAGGACGAGTTCGTGGCCACGCTCTCGCACGAGCTGCGCACGCCCCTGAACGCGATCCAGGGCTGGGTGCACGTGCTGCGCGCGTCCGCTCCCGACGAGGCCACCCTGCGCCAGGGCCTGGACGTGATCGACCGCAACACGCGCCTGCAGGCGCAGCTCGTCTCCGACCTGCTCGACATGAGCAGCATCCTGTCGGGCAAGCTGCGGCTCGACGTGAGGAGCACCGACGCCGCGCAGATCGTCGAGGCGGCGCTCGAGACCGTGCGCTCGTCCTTCGAGGCCAAGGGCATCGCGGTCGCGCAGGAGATCGAGCCCCTGCCGCCGGTCGTCGTGGACCCCGCGCGCCTGCAGCAGGTCTTGTGGAACCTGCTCTCGAACGCCGCCAAGTTCACGGGCGAGAACGGCCGCGTGACGATCGCCGTGCGACGCCGGGACGAGCACGCCGAGATCGCCGTGACCGACGACGGCGTCGGCATCCGGCCGGAGTTCCTGCGCCAGGTCTTCGACCGCTTCCGCCAGGGCGACGGCTCCACGACGCGACGCTACGGCGGGCTGGGGCTCGGCCTGGCCGTCGTGAAGCAGCTCGTCGAGCTGCAGGGCGGCTCGGTGCAGGCCGAGAGCGAGGGCGAGGGCAAGGGAGCGACGTTCCGGGTGCGCCTGCCGATCGGCGGCCGCCCCGAGCGGCCCGCCGGCGCGCAGGCCGGCAAGGACGACTGCGAGCGGATCGCCGAGCTCTCGGCCGAGCGCCTGCGCAAGCTGCGCATCCTGGTCGTCGAGGACGAGCAGGACACGCGCGAGCTCGTCGTGCGGCTGCTCGAGGAGTGCGGGGCCGTCGTCGAGGGCGTGTCGTCCGCGACGGCCGCGCTGCAGCACCTGGCGCGCGAAGCGGCCGACGTCCTGATCTGCGACATCGGCATGCCGGGCATGGACGGCTACTCGCTGATCCAGCACATCCGCCGCATGCCGGACCCGCGCGTCGCGCGCATCCCCGCCATCGCGCTGACCGCCTTCGCCCGGCCCGAGGACCGCACGCACGCGCTGCGCTCCGGCTACCAGGCGCACCTCGTGAAGCCGATGGAGCCGTCCGAGCTCATCGCCACCGTGGCGAGCTTCGCGGGCCTGCTGTCGCAGGACGCGCCGCGCGGGGGACGCGGGTGACGGGCAAGCTGGCGCTCCTCTGGAGCCGGCTGCGGGCGAACTTCTGGCTCGTTCCGTCGCTGATCGTCGGCGCCGCGATCGCGCTCGCGCTGGTGCTCCTGCGCGCGGACGCGGGCGGGGCCGAGCGCTGGCTGCCCGACTGGCCGCTCTTCTTCGACGCCAGCGCCGAGGGCGCGCGCGCGACGCTCTCGACCATCGCGGGCTCGATGATGACCGTCGTCGGCGTGACGTTCTCGATGACGCTCGTGGCGCTGGCGCTGGCCTCCAGCCAGTACACCTCGCGCGTCCTGCGCAACTTCATGAGCGACCGCGTGACGCAGGTCGTGCTCGGGATCTTCACCGGCGTCTTCGCCTACTGCCTGGTCGTCCTGCGCAGCGTGCGCGGCTCGGAGGCGGGCGGCTTCGTGCCGCACCTGTCGGTGACCGCCGGCGTCGTGCTCGCCATCGGCGGGGTCGGCGTCCTGATCCTCTTCATTCACCACATCGCCTCCTCGATCCAGGCCGTGAACATCCTCGCCCGCGTGGCGCGGGAGACGCGCGCGGCGGCGGAGCGCCTGTTCCCCGACGCGCTGGACGGCGCGCAGGACGCGCCCGCGCCGCCGCCTGGCCCCGGCGAGCCTGGCTGGCACGCGATCGTCGCGGAGCGCAGCGGGTACGTGCAGGCGGTCGACCGCGCGGCGCTCGTGCGCCTGGCGCGTGAGCGCGACACGCTGCTGCGCGTGGAGGCGGGCGTCGGCGCCTTCGTGGTCGAGGGCGGGCCGCTCGTCTCGCTCGCGCGGCGGGAGCCGCTCGACCCGGAGCTGGTCGGCGCGCTGCGCTCGGCCTGGGCCATCGGCCGCTACCGGACGGTGGACCAGGACGTGGGCTTCGGCATCCGCCAGATCGTGGACATCGCGCTGCGCGCGCTCTCGCCCGGGGTGAACGACACGACCACGGCCGTGATGGCCGTGGACCACCTGACGACGATCCTGGCCCGCCTGGCGCCGCGCCGCATGCCCGTGTTGCACGCCGACGAAGAGGGCGAGCCGCGCCTCGTCACCGACGGCCCGACCTTCCCGGGCCTCCTGTCCGAGGCCTTCGACCAGATCCGCGCCAGCGGCGAGGGCAACGCGGCGATCCTGCTGCGTCTGCTGGACGCGCTCGACACGCTCGCGGCACGCACGGGGCAGCCGGGCCGCCGTGCGGCGCTGCGCGCGCAGCTCGAGGCGCTGCGCGAGGCGGCGGCGCGCGCGCTCGCCGCGCCGCACGAGCGCGCGCGCGTCGAGCAGCGCCTGGCGCTGGTGGAGATCCCCTGAGCGCGCGCGGCGTCCGAGGGCCCTCGGGCGCGCGGAGGATTCCCGGACCGAGCGCTCCCGCGGCCCGGAGGGGCGCGGACGCCTGACCTCGGCTTGCCGGGACTAGTCCGTGAAGACCGCGATCTCGAGGTTCGAGAACAGGAGCGGCGTGCCGACCACGGCCTGCAGGTAGAGCGGCTCGACCGCCAGGCCGGGGAGCTGCGGGGGCGAGAAGGTCATGCGGGCCGTTCCGCGCGGGCCCAGGCTCCCGGAGGCGAGGTAGATCGACTCGGTCCCATGGAGCAGGAACGTGCCGTACAGGGGCAGCGTGGCGCGACCGGGGCTCGGCGCGCCGAGGATCCACCACAGGGCTCCTGGCGAGCCGTTGCACTCGATGGTCAGGTCCCGTCCCACGCGCGGCTGCGAGCGCCAGCCGACCTGGCGGCGCAGGTTGGCCAGGAACGGCGTGCCCACGATGTCGGGATCGCCGTCCCCGTCCACGTCGCCGAGGACGTTCCGTTCGAAGATCCGGTAGGGCGCCAGCTCGTAGGACGCGTCGCGGAAGCCGCCGCTCGCGTCCCCGAGCCACAGGGTGCCGAGGGAGAGCAGATCGAGCAGCCCGTCGCCATCCACGTCGGCGGCGCTCACCTGGGCGCCGAGATCGCTCTGGGGCAGGGTCGCGGAGACGTCCTCGAACGCACCGCTGCCGTCGTTCCGGTACACGCGGTCCTGGAACCCGGAGCCGCTCGCCACGACGAGGTCCAGGTCGCCGTCGCCCTCCAGGTCGGCGAGCAACGCGTCCAGCGGGGACGCGGCGTCGGCGGGCAGGCCGGAGGACAGCGTGAAGAAGCCGGTGCCGTCGTTCGTGCAGAGCTCGTGCGGCGCGGAGGTGTTGGCGAGCACCGCGTCGAGGTCGCCGTCCCCGTCCACGTCGCCGAGCACGACGACGTTCGTGTAGGTCGCGCTCTGCGGGAAGTCGGCGGACGCGTCGAGGAAGGTTCCCGCGCCGTCGCCGAGGAGCAGCCGGTCGGGTTCGAACGTGCTCCCGCCCAGGACCGCGTCCAGGTGGCCGTCGCCGTCCACGTCGCCCAGAGCGACGCTCGTCGACAACCCGAGGTGATTCACCGGGGGAGCATCGAAGGAGCCATCGCCGAGGTTCCGCAGCAAGGTGTAGGGCCGGTCCACGCCGGAGTCCGTCGGCACGCCCCCCATCATCGCGTCGAGCGCTCCGTCCTCGACCAGGTCCCCCAGGGCGAGGCCATCGCCGCCGGCCACGAGCGGCGGGAGCCGGGTGGAGGTGACGTCCTCGAACCCGCCCGAGCCATCGTTGCGCAACAGGTGGCGGACACCGCCGTCGACCGCGAACAGATCCGGAGCCTGGTCGCCGTCGACGTCGCCGAGCGTGAGCTCCGTGCCCCTCCTGACCGGGAGGGCCGACCGGCCCACGCTGGTCCAGTTGCCGCTGCCGTCAAACAGGTAGAGCTCCCCGATGCCCCGACGGGGAAGCGCGTCCAGGTCGCCGTCGCCGTCCACGTCCACCAGCGTCACCGCGTGGTTCGGGCCGTTGAAGGGATCGCCGAAGGAGGCCGGGGGGCCTTGCGAGAACTGCAGAGAGCCCTGATTCCACCGCACCTCGTCCCGCACGATGTCGAGGTCGCCGTCGCCGTCGACGTCGCCGACCTCGAGCCTTTGGCTCACCGTGATGGGCACGGGCGAGGGCACGGCGGTGAACGTGCCCAGCCCGTCGTTCAGCTGGAGCTCGGTGAGCTGCCCGAATCCATAGCGGCGGTGCAGCAGGGCGTCGCGGTCGCCGTCGCCGTCGAGGTCCACGAGGTGGACGGCGGGCACGTTCACCTCCGCCCCCCCCACGACCGGGGTCAGGCGCGCCGTCGCGTCGACGTACGTGCCGCCCTGGTCCAGGAAGAGGCGCGCCGGCTGCGCGTGGCTGGGGCCGGTGAGCGCGTCGTCGTCCCCGTCCCCGTCCACGTCCGCCATGTCGATGTCGAGGTAGGCGAAGAGGAGCGCGGGCATGCTCGCGTTCGCGTCCGCGAAGACCCCCTGACCGTCGTTCCGCAGCTGGCTGTGCGCGGACTGGTTGCCCCAGCTCACGATGTCGAGGTCCCCGTCCAGCTCGACGTCGCGCAGGAAGCACATCCCGGGTGCCGGGTGGGCCAGGTTCGCGCTGGCGTCGAAGAATCGGGCCGACCCGTCGTTCAGGAGCAGCGTCCCGCCGGCGGCGAAGACGTCCTGGTCGCCGTCGCCGTCGACGTCGCCGACCGCGATCGTCCCCGGCTCCCCGTTGACCGCCACGGACGACACCCGGTCCAGGAACGAGCCGTCCTCGTTCCCGAGCAGCACGAACACCCGCTCCACATCGGAGACACCGACCAGGAGGTCCACGTGCCCGTCTCCGTCGAGGTCGGCGGGCGTGGACGACTCGGTCGTGGCCGGCAGCACGGGCAGCGCCTGGTGGACGGGGCCGAAGAGCCTCGTCGCCGACGCCGGCTCGCCCGGCCGCAGGTCGACGGCGAGCGCGCCCTGCGCCGCCGCGGATCCGCTCGACACGAGCAGCGCGAGCACGAGCTGGAACGGACGGGTCCACGAGGCATGGGGAGCGAACATGGGAAGCCTCCTTGCAAGCGGGACGAGTCCCAGGCTAGCCGGGCGGGGGGGGAACGGGGTAGCCGACGTCCCCAAAAGGCCGTCGGGGGTCCTTGGCCCTACCCTTCCGCCAGCGCGCGCACGTGCTCGAGCACGCGGCGGTGGATCGCGCCCACGATCGGCTCGGCGACGAGCCGCCAGTACCAGGCCGGGTGCAGGTCGAGCGCGTACCAGGTCGTGCCCTCGAGGCGCGTGCGGCCGCCGGAGAGCGCGACCAGGCGGAACTCGCCGCGCTCGCTCCGGAAGCCGTGCTCGAGGTGCGGCGGGCGGATCGCGCCCCAGGGCGAGAGCTCGCGCAGCGGGTCGGGCTGCGCGGCCACGTCGAAGGCGAGCCGCGCGGGCTCCTCCCAGGCGGTGATCGGCTCGACGAACGTGCCGGTCGAGAACTCGCAGCGGCGCAGCGCGCCCGGGCCGCGGCCCTCGATCGTCGCGCCGGTCGGCCAGGCGATGCCGGTGTGGAAGAGCCACGAGCGCTCGGAGGGGAGCGGCGGGAAGGCGACGACGAGCGGCCAGACGACCTCGGGCGGCGCGTCGATCTCGACCGCGGTGGTGACCGAGCCGTGCCGCGGCGCGAGCGCCGGGGCCTCGAGCAGCCCCGCCAGGGGCAGGAGCGCGACCGAGGCCAGCGGCTGCGCGAAGGAGCGCCGCATGCGCGCCAGGGCCGCTCCCACGACCACCCCCACGCCGGTCATGGGCATCCCGATCGGCAGCGCCATGACGAGGCACACGACGCCCTCGATCGAGCACACGACCAGCGCCCCGCACGCGACCGCCATCACGAGCACCGCGACGAGCGCGTTCGAGCCGAACGAGCGCGCCTCGACGCGGTTGTGGAACCAGCCGGCCAGGATGCCCATGACGAACGGCGCCGCGACGAAGAGCGACCACCCGTCCACGTGGGCTCCGCTCCGGTAGAGCGGCCACAGCGCCAGCGGGATCAGGAGCGCGGTCGCGACCGCGAGCAGCGCGGAGCGCAGCCCGGCGGCCCGCTCCTCCCGGCCCTCGCGCCGCAGCGCTTCCTTGCGGCGCTCCTCAGCGCTCTCCGCCGGCGGCGCGGCGCGCGTCGGCGTGAGGGCGAGGATCGCGAACAGGACCAGGTTCACCGCGGGCACGAAGAAGAGCAGCCCGACGAGCGCCGAGAGGCCCGCGTCGAGCGCGCGGCGCATCGTCATCGTCGCCCCGATCCACAGGAACGGCAGGTGCAGGAGCGCGAGCGCGAGCGCCTGCCGCGAGTCGAGCGTGTCCGGATAGCGCAGGGAGAAGACCGGGGAGAGGAAGCGCGCCGGGCTCATCCAGCTCCCGCTCCAGGTGCGCAGCAGCGCCGCCTCGGCGACGTACTTGAGGAGCGCCAGCGCCAGGCCCGCGACGAGGTAGCTGCGCGGCCCGACGGGTGTGCGCAGGCCGAAGAGCAGCCGCGGGATCGACGCGCGCGCGAGCGGATCGTCGGGCGCGCGCTCCATCGCTAGTCCCCGAAGGCGCGCCGCACGAGGTGCTCCTGCTCGACCTGGTGGCGGTGGTAGGAGCCGCTGGCGGGGCTCGAGGCCTGCGGGCGGCCGGCGTAGGCGAGCGGCAGGCCGAGGTCGTGCACCAGGCGCTGCAGCACGAAGGCCCAGGCGCCCATGTTGCGCGGCTCCTCCTGGCACCAGACGAGCGTCGCGCCGGGCCAGCGGCCGACGATCGCGCGCAGCCGCTCGCGCGCGATCGGGTAGAGCTGCTCCAGGCGCACGATCGCGACGTCGCCGCGCTGCTTCTCGTCGCGCCAGGCGGCGAGGTCGTAGTAGACCTTGCCGCAGCACAGGATCACGCGCGCGGCCTTCCCGCTCGCGGGCTCGTCGACGAGCAGCTCCTGGAACGCGCCCTGCGCCAGCTCCTCGGGCCGGCTGCCGGCGCGCTTGTCGCGCAGGAGCGACTTGGGCGTGAAGACGACCAGCGGCCGCTTCACCGCGGCCAGCCCCTGGCGGCGCAGCAGGTGGAAGTACTGCGCGGCGGTGGTGCAGTTCGCGACGGTGATGTTGCCCTCGGAGCACAGCGTCAGGAAGCGCTCGGGGCGCGCGCTCGAGTGCTCGGGCCCCTGGCCGTCGTAGCCGTGCGGCAGGAGCAGCGTCACGCCGCTCTTCTGCTTCCACTTGGCCTCGCCCGCGACCAGGAACTGGTCGATCGGGATCTGCGCGCCGTTCACGAAGTCGCCGAACTGCGCCTCCCACAGGACGAGCGCGTCGGGCCGCGCGACCGAGTAGCCGTACTCGAAGGCCACCACGGCCTCCTCGGAGAGCAGCGAGTCCCAGGCGTCGAACTGCGCGCCGCCGCGCGCGACGCCGCGCAGCGGGACGTGGTCCTTCTCCGTCACCTGGTCGCGGATGATCGCGTGGCGGTGGCTGAACGTGCCGCGGCCGGAGTCCTGGCCCGAGAGGCGGATCGAGACCGCCGCGCGCAACAGCGTGCCGAAGGCCAGCGCCTCGGCGCAGCCCCAGTCGATCTCCTGCTCGCCGCGCACCATGCGCTCGCGCCGGCGCAGCTGGCGCAAGAGGTTCGGGTGCACCACGTGCCCCTCGGGCATGCGGTTCAGCGCGTCGACGATCTCGACCAGCTCCGCGAGCGGCACGCCCGTCGCGGGCGAGGCCTCGTCCGCGTAGTCCTGCGCGTCGTCGTCCTCGAGGTCGATCGTCTCGGCCACGCTGAGCGGCGCCGGCGGCTCGGCCTTCGACTTCGAGAGCGCCTCGTGCAGCTCCTCGTCGAAGCGCGCCGTGACGCGCGCGATCTCCTCGGGCTCGAGGTTGCCGCGCCGCGCGAGCAGCGCGCTGTAGGTCTCGCACACCGTCGGGTGCTTGCGGATCTTCGCGTACAGCACGGGCTGCGTGTAGGCCGGCTCGTCGCCCTCGTTGTGGCCCCAGCGCCGGTAGCAGACGAGGTCGATCACGGCGTCGGCGCCGAACGTGCGCTGGTAGTCCACCGCCAGGTACACGCCGCGCAGGGACGACTCGGGGTAGTCGCCGTTCACGTGCACGACCGGCGCCTCGATGCTCTTCGCGACGTCGGTGCAGTAGTACGTCGAGCGCAGGTCGCGCGGGCCGGCGGTGAAGCCGATCTGGTTGTTGACGACGACGTGGATCGTGCCGCCGTTCGAGAAGGCCGGCAGGCTCGACATCTCGAGCTGCTCGGCGACCACGCCCTGCCCGCTGAAGGCGGCGTCGCCGTGCACGAGCACGGCCAGCACGCTCTTGCGCTGCGCGTCGCGGCTCGCGTCCTGGAGGGCGCGCGTCATGCCGCACACGACCGGGTCGACCGCCTCGAGGTGGCTCGGGTTGGCCGACAGGATCACCTGCACCGTGCGCCCGCCGCTGGTGCGGAAGGTGCCGCGCTGGCCCAGGTGGTACTTGACGTCGCCCGAGCCCTCGGTCGAGAGCGGCAGCAGCACGCCCTCGAACTCGCGGAAGATCTGCTCGTAGGACTTGCCCAGGATGTTCGCCAGCACGTTCAGGCGCCCGCGGTGCGCCATGCCGATCACGACCGTCTCCACGCCCTGCTGCGCGGCGCGCTCGATCAGCTCGGCCAGCATCGGGATCAGCGTGTCGGCGCCCTCGAGCGAGAAGCGCTTGTTGCCCACGTACTTCGTGTGCAGGAAGCGCTCGAAGTTCTCGGCGCGGTACAGCCGCTGCAGGATGCGGATGCGGTGCTCGCGGTCGAACTCGATCGCGCGCTCGGGGTTCTCGACCCGGTCGCGGATCCAGTGCTTGCGCTTGCGATCCACGATGTGCATGTACTCGATCGTCCAGCGCCGGCAGTAGGAGCGCCGCAAGACCTGCAGGATCTCGCGCAGCGTCATCACGTGCCGCCCGCACATCCCGCCGCACAGGAACGTGCGGTCGAGGTCCCACACGGTGAAGCCGTACGAGGCCGGGTCGAGCGACTCCAGCGGGTCGGGCCGGTACTCGAGCGGGTCGAGGTCGGCCAGGCGCGAGCCGCGCACGCGGTAGGCGTTGATCAGGTCCCACACGCGCGTCTGCTTCTCGGCGTCCGAGCGCCCGCCCGGCGCGCGCAGGTCGCGCTCGGCCTTGTGCGGCTTCCAGGGCACGCGCAGCGAGCGGAAGACGTCGTCGTAGAAGCCGTCCTCGCCCTGCAGGAGCTCGTCCACGCGGCGCAGGAAGAGCCCCGACTCCGCGCCCTGGATCACGCGGTGGTCGTAGGTGCTCGTCATCGTCATGACCGGGCCGACGGCGACCTCCGCCAGCGACGCGGCCGAGGCGCCGACCACGTGCGGAGGCACGCCGATCGAGCCGGTGGCGACGATCAGCCCCTGCCCCTTCATCAGGCGCGGCACGCTCATCTCGGTGCCGAAGCCGCCGGGGTTCGTCA
>CADEGS010000056.1 GCA_902826945.1 uncultured bacterium | reverse complement strand
CCTGGGATCGGGCATTCTGCTCCTCGGCCCTCCTGCCCTTCCAGCTCCGCTCGCGGACGCAGAGCGTCCCCCGAAAGCGAGGCGAGCTTGGATCCGGCGACGGCGAACTGGCCGTTCGGAGAGGCCCGAGGACCCGGTCGATGACCGTCGCGCTTCCGGACCCCGTGCCGGGCGCGGGAGCCGGCTTTCCGGCGCCAGGTCCAAGAGTTCCCCGGCCGCGCTTGGCCGAACGCCGCGAGTCCCCGGTTTGCACGGGGACGCAGCGCGGCCCCAGCAGAGAACGATGACCGCCCGGCGGTCGCTCGCCGGCCCCTCCCGGGCCGTCCTCCAGCCAGAGACGCTTCCTTGGCTTCGAAGAAGACATCCGACACCGTGGCGCCCTCCGGGACGCTTCCCTTCGGCGCGGGCGCCATCGACCCGCCCGCGACGAGTGCCCCCGCCGGTGATGCGCCCCGTTCCGGCCGGCGCGGCGAGACGCGCGAGGAACGTTCCCGCGACGGTGGACCGTCGCGAGAAGCGGCCGCGCCCGCCGTGCAGGAGCGCGAGCGAGGCCAGGACCGCGAGCGAGGAGCACACGAGCGGCCCACGCAGCAAGACGGCGCGGGCGTGGCCACGCAGGACGGCGACGGCTCGCGTCCCAGGCGCCGCCGCTGGCAGGACCGCCGCCGCCGCCGCCGCCGATCGCGCGGTGGCGAAGGGAGTGACGACGGACGTCCGGGCGTGCGTCCGGACACGCGCCCCGCGGAGGAGTCCCGTTCCGTCGGCGATCGACCGGCGGTAGACCGCCCCGGCGAGCGCCAGGACCGTGGCGAGCGTGAAGACCGTGGTGAGCGCCAGGACCGCGGCGAGCGCCAGGACCGCGGTGAGCGGCTCCTCGACCGGCCCGGCGAGCGCGGCCCGCGTCCCCCTCCGGGCGCTCGGCCCGCGATCGAGACGGCCGAGGGGCTGCTCCTGATCGAGCACGCGAACCACGGCCACCTGCGCAGCGCCAAGAACGGCTGGCTCGGGACGCGCGACGACC
This sequence comes from uncultured bacterium, assembly GCA_902826945.1. The sequence goes on along the minus strand of CADEGS010000056.1, from coordinate 19,075 downwards.
CGCACGTCTCGCCGCGGCTGGTGCAGCGCTACGCGTTGCGCGAGGGCTCGATCGTGAGCGGCCCGGTGCGCCGCGGGCAGGGTCGCCAGAAGTGGGACCTGGCCGACGTGCTGACCGTCGACGGCCGCGATCCGCAGGAGGTCAAGAGCCTGCCCGCCTTCAAGGGCCTCACCAGCATCGACCCCGACTTCCACTACGCCGTCGGCGACGCGAGCGGCGAGGTGTCGCTGAAGGTGCTGGACATCATCTGCCCCGTGGGCCGCGGCCAGCGCGGCCTGATCGTGGCGCCGCCGCGCTCGGGCAAGACGATCCTGCTGCAGCAGTTCGCCAAGGCGATCGAGAAGATCTACCCCGAGGTGCACCTGATCGTGCTCCTGATCGACGAGCGCCCCGAGGAGGCCACCGAATGGCGCCGCACGATCGAGCGCGGCGAGGTCTTCGTCAGCACCAACGACGAGCTCCACAAGCGCCACGTCGACCTGGCGGAAGCGGTCTGGAAGCGTTGCCGGCGTCTGGTGGAGCTGGGCGAGGACGTGATCCTGCTGCTGGACTCGATCACGCGCCTGGGCCGCGCCTACAACAACGTGTTCGGCACCAGCGGCAAGACGATGTCCGGCGGCATCGACTCGCGCGCCCTCGAGCGGCCCAAGCAGTTCTTCGGCTCCGCGCGCAACACGGAGACGGCCGGCTCGCTGACGATCCTGGGCACCACGCTGGTCGAGACCGGCAGCCGCATGGACCAGGTGATCTTCGAGGAGTTCAAGGGCACCGGCAACATGGAGCTCGTGCTCGCGCGGCGCCTGGCCGACCGCCGCATCTTCCCGGCCATCGACGTCGAGCGCTCCGGCACGCGCAAGGAGGAGAAGCTGATCTCCTCGCGCCGCCTGCACCTGATCAACACGTTGCGCCGCGTGCTCGCGCGCATGCACTGGGCCGAGGCGATGGAGCTCCTGATCACGAAGCTCGACGACGTGAAGAAGACCGACGACTTCCTGCAGCGCTTCGAGGTCGACCCGGAGGCCTGAGCGGGGGGAGCTGCGGCTCGCAGGCCCCGGGCGGCTCGCGGCTCCGGGGATCCGCTCTGCGCCCCAGAGCGCCCGCCGGCTCCGTCCCAGGGCGGATGGCCGTTCCCGGACGAGCGTGACAGACTGCTCGGGCGACGCGGGGTCGCCACCCCGCAGGCCCACGGGCGCCGGACGTGACGGCACCTCCACCGGGGTGGCTGCTCCCCTGACACGAGGCGTGCGCCATGAAGCGGATTGCCATCCTTGTCGTGCTCGCGAGCTCCCTCCAGGCCCAGCTGCAGCGCGAGCGATCGCCGGTGCGGATCGACGACCGGCCGGCCCTGCGCATGCTCCATCGGCACCTGCGGCTCGAGAGCGCGACGGCCATCGTGCTCGGCGACTTCGACGGCGACGGGCGCGTCGACGTGCTCGAGGGGCGCAGTCCGGGCGCCGTGCTGCACCTGGGCCGCGGCGACGCGTTCTTCCGTGCCGGCTGGTCGACGGCGGAGGGCAGCGGAGGTTGCCTGGCGGGTGACGTGGACGGCGACGGTCGACTCGATCTCGTGCGCGGCGGCGGCGAGCTCTTCCTCAACGACGGCGCGCGCGGCTTCGACCTCGTTCCGGGGGCGATGCCGCCCTTCGCGCAGCCGCGCGTGCTGGGCGACCTGGACGGCGACGGGGACCTCGATGCGCTGGCCACGCAGGTCGATCTCTCCTTCCAGCTCCTGACGAATGCGGGCGGCGGGACCTTCGAGCGCACGATCCTGGGCTTCACGCCGGCCGCGATCCGCTCGATCGCGCTGGGAGACGTGGACGGGGACGAGGACCTCGATGCCTTGCTCGGCCAGCACGGGCAGACGCAGCTCTTCCTCGGCGACGGCGCGGGAGGCTTCGTCGACGCGACCGCGAGCCTGCCCCGGCAGAGCCTGCTGACCGAGAGCGTGGCGCTGGGGGACCTCGACGGCGACGGCGACCTGGACGCGGTGCTCGGCAATGGCGGAGCCGACTCGCTCTGGCTGGGTGGAGGCGACGGAACGTTCGTCGCGTTCGCGGGCGGTCTGCCCGCGACGAGCCAGTGGACGAACGCCGTGGCCCTCTTCGACCTCGACGGCGACGGGGATCTCGACCTCTACGAGGCGAACGGCGTGAACCCGCTCCTGCCGATCGGGCCGGTCGGTCCCGACCTCATCCTGCTGAACGACGGGAGCGCCTCGTTCCAGCTCGCGCCCAACGCCCCGCCGGTGACGGCCGGACAGCACAAGAGCGTGGTGGCCGGAGACGTGGACCAGGACGAGGACATCGATCTCCTCGTCGCCGCAGCCAGCTTGCTCCTCAACGACGGCACGGGCCGGCTGTGGCTCGACGACGGCGGCGTGCCCGTGGCGGACGGGAGCGACAGCGCCGTGGTGCTCGCGGACCTGGACGGAGACGGCTGGCTCGATGCCGTGGTCGCCAACCACAGCGACATCGGGTCTCCCTCCTTTCCCTCGCCGCTGCACCCGGGAGCGCGCGTGCTGCTCGGCGAGGGCACGGGCTCGTTCCGGGCGGATCCGTCGTGGTTCGCCTCGCAGGTGCGCCCGGCGGTGGGCCTCTGCGCCGGCGACGTCGACGGGGACGGGGACCTCGACCTCGCGTTCGCCTGCCCCTGGGACGGCGAGATCGGCATCCGCCCGCAGGACAACCAGCTGTACCGCAACGACCGCGGGACCTTCACCGACGTGTCCGCCTCCGCGCTGCCGGCGCACTTCGGAGACGACCGCGGCGTGACCTCCGCCGTCGCCATGGCGGACGTCGACGGGGACGGCGATCTCGACCTCCTGCTCGCGGACACGAACGACTACGACGGCGGCGGGGGCGGGATCACGCTCTATCGGAACGGCGGCAGCGGCACGTTCGCCGACGCCCTGCTCGCCAGCGGGATCCACGGCGCGCTCGACGTGAAGGTGCTGGATCTCGAGGCCGACGGCGATCCGGACCTGCTCTTCGCGAACGACTACTTCGGCCTGGGCCTGCTCGAGAACGACGGCACGGGCGCCTTCCAGGACAAGAGCTCACGGCTGCCGGGCGCCACCGCGTTCCTGGACGAGATCCTGTGGTCGGTGGCGGCCGACCTCGACGCCGACGGAGACGTCGATCTGGCGGGAGCGGTGCGTCCGACCTATCCAGGGATGCCCTTCGCCTTCTGGTACGCGGGGGACGGAGCGGGCTCCTTCGGCGACGCCTCGGCCCGGATCCCGCAGTCCATCGCTCGGCCTCGGGCCGGGAGCTTCGAGACCTGCGCGGCCGCCGACCTCGACGGCGATGGCGACCTCGATCTGGTCGGCCAGCGCTCGCTGCTCGAGAACGACGGCGCCGGCCGCCTGTCGCGCAGCCACCGCTCGATCGAGAGCCCCGGCGGCGTCGCCGCGTTCGCGGATCTCGACCTGGACGGCGACCTCGACGCGTTCTGGGCCGCGGGGCGCGCCGCGGTCGGCGCGTACCCGACGCGGCGCTCCGCGGTCGGCGCGAATCCGACGCGCCACCTCGCGTCCCGCGGCCTGCCGCGCATCGCGAAGCAGCTCCACCTCGACGTGCTCGGGCCGGTCTCGGAGCCGTGGCTGCTGGCGAGCTCCACGGAGCGCGTGCGCATCCCGCTCGCGATCGGGCTCCTGCAGCTCGATCCCTCCAGCACCTCGGTGGTCGCGTCGGGAACGCTCTCGAAGAAGGGAGAGGCGAGCTGGTCGACCGCGGTGCCGAACCAGCCGGCGCTGCTCGGCAGCACGCTGTACTGGCAGGCGCTGGTCGGAGCCCAGCCGCGGCTCACGAACGCCGAGCGCACGACGTTCACGGCGTTCTGAACGCCGCGCTCCCGCGCGGGAGGGGCTCAGCGCGTCGCGCGCAGGAAGTGCCGCGAGAGCCCGACCAGCGCGAAGCCGTCCTCGATCGCGCCCTCGCGCAGCCGGGCGAGCACGACCTCCGGCGCGAGCGCGTGCAGGCTCATGCGCTCGGAGGCCTCGTGCGCCGTGCCGCGGCCGGTCTCGCGGCAGCCGTGCGCGACGAAGAGGTGCGCGTGATGGGCGCTGATGCCGCTGAGCGGGAAGAAGCCCTGCAGGCGCTCGAGGCGCGCGGGCGCATGGCCGGTCTCCTCGGCCAGCTCGCGCGCGGCGCCGGCCTCGGGCGCCTCGCCCGCGTGCAGGCGGCCGGCGGGGATCTCCCAGTGCGAGCGGCCGAGCGCGTGGCGGTACTGCCAAAGGAGGAGGACGCGGCCATCGGGGAGGAGCGGCACGATCGCCACCGCCTCGCCGACCTCGAACACGTGGTGCTCCTGCACGCTCCCGTCGGCGAGGCGCACGAGGTCGCGCCGCAGCCCGCACCAGCGCGAGTCGTAGACGCGCTCGCTCGCGACGACGGGGAAGGGGACGAGCGGCTCGGGGTCGCTCAACCGCGCGGCGCCTCGGGCCAGAGCGCGCGCCAGTCGACGCGCTCGCGCGCCGCCTGGCGGCCCGCCAGCCGCTCGAGCAGCGCGGGCGACACGCGCAGGTCCTCGAGCGCCGTCTCGGACAGGACGCGCCCGCAGGCCTCGACCAGCGCGTCCGCGTCCAGGCCGTGGTAGGCGTAGATCTGGTCGGGGCGGCCGCACTTGGAGAAGCGCCGCACGGCCTGCGTCACCTGGCGCACGCCGACGATCGAGCCGATGTTGTCGAGCAGGCCGGCCTCGCCGTCGCAGACCGCAACGCAGGGCACGCGCCGTCCGGCCAGCGAGACGAGCGCGGCCTCGCCGCGCGCGCCCGCGAGCGGGCCCTCCACCGCGTGCAGGTCGCCCGTGACGCCCAGCCCCTCGCGCAGGTGGCGGTAGCCGTCCTTCTCGCCCAGGATCCCGAGCAGGAGCTCGGGCGAGGTGACGACGATCACGTCGGCGAAGACGCCGCGCGCGAGCAGCGCGTGCGACGCGGCCACGGCCTCGGTCGCGACCGAGCCCATGGCGAACAGGCGCACGACGTTGTCGCCGGGCTCGTAGCCCGCGTAGCCGCGCCGGTCGACCAGGTAGTAGCCGCCGCGCAGCACCTGCTCGCGCAGGCGCGCCAGGAGCTCCGCGTCGGGCAGCGCCGCGAGCGTCGCCTCGTCCACCTCGCCGGCGCCCGCCGCCGTCCCCGCCGGCACGAGCCGCGCGCCCTCGGGCAGCGCCGCCTTGCTCGCCGCGTGCCGGCGCAGCTCCTCGAGCAGGCCCTTCTGCGGCACCGCGCGCGTCACCGCGCGCACCAGCACGCCGCGGCGGCCCTCGTTCTCGTCCAGCATGTGGCGCCCGATCGCGTCCGAGAGGATCCAGTCCATCTCGATCGCGTAGAACGGCTCCCACGTGATCAGGTTCGGGATCTGGATGTCCGACTTCCAGGAGTGCTGCGCGCCCTCGGACGAAAGGGTCACGCCGCTCGGCGTGCCGATGATCACGAACTCCGAGCCCCAGTACAGGTTGTAGTAGAGCTGGTCGAGCGCGCGCTTCACGAAGAAGTCGTACACGGTCATGATCGGGAAGCTCGGGTTGCCCGTGTAGTGGGCCATGCGCCCGAAGGCTCCCGCGGCCGACATGCAGTTGGCCTCCGCGATCTCGAAGCGGATGTGGCGCGTCCAGGGGTTCTCGGCGCTCATCAGCTCGGGGTGCTTGGCCTCGAACAGCTCGCGCTCGTCGCCGTGCCCCGAGCCCGGCCCGTACACGCGCTGGTCGAGCACGGGCGCGATGTTCGTGCTCGTGCCCACGTCGGGCGACATCGTCAGCACGAAGCGCGCGACCGACGCCCAGCGCTTCTCCTCCTCGGTCAAGGGCTTCTTCTCGGCGCCGCCGAGCCCCGGGCCGTCCTCCTCGGCGATGCTGATGCGCACGAGCTTGGCCGCGATCTGCCCCCACATCCACTGCGTGTGGACGCGCGGGAAGAGCGAGGTGTCCACGTCGAGCGCGCCGGGCAGCCCGCCCGCCTGCTCGACCGCCTTGCGCCACGCCGCGCGCTTCTGGCGGCGGCGCTCGCGCGTGGCCAGGATCCCGCGCCGGAAGGCGCCGCCGCGCTGCGCCAGGAAGCGCCCCTCGTCGGAGTCCTCCGGGAAGAGCGCGTAGGGGTCCTCGGCGGAGAGCCCGTGGCGCTCCAGCACCGCCTGCACCTCGTCGCGCGCGGGCAGCGAGGAGTGGTTCGACGGGTCGGCGAAGCAGTCGAGACCCCAGCCCTTGATCGTGTGCGCGATCACGAGGTAGGGCTTGTCCGGCTCCTCGCGCGCGTCGCGCAGCGCCTGCACGACGCGCTCCATGTCGTGGCCGCCGACGTCGCGGAAGGCGCGCAGCAGCTCCGCGTCGGAGAGCTCGGCGCAGAACGCCTCGGCCGCCGGCGAGTGCTCGCGGATCAGCGAGCGCGCGAGCTCCGCGTCGTCCTTGAACAGCACGAGCTGGTACTCGTAGTCCGACAGGCCCGTCTCGAAGAGCTCGCGCAGCGCCTTGCCGCCGCGGCGGCGGAAGAGCTCCTCGCGGAAGCCGCCGTGGCGCAGCTGGATCACCTTCCAGCCGTTGGCCTCGGCCGTGAGCTGGATGCGGTCGCAGTCGCGCGAGTGCAGCCCCTTCTCGTTCGGGATGCGGGTGCCGTCGAGGTTCTGGCGGTTGTAGTCGATGATCCACGTGACGTTGCCGAGCATGCGCTCGGCCGCGTCGGGCATGGCCTCGAGCAGCGAGCCCTCGCGGAACTCGGAGTCGCCGATCAGGGACCAGAAGTGCGCGCGCTCGGGCACCTCCATCCCGTGGTCGTGCATGTAGCGGTGCGCCAGCGCCAGGTACACCGACACCACCGGCGGGATGCCGACCGAGCCCGAGGGCAGGAAGTGGTAGGAGTCGGGGTCGGAGCGCGCGTGGTAGCTCTGGAAGACGGGCTCGCCGTTCTCGGGGAAGGCGCGCAGGCGGCTCATCAGCGCCTTCGACTGCGCCTCGTCGAGCCACGTCCCGTCCTCGCGCCCGAACAGGCGCAGCTGGTGGTGCAGCGCGTGGTCCATCGGCGCCGCGTGGGGCTTGCAGCACACGTAGTCGTCCACCTCGCGCACGACCAGGTGCAGCGCGGCCAGGATGTGCAGCGAGCTGGCGCAGGCGGCGGGGTGCCCGCCGACCTTGGGGTCGCCGGGTCGCGCTTCGGGGCGGTGGTTCGCCTCCCAGATCATGTGGACCATCTGGGCGAAGGCGCGCTCGGCGACGCGGCCGAGGAGGGCCGTGTCCGGGGCGGTGCGAGGCTCGAGGGAGGCGGTCGGCATGAGCGGTGGGCTGTGGAGCGAGGACGTCGCGGGCCGGCGGGGGGAGCGCCCCGATCTCTTGGTCCATCGGCAGGCGGCCTTCGATCGTTGCCTGCCGGCGGCCGAAAATCCCGTCCGTGCGCCCGGCGCCGGGTCGCGCGCGCTCCGCGGGGCCGCGGACGAGCCCGGCACTGTAGCGGGACGGCGGCGGAGGAGGGAGGGGCGCGCCCCCTTCACGCGGCGCGGCGGGGGGCCTGGGCGCGCCGGTAGAGCTCCCGGTACGCCTCGACCATGCCCTCGAAGCGGTAACGCTCGGCCACGCGCAGGCGGCCCTGGCGCGCGAGGTCGAGGCGCCGCGCCGGGTCGGCCGCCAGCGCGTCGAGCGCGGCCGCCAGCCGTCCCTCCGCGCCCGGGCCCGCCGCGACGACCAGCTCGCCCGCCGCCTCGGGCAGCATGCGGCGCACGTCGCCGACGTCGGTCGAGACGACCGGCAGCCCGCTCGCCATCGCCTCGAGCAGCGCCACCGGCATCTGCTCGGTGTCCGAGCCGATCGCGAAGGCGTCGCACAGCGCGTACCAGGGGCCCGGGTCCTGCGCGTGGCCGGCGAGGTGCACGCGCGCCCCGAGGCCGAGCGCGCGCGCGGCGCCCTCGACCGCCCCGCGCTCGGGCCCGTCGCCGACCAAGACGAGCCGCGCGGGCGCGCGCATCGCGGCCAGCGCGCGCACCAGGCGCACGGGGTTCTTCTCCGGGCGCAGGTGGCCGACGCTGCCGACGACGAAGGCCTCGAGCGGGATGCCCAGGCGCGCGCGCAGCGCGGCGTTCCGGTCGGCGGGCGGGAAGGCCTCGAGGCGGATGCCGTTCGGCACGAGGTGCAGGCGCGCGGCCGGCACGCGCCAGCGCTCGCGCGCGATGCGCTCGAGCGTGTGCGAGGGCACCACCACGCCGCGCACGCCGCGCAGCGTCAAGGCGCGCGTCCACACGCGGCGCAGGAGGAAGCGCTCGAGCTCGTCGGGCAGGAAGCCGTCCTCGTGGTGCAGCACCGGGAGCCCGCGGCTGCGCGCCGCCCAGACCGCCTCGATCGAGCCCCAGTTGTACGTGCACACGAGGTCGGGGCGCAGCCGTGCGCACAGCGCGCGCACGCCCCGCAGCGTGCCCAGCGTGCCGCGGCGCGCGAGCGGCGCCAGCACCTCGACGTCGAGCCCGGGCGCGACGAGCGCGCGCGCGTCGGTGACGCCATCGAGCGCCAGCACGCGGTGCTGCCAGCCCGCGCCCAGGGCCGCCATCAATCGCGTCGTACGCACCTGCGGCCCGCCGGCCGCGAAGGTGGCGAAGACGTGCAGGAGGCGCGCGCTCACGGGGCGGGCGGCCGGCCGAGCATGCGCTCGAGGAAGGCCTGCGGCTCCTCGCACGGTCGCCAGCCGAGCACGTCGCGCGCCAGGCCGCAGCGGAAGGCCGGCCACATGGCGCGCGTCTTCAGGTCGCGGTAGCTCGGGAACGCGACGCGCCGTCCGCCGACGCGCTTCACGAGCCACTTGCCGACCTCGCCCGCCTGGCTGAGCCACAAGGGGCGCGGGTGGAAGACGAGGTCGCGTCCGGTGGCGCGCCGCATGGCGGCGACCACGTCGGCGGCCGAGAGCGGCACGCGGCTGGCGAGGTTCAGCGCGCGGCCGTCGAGCGCGTCGCCCTCGAGCAGCGCCGCGCCGGCCAGCGCCTCGGCGACGTCGTCGGCCAGCACGAGCGGCAGCGGCCGGCGGCCGTCGCCCCAGCCGACGCAGTGGTTGTCGCGCACCCACAGGCCGATGCCGGAGTGCTGCAGCGGCGTGCCCGGCCCCACGACCACGGCCGGCCGCGCGATCACGAGCGAGAGGCCGCTCTGGCGCGCGTACGCGCCGAGCGCCTGCTCGGCCGCGATCTTGCCGCGCGCGTAGAGCGCGCGCCCCTCGGGCCGGGGGTCGGGCGGCTGGTCGTCCTCGACCACCTCGACGCCGCCGTCCTGGCCGAGGTACAGCGCCGCCGACGAGGAGACGTAGACCAGCCGCCGCACGCCGTGGCGCACGCACGCCTCGGCCACGCGCAGGCTGCCCTGGACCATGGCGCGCTCGACCTGCTCCCAGTCCGCGCCCGCGCCGGTCGCGAGGTGCACGACGACGCGCGCGCCCGCGAGCGCCGCGTCGAGCGAGCGCGCGTCCTCGAGCTCGGCGCGCTGGACGCGCACGCGCCCCGCGCGCGCGGGAACGGCGATCTCCGGCGGCAGCCCGGCCAGGCGCCGCACGACGGCCGTCACCGGGGCGCCGCGCGCCTCCAGGCGCGCGACCACGCGCCGGCCGATGAAGCCCGCGGCGCCGAGCACGCACACCTCGCCCGCGCGCGCCGGCGGTGGCGCCGGCAGGGCGGGCTCCGCGCGCGCCGGCGCGGCCGCTTGCGCCACGGCCTCGCACCACTCGAGCACCGCCACGCCGCGCTCGCCGTCCACCGGCGGCGGCGCGCCCGCGGCCAGCGCGCGGTGGAAGGCGCGGATCGAGTCGCGCATGCCGGCGTAGAAGGCGTCCTCGCGCCCGCCCAGGCCGAGCGTCTGGCGCAGGTAGCGTCCCAGGCCGCGCAGCGCGTCGCGGCGCAGCATGCCGCCGCGGCGCCAGCCGGCCAGGAACGAGTTCCAGAAGTCGAGCCACTGCGTCTTGGTCTCGGAGGCGACGAGGTTGTGGTGCAGGTCGGCCTCGAGCATGCCGTCCGTGCCCAGGACCTCGATCGCGCTGCGCGGGAAGTCGCGGCCGAAGGCGAGGTGCACCTCGGCCGTGCCGCGCTCCGCGCGCGCGGCGATCGACCAGCGCTCGTGGAAGAGCTGCCCGGGGCCGAGCTCGCGCGTGCCGAGCAGCGCGGTCTGCACCTCGAGCGGCCGCCCGACCAGCTCGAAGAGCTGCGAGAAGGGGTGCGGCGCCTGCTCGAAGACGATGTTGCGCGGCTCGCGGAACATCCAGTGCCCGAAGGCCTGCGCGTCGAGCTGGCGCAGCGGCACCGCCAGCACCATGCGCACGTGCTCCAGCCGCCCGATCCGGCCCTGCGCCAGCGCGCGCCGCAGGCGCACGAAGGCGGGGTGGAAGGAGTTGTTGTGGTTGACGCCGAGCGCGAGGCCGCGCTCGCGCGCCGCGCGCACGACCTCGCGGCCGTCGGCGACCGTGAGCGCGAAGGGCTTCTCCAGGAACACGCCGATCCCGAGCTCGAGCAGCTCGCGCGCGACGCGCGCGTGCAGGTCGGGCGGCACGAGCACGTGCGCGACGTCCACGCCGAGCGCGACCAGCTCCGCCGCGCGCGTCACCGCGGCGCGCGCGCCGTGGCGCGCGGCCGCGCGCTCGGCCCGCGCGCGCTCGGGGTCGCACACCGCGACCAGCTCGACCTCCGGCAGGCGCGCCAGGATCTCGAGGTGGTACTCGGCGATGTAGCCCGCGCCGACCACGGCCACCCGGATCGGGCGGCCGCGCGCGGCGCGCGGCGGCGGGGCGGGCTCGGCGGTGGGAGCGAGGGAGGCGGGCATCGGCGCGTCAGGCGGGCGCGCGAGGGGAGAGGTCTCCTTCGGCGGGGCGTCCGGAGCGCCTGAAGGCTCGGGCCTGCGCGCGCGCCGAGGATAGCGGCGCGGGGGCGCCGCGCCGCGGCCGGCGGCCGCGAAACCCCGCGCGCGGGAATTCGCTCCAGCCGTCGGGCCGGCCCGCTCGATACCGGAGCCATCTCCTCCTTCTTGGGCCCGGATCTCATCCTTCGCGGTGGGTTTCGGGCCCTTTCCCTATCGGGGCGCCCCGCGCGCCGGCGGGGTTGGACGCGCGTCGGAGGAGCGGTACGATCCGCGGCTCCCTTCGCCCCTCCCGCAGCGCCGGGCACGGCGTCCCGCGGCGGGCCGGGCGGAAGGAAGCGCCCCTCCTCTCCGCCGCGATGAGCACGCCCCAGCCCCCGCGCCTCGACGACTTCCCCGAGGGCCTGACGTTCGACGACGTGCTGCTCGTGCCGCGCCGCTCGGACCTCCTGCCGAGCGAGGTGGACGTCTCGACGCGCTTCTCGCGCAACGTCCCGCTGCACATCCCGCTGGCCTCGGCGGCGATGGACACCGTCACCGAGTGGCGCCTGGCCGTGGCGCTGGCGCGCGAGGGCGGCCTGGGCGTGATCCACCGCAACCTGTCGATCGAGGACCAGGTGCGCGAGGTGGACAAGGTCAAGCGCTCGGCCAACGGCGTGATCCTCGACCCGGTCACGCTGCGCCCGACGGCGACGATGGGCGAGGCGCGCGAGATCATGGCGCGCCAGAACATCTCCGGCCTGCCGATCGTCGAGGGCGAGACCGTGGTCGGGATCCTGACGCGGCGCGACTGCCGCTTCGAGACCGACCCGCGCACGCCCGTCTCCGAGGCGATGACGAGCGAGGGGCTGGTGTCCGCGCCGCCGGGCACGTCGCTCGAGGAGGCGCGCAAGCTGCTCTACAAGCACAAGGTCGAGAAGCTGATCATCGCCGACAAGGGCCGCCTGTGCGGCCTGATCACGATGAAGGACCTCGACATGCTCGAGGCCTTCCCGCGCTCCTCGACCGACGCCCGCGGGCGGCTGGTGGTCGGGGCGGCGGTCGGCGTGCGCGACGACGAGCGTGCCGCCGGGCTGGTCGAGGCGGGCGTGGACGTGCTCGTGGTCGACACCGCGCACGGCCACAGCACGAACGTGATCGAGGCCGTGCGGCGCCTGAAGCGCGACCACCAGGTGGACGTGGTGGCCGGCAACGTGGCCACGGCCGAGGCCGCGCGCGAGCTGGTGCACGCCGGCGCCGACGGCGTCAAGGTCGGCATCGGCCCGGGCTCGATCTGCACCACGCGCATCGTGGCCGGCGTGGGCGTGCCGCAGCTCAGCGCGGTGCTCGCCGTCGCGCGCGAGCTGGCGCAGGCCGGCGTGCCGCTGATCGCCGACGGCGGCATCCGCTTCTCGGGCGACGTCGCCAAGGGGCTGGCCGCGGGCGCCTCGTGCGCGATGATCGGCAGCCTGTTCGCGGGCGTCGAGGAGAGCCCGGGCGAGACGATCCTGTACAAGGGGCGCACCTTCAAGGCGGTGCGCGGCATGGGCTCGCTGGGCGCGATGGTCGAGGGCGGCAAGGAGCGCTACCGCCAGGGCGACGTCAGCGAGCGCCACAAGCTCGTGCCCGAGGGCATCGAGGGCATGGTGCCCTTCAAGGGCAAGCTCTCGGAGTTCGTCTACCAGCTCGTCGGCGGCCTGCGCGCCGGCATGGGCTACTGCGGGGCGCGTACGATCGCCGACCTGTGGCGCGACGCGCGCTTCGTGCGCATCAGCGCCGCCGGCCAGCGCGAGAGCCACCCGCACGACGTGACGATCACCAAGGAAGCCCCGAACTACTTCCACGAATGAGCGCCTCCCGGTCGGCGAGCGAGCCGCGCGGCATCCTGGTCGTCGACCTGGGCGCGCAGTACGCGCAGCTCATCGCGCGCCGCGTGCGCGAGGCGCACGTGTGGTCGCGCATCGCGCCGCCCGCCCGCGCGCTGGCCGTGGCGCGCGAGATGGACCTGGCGGGGATCGTGCTCTCGGGCGGCCCGGCCTCGGTCTACGGCGCCGACGCGCCGGCCGTGCCGCGCGAGCTGCTCGACCTGGGCGTGCCCGTGCTCGGCATCTGCTACGGCATGCAGTGGATGATGCAGGCGCTGGGCGGGGACGTGCGCGGCGCGGACGAGCGCGAGTTCGGGCGCACGACGGTCGAGGTGCGCCGCGCGCGCGAGCTCTTCGAGGGCGTGGACGGCCACACGGTCGTGTGGATGAGCCACGGCGACCGCGTGGAGCGCCTGCCCGCGGGCTTCGAGGTCTACGCGCGCTCCGCCGCGTGCCCGTTCGCCGCGGTGGGCGCGCCCGCGCGCGGGCTCTTCGGCGTGCAGTTCCACCCCGAGGTGACGCACACCGTGTGCGGCAAGGAGCTGCTCGCGAACTTCGTCTGGCGCGTGTGCGGCGTCGAGCCCTCCTGGCGCCCCGACTCGATCGTCGAGCGCGAGGTCGAGAAGATCCGCGCGCTGGTCGGCCCGCAGGGCGAGGTCGTGATGGGGCTCTCGGGCGGCGTCGACAGCTCGGTCGCCGCGGTGATCGCGCAGCGCGCGATCGGCGAGCGCCTGCACTGCATCTTCGTCGACAACGGCCTCCTGCGGCACGGCGAGCGGCGCACGGTCGAGGACGTCTTCGGCCGCCACTTCCACATGGACCTCACGGTCGTGGACGCCTCCGACCAGTTCCTGGGCCAGCTCGCCGGCGTCACCGACCCGGAGCGCAAGCGCAAGATCATCGGCCGCGAGTTCGTCGAGGTCTTCCGCCGCGAGGCCAAGCGCTTCTCCGGCGCGCGCTTCCTCGGCCAGGGCACGCTCTACCCCGACGTGATCGAGTCGGTCGCCGCGCACGGCGGCAACACGGCCGTGATCAAGAGCCACCACAACGTCGGCGGCCTGCCCGAGGACCTCGACATGGAGCTCGTCGAGCCGCTGCGCGAGCTCTTCAAGGACGAGGTGCGCGCGATCGGCCGCCACCTGGGCCTCGCCGACGAGGTCGTCATGCGCCAGCCCTTCCCCGGCCCGGGCCTGGCCGTGCGCTGCCTGGGCGAGTGCACGGGCGAGCGCCTGGCCAGCCTGCGCGCCGCCGACCACATCGTGACCAGCGAGATCGAGGCCGCCGGCGCGCAGCGCGGCCTGTGGCAGTACTTCGCCGTGCTCCTGCCCGTGCGCTCGGTGGGCGTGATGGGCGACGCGCGCACCTACGAGGAGGCCTGCTGCGTGCGCGTGGTCGAGTCGGAGGACGCGATGACCGCCGACTGGGTGCTGCTCGAGCGCGACCTCCTGGCGCGCATCTCGAGCCGCATCATCAACGAGGTGCGCGGCATCAACCGCGTCGTCCTCGACCTGTCCTCGAAGCCGCCCGGCACGATCGAGTGGGAGTGAGCGCGGGCGCGACGCGCCGCCCCGCCCGCGGCGCGCGTGTGCTAGCCTCGCCGCGAGGGCACCCTGCATGGCACACGTCATCGAGCCCGCGGCCAGCGGCCGCTCGCGCTGCCGCGGCTGCGCGCGCGCGATCGCCAAGGGCGAGCTGCGCTTCGGCGAGCGGATGGCGAACCCGTTCGCCGACGAGGGCGACGCGACGTTCTGGTTCCACCTCGCCTGCGCGGCGTGCAAGCGGCCCGAGCCGTTCCTCGAGGCGCTGGCGGCCGCGGCGCCGGTCGAGGACGGGGCGCGCCTCGAGGCCGCGGCGCGGCGCGGCCTAGAGCTGCGCCGCCTGCCGCGCATCGACGCGGCCGAGCGCGCGTCGAGCGCGCGGGCCCTGTGCCGCGACTGCCGCGAGACGATCGCGAAGGACGACTGGCGCATCAAGCTCGTGTACTTCGAGGACGGCCGCTTCGTGCCCGGCGGCTTCGTGCACGCGCGCTGCGCCGCCGGCTACTTCGGGACGGCGGACGTGCTCGAGCGCGTGCTCCGCTTCACGCCCGCGCTGGCCGAGGGGCCGCCGGAGGAGCGCGCCGCGCTCGAGCGCGCGCTCGCCGCGGCCGAGGGGTGAGCGCCGCCTCCGCCGCCCGCAGCGCGCGGCAGGGCCGCCGCGGCGCCCGGCACCCTTCTTTCCGCGGGGCTCCCGGGGCGGCTCCCGCGGGCCGCGCTTTCGGTCGCCCGACCTCCAGTGGCGCCCGCCGCGGCGCCGACAGAGGGCTCCGCACTGGGGTGTAGCTCAGCCGGTAGAGCAGGCGGCTGTTAACCGCCAGGTCGCAGGTTCGAGACCTGCCGCCCCAGCCAGCGCACGGGCAGGCGACGCGGCGAGCGCGGCGCAGCGGACGGACGGCTAGACTGCCGGGCCCTCCACGTCCTCACGGCCGCGTCCGCGGCGGAGATGCCCATGATGACGAAGACGAGCGCGCTCGCCGCTTTCCTGCTCCTCGCGCTGGCCCCTGTCGAGGACGCGCCGCGCTTCGCGGTGAAGGAGGGGAGCGTGCTCGAGAAGTCCTTCGCGACCGAGGGCACGCTGGCGCTCCAGGACAGCGACCTGCGCCTGAACGGAGAGGACGCCGACCCGGAGCAGATGGGGCTGCCCGCCGACCTCGAGGTCTCCTTCGGCTTCGAGGTCGCGTGCCAGGACACCTACGAGTCCGTGTCCGAGGCGCGGCCGCTGGCGCTGCTGCGCGCCTTCGAGGGCGTGCGCTTCCGCGCCGAGAGCCAGGACGGCGAGCGCGAGGACGAGGAGCACCTGGCCGGGCGCACGGTGCGCTTCGACTGGAAGGCGGACGACGAGGCGTACGCGAAGAGCTTCGTCGGCGACCCGGGCGACGACGAGGACCTCGACCTGCTGCGCGAGGACCTCGACCTGCGCTCGCTGCTGCCGGCGGACACGGTGGACGAGGGCGACACCTGGAGCGTGGACGGCCTGGGCATGCTCGAGCTGTGGCTGCCGGGCATCGACGTGCGCGGCAAGCTCGACGCCGAGGCGCTGGGCGACGTTCCGCCCGAGGTGGTCGAGAGCCTGCTCGGCGTGCTCGAGCGGATCTCGCTCGAGTGCACCTGGGAGGGCGAGGTCGAGGAGGACGGCGTGCGCTTGGGCCGCATCGGGCTCGCCGCCGAGGTCGGCGAGACGGTCCCGATCGACCCCGCGTTCGCGACCGAGGACCCCGAGGCGCCGCCGATGGAGTGGAAGCGCTTCGAGGTGACGATCGACCTCGACCTCGAGGGCACCCTGCTCTGGAACCAGGCCGAGGGCCGCTTCGCGAGCTTCGAGAGCAAGAGCGAGGGCGCGCTGAAGATCGACGTCGACATGGCGATCCCGGACTTCTCGCTCACGATCGCGGGCTCGGTCACGTTCTCGCTCGACGTCGAGCACCACGCGCACGCGGGCTGACGCGCGCGCCGCACCGCGCGCTACGCCTCGCGCGGCTCCTCGTCGAGGAACTGCTCCGGACCCGCCCGCGCCTCGCCGGCGTGCAGCAGGTCGTAGGCGTGCGCCGGGCTCTTGGCGCCGAAGAGCTCCTCCTGCGCGGCGCGGTCCGAGCCGACCGTGCGCGCCAGCGCGGCCAGCACCGCGAGGTGGCGGTCCTCCTCGCCCTCGGGCGTCGCGAGCAGCACCATGCAGTGCACCGGCTTGCCGTCGGGCGTGGGGAAGCGCAGGCCCTCCCGGCTGAGCCCCATCACGCCCAGCATGCGCCCTTCGGGGACGCGCGCGTGCGGGATCGCGAGGCCCTCGCCCAGGCAGGTCGACTGCTCGCGCTCGCGCTCGAGGAAGCGCGCGAGCAAGACGTCGCCGCCGATCGCCAGCCGGTGCGTGCGCAGCAGGTGGGCGGTCAGCCGCTCGATCGCCTCCTCCTTCGTCGCGGCCTCGAAGCCGGTGACGATGTCCTCCTCGTGCAGGAAGTCGAGCAGGTGCGGGCGGTCCATGCCGCTCTCGCCCGAGCGCTCGAGCGCGCGGCGCGCGAGCAGCGGTCCGACGATCTCGTTCGCGAGCACGACCGACAGCACCACGGTCAGGATCGTGTCGTGGCTGGCGGCGAAGGCCGCGTCCTCGGTCACGAGCAGCATCAGGCCCACGGCCAGGCCCGCCTGCGGCACGAGCGCGGGTCCGAGGTTCCGGCGCACGCGCTCCGTCGCCCCGGCCAGGCGCATCGCGAGCCCGCCGGCGAGGAGCTTCCCGGCGAGCCGCCCGCCGAACACGACCAGCGCCAGCAGCCCGCCCGCCGGCAGCGCCTCGGGGCGCAGCTCCGTCCCGGCCACCGTGAAGAACACGGCGAAGATCGCGGTCTCGAAGTTCGCGAACACGGCGTGGCCGATCTCCTCCTTGGCCGGCGTGAGGTTGGCCAGCGTGATCCCGAGGAACAGGCAGGAGAGCAGGGTCGAGATGCCGGCCGCCTCGGACACGCCGACCACGAGCAGGATCGCGACCAGCGAGGCCGAGGTCACCCGCTCGCGCCGCACCAGCCGGCGCGTCGCGAGCACGAGCACGCAGCCGACCGTGCCGCCGAGCAGCGCGCCCAGCCCGAGCGGTCGCAGCGGCGCGAGCAGCGCCTCGCGCAGCCCGCCGCTCGCGCCGGGCAGCAGCTCGGCGCGCAGGACGCCGCGCGCCAGCTCGAAGAGCGCGATGCAAGCCAGGTTGTCGAGCGCCACGCCCGCCAGCAGCGTCTTCACGAGCGGGCCGCGCGCGCGCGCCTCCTTCACGAGCGCGAGCACCGTCGCCGGGGCCGTCGAGACCGAGATCGTGGCGAAGAGCACCGCCAGCGGCCAGGGCGCGCGCCCGACGAGTCGCGCCAGCGCGAAGACGATCGCCGGCGTGAGCAGGCCCTCGAAGAGGAGCAGGAGGCCGAGCCGCTTCTTCGCGTTCCGCAGGCGCCGCAGGCGCAGCTGGCTGCCGACGGCGACGGCCATCAGGCCCAGCGCGAAGTCGATCACGGGCGTCAGGCGGTCGATCGACGCGGCGTCGAACAGGCCCAGGAGCGACGGGCCGACCAGGACGCCCGCGAGGATCTGCCCCGTCACGGTCGGCAGGCGCAGCGCGCGCGCGAGCGCCCCCGAGGCGAGGCCCGCCACGAGCACCAGGGCCAGCGCGAGGATCGGACCTTGGTGGGCGGAGACGACCGTCATCGAGGGGTGGGTCCGCTCCCGGGCGCCGGCGCGGTCAAGGCCTGCGCCGCTGCAGCGCGCGCGTGATCACCGGCGCGACGAGCCCGCCGAGCAGCGCCATCACGGCCAGCAGGACGAGGAAGCGCAGCGCGCCGCGCGCGCCGCGCGGCATCGCGCCGAAGAGGAAGGCGAGGCCCGCGCTGCCGAAGGCGACGAGCCCGAGGAGCAGGATCCAGCCCTCGCGGAAGAGGAGCCGCAGGTCGCGGCGCGCGTGCACGCCGTCGGGCTCGAGCACCCAGCCGCGCGGCAGCGCCGCGCGCAGCCGCGCGGGGCCCGGCGGGCGGCCGTCGGCGCGCTCGAGCGCGGCCAGGTCCACGAGCTCCGCGACGGGCACGCGCGCGGGACCGGCCTCGCGCGAGCCCTGCGGCGCTCCCGCCACGCTCAGCCCTCCTCGCGGATCAGGCGCAGGAGGATCTCCTGCACCGCCTGCGGGTTGGCGCGCCCCTTCGAGGCCTTCATCACCGGGCCCATCAGCGCGCCCAGCGCCTTGGTCTTGCCCTCCTTGACCTCGGCCACGACGCGCTCCTTGCCGACCAGCGCCGCGCGGCACCAGCCCTCGAGCTCGCCCGCGTCGCTGGTCTGCTCGAGGCCGAGCGCGCGCACGACCTCGGCCGCCGGGCGGCCGCCGGCGAGCATCTCGCGCAGCACGGCGCGTCCGGCGTTGTTGTGGATCGTGCCGCGCTCGATCAGCCCGATCAGCTCGGCGATCCCGGCCGGCGCCACGCCGAGCGCGCCGAGGCCGCCCGCGCCCGACTCCGCCAGCGCGCGCAGGAGCTCGTTCGAGATCCAGTTGGCGGCCTCCTTGGGGCTGCCGGAGAGGCGCGCGGTCTCCTCGAAGAATTCCGCAAGCTCGCGCGAGCCGGTCAGCACGCCCGCGTCGTAGGCGGAGAGGCCGAGCGCCGCGACGTAGCGCGCGCGGCGCGCCGCGGGCAGCTCGGGGATCGCCGCGCGCGCCGCCACGACCAGCGCCTCGTCGGCCACGGCCGGCGGCAGGTCCGGCTCGGGGAAGTAGCGGTAGTCGTGCGCGTCCTCCTTCGAGCGCATCGTGCGCGTCGTGCCGCTCGCGGCGTCGTACGTGCGCGTCTCCTGCACCGGGAAGCGCGCGGGGTCGCCGCCCTCGTAGGCGGCGATCTGGCGCGCGATCTCGTGCTCGATCGCGTCCTTCACGTAGCGGAAGGAGTT